>JAKSTQ010000015.1 GCA_024402475.1 Treponema sp. | reverse complement strand
AACCTTGCAGCTTAAACTAGCATTTTTTGTGTCTACTTTATTGACTTAGGTCCAAAGGCGTGCAGGAAGAGGGTGAGGTATGGAGAGGGAGAAACCACGCTTCGCAGTAGCGGTTTCTCCTTCTCCATAAAAATCGGAGGTCTGGAGCCCCCTCCAGAAAAAAAAGCCCCTGGAACCTGTTCCAGAAAAAAAAATCATCCCACCCCACACAAAGCAAACTCAACCCTCCCCCCAAAAAAACAAAAACACAAAAAAAAAGCCCCGGCGAAAAAACCGGGGATCTTAAGGGGCGGGCCCCTTAAACCTAATTAATCGTTATGTACGACTTTGAATCCTTAAATGAATCAATCTGACAGATGCGGTTCTTCCAGTATTCTGCTTCGCTTTTTGTTGTATATGGTCCTACACGAACGCGGTAGTAAAGCTTGTCTTTTGCATCTTTGTATGTGAATACTTCTGCAGGAATACGGGTTTCGGCCATAGTTGAACGGGCTGTATCTGCACCTTTTTTTGTTGAATAAGAAGCTGCCTGTACCCAGTATTTTACAGCTTCTGTTTCTTTAGGAGCTGCTGTTGCTGTAACTTTCGAAGTTTTTGATTCTGTTGCTGCAGGTTTTGAAGCTGTTGTTACAGGAGCCTTTGCAACTGTAGTTTCTGCTGTATAAATTGTTTTAGGTGCTGCTGTCTGATTGTTTTTTGCGATCGCTTCTACACCAGCCTGACTCTTTGGTTTTACTGAAGAACCTGAGCCTGTATTATTAAGATCAATTGTTGTTTCAACAGGTGACTGAACGGCATTGTCTTGTGCTGCAACATTTTCTGATGCGCCGGAAGCAGATTCCGGGAAAGCTTCTGATGGCGAAGCAGTTGTAATCTGAACTGCATCTGGATCTTCTGTTCCCGGGAGTACCGGAATATCATTTGTATTTTCTGCAGTTTCTGTCTGTTCAACTGTTTCTGTAACGACAGGAGCTGTCTGTGCTGCTTTAGGAGCAGTAATTGTTGTGATGGAAGCGGCCTGAGGAGCCTGAGTAGCACTAGGAGCTGTAATAATCAAGGCTGTAACAAGTACAACACACAAAAATACACCTGATGCCAAAATAAGCCATACTGTCTTTTTCTTATCCATAACAAACCTCATTCGATTTTCTATATGTTGTTTATCGGAATTTTTTTAATGCGGTTTTACAACTTTTTTTTCAAAAATCATGTAAAAAAGAAATAAAAAATTGTATCTGTTCATATGAGGAATTTTAAATTCATAACCATTATTCTCATCATGAAAATTATCGCCGCATCTTTTTCTGCCTATTCCATGGAATTGAAAAATGTCCGCTGTGATTTATTTACCGGCATTCAGTACAGCCTTCCTTCTGCATGTAAGAATGAATTCGGTTTTGTAAACGAAAATATGGATCTGTCAAATTTTAAATTCACCGGGGGAATTAAAATTTTCAGCGACTGTTTTGATTTCAGGTATTATCAGAAAACTTCTTCGATTCCGATTAAAGATTTTTCTGGAATGGAAAACATATCAGATTTTTTTACAAATTTTTCTGTTCCATGCTGGTCTGTTAAGGTTGACCTGTCACGCCTTGACGGAATCAAAAAAGATTATTCAATTAAACTTTATACCGGAAGCCTTTCCTTCAGCGGTTCTGCTTCTTTATGCAAATCGCCCCAGTTTTATAAATACCCTTCTGCTTTTTGTGACAGCCTTTATCCCAACAAAAGCTTAACCGTTAACCTTGCAGGAACTTCTGCACCTGAGCGCGCCGTAAGCCTTGCAGGAATTTTTTCTGCCAAAGACACAAACTTAAGCATTGCTTTTACTCCTGACCAGTATTTTCACATGAACTTTTTTAAAGAATTTCTTTGCGGCGACTTTTTCAGAAATTCCGTAAGTCTTTCTTTTAACGCCTTTAACCTTCCTGCTTCTAAAGAAACAGGCTACCGGCTTACCCATGTTCCTTTTTCTTCACAATGGGACAAGGCCTTAAGCTTTCAGTATTATCTGTCAGTTCCCTTTTTTAAGTCCCTGATAACTTTAGGGACTGCAACTAATCCTCATGATACTGTCAGATTTTTTTCAAACGCGCAGGGATTCATAAAATACAATAATTTTTCCTGTGATTTTGGAATCTTTGCAACTGACAATCTTATGCTGAAAAATCCTGTTCCGTTTTATACAGCTTCTCTGTCAGAAAACAAAACTGTCTTACAGGCTAAAATTATTCCGGAACTGACTTTTTCAAAAAACTCAAAAACTTTGTGCATGGGACTTGGTGCGTTATACGACAAAAGCCTTAAGGAATGGACTGCTTCAAAAATCATAACCGAAAGCCTTAACCTTAAAGCAGGAATCAAATTCTATGACAAAGGCAAAAGTTTTTCTTTTTACGCCGGCGCTGGTTTTGACGACCTTAATAATTCCCTGATTCCAAAACTTAATTTTTACGGCCGTTATTCCCATAAATTCAAAAAAGTGAACATTGCTGCAACCGGAAAATATGTTTTTATTCCTGATAAGAATTTTCCTGACCAGAGCCAGTGGAATGCCGGCGTGGCTGTCTATCCTAAAAAAGGTCCTTTAAAATCCGTTTCTGCTGGCGCCGCTTTTGAACGGGACAAAGGAATAATCAAACACACTTACCAGGCCGGCATGAATTTAGTTTTTCCTGTAAAGAACTTTTCGTTGACTGCAAAGATAAATGCTGTATTCTGACACTTTTTACCCAATGCAAAATAAAACGAATTTTACGCTTTAATAGTTGAATAAGGATTATATTTTTAGTAAAATTGTAAGATAATTGCATTTAATATATTTTTTTTAAGAGGTGACAATATGGCTTTTGATATTTCTAAAATGAGAAATATCGGTATCAGTGCCCACATTGACTCTGGTAAAACAACAACAACAGAACGTATTCTGTTCTACTGTAACAAGATCCACCAGATTCATGAAGTTCGCGGAAAGGACGGTGTTGGTGCTGTTATGGACTCAATGGAACTGGAACGTGAACGTGGTATCACAATTCAGTCAGCAGCAACACAGGTTAACTGGAAAGACTACACAATCAACGTTATCGACACTCCGGGCCACGTTGACTTCACAGTAGAAGTTGAACGCTCACTTCGCGTTCTTGACGGTGCTATCATGATTCTTTGTGCCGTTGCTGGTGTTCAGTCTCAGTCAATTACTGTAGACCGTCAGCTCAAACGTTACCACGTTCCACGTATCGCATTCGTAAACAAATGTGACCGTCAGGGTGCTAACCCACTTCGCGTTCGTATGCAGATTCGCGAAAAACTCGGTCTCAACGCATATATGATGGAACTCCCTATCGGTTTGGAAGACAAACTTGAAGGTGTTGTTGACCTCGTTGGTATGAAAGCTATCTACTTTGATGGTCCTAACGGTGAAGATCTCCGTTACGCAGAAATTCCTGCTAACCTCAAAGATCAGGCTGCTGAATACCGTCAGGAACTCGTTGAAGCTGCTGCTAACTTTGATGACTCCCTCATGGAAAAAATCCTCGAAGGTGAAGAACCATCTGAAGAAGAACTCATCGCTGCTATCCGTAAGGGTACTCTTGCTGAACAGTTTGTTGGTGTATTCTGTGGTTCAGCTCATGTTAACAAAGGTATCCAGCCTCTCCTGGACGGTGTAGTTCGCTACCTCCCAGCTCCAAACGAAGTTGAAAACGTTGCTCTCGACCTTGACAACAACGAAGCAGAAGTTAAACTTGATTGTTCAGAAAACAAACCTTGTGTTGCTCTCGGATTCAAACTTGATGACGGTCAGTACGGTCAGTTGACATACACACGTATTTACCAGGGTTCTATCAAGAAAGGTGAAGAACTTTACAACACACGTAATAAGAAAAAGTTCAAGGTTGGACGCCTTGTACGTATGAACGCTGCTGCAATGGAAGATATTACAGAAGGTGTACCTGGTGATATCGTTGCATTGTTCGGTGTAGACTGTGCTTCTGGTGATACATTCACTTCTGGCGGTCTTAACCTTTCTATGGCTTCTATGTACGTTCCAAACCCTGTAATCTCTCTTTCTATCAAACCAAAAGACAAGAATGCAGCTGCTCAGATGGGTAAAGCTATCAACCGCTTTACAAAAGAAGACCCTACATTCCAGTCATACATGGATCCAGAATCTGGTGAAACAATCATCAAGGGTATGGGTGAACTTCACCTTGCTGTATACGTTGAACGTATGAAGCGCGAATATAAATGTGAAGTAGAAACAGGTGCTCCACAGGTTGCTTACCGTGAATCTATCACAGCTCAGGCTGACTTCAACTACACACACAAAAAACAGACTGGTGGTTCTGGTCAGTACGGTCGTGTTGCAGGTTTCATCGAACCTATTACAGAAAAAGATTACGAATTCGTAGATATGATCAAAGGTGGTGCAATTCCTAACGAATACATCCCTTCTTGTGACAAAGGTTTCAAGAAAGCTATCGAAAAAGGTACTTTGATCGGATTCCCTATCGTAGGTGTAAAAGTTACAATCAACGATGGTCAGTACCATCCTGTTGACTCTTCTGATATCGCATTCCAGACAGCTGCTATCGGAGCATTCCGTGAAGCTTATGCAAAAGCTAAACCAGCTATCCTTGAACCTATCATGAAAGTTTCAATTGAAGGTCCTACAGAATTCCAGGGTAACATCTTTGGTCTTATCAACCAGCGCCGTGGTGTAATCCTTGAATCTACAGATGAAAACAACCAGACAACAGTAAACGCTGAAGTACCACTTAGCGAAATGTTCGGCTTCTCTACAATCCTTCGTTCTTCTACACAGGGTAAAGCAGAATTCACAATGGAATTCCTTAAATATGGTAAAGTTCCAAACAATGTTTCTGAAGAACTCCAGAAGAAGTACCAGGAAGAAAAGAAAGCTGCACAGAAATAAGGAGAAAGAATATGGATAAGAAAGATTTACTTGACTGCAGCCCTATTCGTGCATTTGACAATGCTACAAACGGCGGTCTCAAAGCTGGTGAAATCGGTTTGATTACATCTGCTAAAGGTATGGGAAAATCTGCTGTACTCGTACAGTTCGGTCTTGACGCACTTTTGGCTGGTAAACAGCTTGTTCACGTTTCTTTTGACGCACAGGGTTCAAGCGTAAACTACTGGTACTCAACAGTATTTGCTGAAATCGCAAAGAAAAAGAATATTTCAAACGAAGCTGAACTTAAAGCAGACGTTATGCGCAACCGCACAACTCTCAAGTTCAACCCAGAAAACTTTACACTCCAGAAACTTGTTAACACAATTTCTGCAATGAAAGGTGCTGGATTTGAAGTATCTTCACTTGTAATTGACGATACATTCGCAAAAGAAGCTACTGCTGCAGATATGAAAGCAGTTCTCGACTTTGCTAAATCTGAAAACCTTGTAATCTGGATGACATCTACATGTGACAGCGACAAACTTAACGACTGTGCATCTGCTGATGTTCTTGCAAGCCTTTCTGCTGTTCTTCACCTCGAATCAACAGGAAACGGTGTTGCTCTTAAGGTTCTCAAACTCAGAGAAGCTACTCCAGAAACAAGCCTTAAGCTTGATTCAAAAACATTCCTTATTTCAAACAAATAATTTGAACTGAAGGAATAATTCAAGTCAGATGCAGTGCTTTTACAGCAGAATCTGGCTTGAACGGTTTTTGAGGTTTTCATAAACTTCAATAAAAGCTGTTTGAGTAAAATCTCAGACAGCTTTTTTATTTTAAATTTGATTTATTTTTTTTAATTTATTATATTTAGGTATAGACTTTATATTCTTTTGAGGAATAATTTCATGGCAGAAAACTGTTCACATAACTGCTCAAGCTGCGGTTCTAAATGCGAAAAAAAAGATTTCCAGGTTAGCCTTCACGAAGGTGCTAAAGTAAAAAAAGTTATCGGCATTGTAAGTGGTAAAGGTGGCGTTGGAAAATCACTTGTTACAAGCCTTCTTGCATGCAAAATGAATAAGATGGGTTATAAAAGCGCAATTCTTGACGCTGACATTACAGGCCCTTCTATCCCAGAAAGCTTTGGCGTTGGCAGTGAACGTGCCATAACTACTGATGACGGCAACTGTCTTAAACCTGTTGTTACTGACAAAGGCATTCAGCTTATGTCTATGAACCTTCTTCTTGAAAACGAAAACGATCCTGTTGTATGGCGAGGTCCTGTAATTGCAGGAGCTGTTAAACAGTTCTGGACTGATGTAATGTGGCAGGATGTTGACTACATGTTTGTTGATATGCCGCCTGGAACCGGTGATGTACCGCTTACTGTATTCCAGTCACTTCCAATTGACGGAATCATCATTGTTTCTTCTCCACAGCAGCTCGTACGCGTTATCGTAGAAAAAGCCGTTAAGATGGCAAACATGATGAATATTCCTATTCTGGGGCTCATCGAAAACATGAGTTATGTAAAATGTCCAGATTGTGATAAAAAGATTTTTGTCTTTGGTCAGAGCAATATCGAAAACATTGCAAAATCATTCAATCTGCCTGTTCTTGCACGTCTTCCTATGGAAAGCACAACAAGCGCTGCAATTGATGCAGGTGATGTAGAATCTCTTGAAATCCCTGAACTTGAAGAAGCCTCAAAAGTAATCGAAAAACTTTAATTCTTTAGAGTCAGAATTTTTTCATCAGGACACTGGTCGAAGTATGACGAAAATAACGTCTGTGCTTCTTCCAGTGTTTTTGCGTTTAAAACCTTTCCCTTGATATAAGAACCGAATTTAAGGTTATCACAATAGTAGCTGAAAAAACGCTGCATTCTTGTCTTCCAGAATTCCTGGGGCTGGTAATTTCTTAAATCATCAAGAAATTTTATTGCAGTCGCCAGAAGATCTACCTGTTCCACTGCGCAGTCACGGTTTTCAAATGTCGCTTTAATCTGTTCAAAAATCCAGGGTTTCTGGGCACTGGCGCGGGCTATCATCATTCCGTCAATGTCAGGGGCCGCTTTGTATGCATTTACTGCACTTGCAGTATCTGTAATATTTCCGTTGAGAATTATTTTAGGCTTTTTAGGACTGCCGTCAAAATGATGAACTAAATCCTGAACGTAATGATATCTTGGAGGACGGCAGAGTTTTTCTTTTTTTGTTCGGGGATGAAGAACAATCTGCTCTACCCCGCAATCCACTAACATATCGCAGAACTTGAAAAAGTCTTGTGGCTTAAAATCATCGTCTCCAAGCCTTAACTTTACGCTCAGGCGGATTTTTCTTTCTGGATTTTCCTGAATGTATTTTTCGATTGTTTCTTTGATGCCTGAAACCATGGCACGGGTTTCTTCTACAGGTTTTAGCATCCAGGAAATTCCGGCTCCTGTTTTATAGATAGCCGGTGCACTGCAGCCCATATTGATATCTATTCCAATTCCACCAAGACCGCATAAAATCTGCGCGCCTTTTGCCATTGACTCAGGTTCTGTTCCTGTAAGCTGCCAGACAATTTTATCAGCAGCAAAATCGTTGAGAATATAATATTTTTCGAAAGGACCGCCATTCAATAAGGACGGTGCATGAATCATCTCGGTATAATATTCATCACAACCGCCAAATTCTTCGATAAGGCGGCGCAATCCCTGATGACTCAAAGTTGCCATTGGACCTGCGATTAAAGTCATTAGCCGATAATAGCATAAATCTAAAAAATTTTAAAGTTTGCCAAGATCTGCTTAAGATTATTAGAGTTTTCTAATTATTAGAATTCACACTTAACTATTTTAACTTTTGCTTTTATAATGTAATCAATTCTAAATCAGGGAAAATTTATATGAAAAAGATTTTTAATTTTGGACTTTTAGCTTTTACTTCTGTTTTGTTTTTTTCATGCGCAAGTATGGGCGTTGCAAGCCAGGGATCTTCGTATTTTATCGGTAAAAGCGTAAAATCCCTTGGATCATATTTTGATTCAAATATTATTTCTCTTGGCGCAAGTGAAGGTTATGATTCTGTACTTGAATGCAACAACAAAGAAGAACATCATATTGTATCAAAGACCAGAACAATTTATTACAAAAAAGCAGAAAAAGTTTCTTTAATGAATTTCAAATGCTTAGAATGTGCTGACGGCTGCTATCTTAAAGCTTCTTACAGAGGACCTCATAAATATTATTCATACAATGATGCAGGCAAGCTTGAATTCCACCACGAAAATGATAATGCTGCCATAAACAAAAACATCAGACAGTTTAACAACTACCTTGCTAACTACAACATGTACAATAAAAGTCAGGAAAAACAGTTATTCGAAAAAAACGATATCGGTGCATCCTACTATCTTTATGAACTCAAACAGGATTCTTCTTCTCACTGGAGATATGACGGAACATTTAAATCAGAAGCATCAACAAAAGCAAAACTCTGGAAAACTTCCGGTTACTATGACAAATATGTTCCTTATACTTACAGAGTATGGAGAGTTGACCTTGTAGAAGCAAGCCGTCAGGAAACAGAACGCCACGAATATCTTTATGACAGTTTTACAAGAAGATTTTATGATGAAAGCCTTTACGAAATTTCTTCTTCAAAAGTTTATGATGATATCAGAAGCTACCAGAACAGAGGATTCAGTTATTTACTAAGAGAAACCGGTCTTCACATCAAAGCATTCATTGCAAACGGTAAAGTTGTAGATATAATCGAACTTGAATAGGTTTTGTTTCAATGATTTTTGCTAAAGCCTGCTTATATTGACAAGCAGGCCTTTTTATTGCTATTCTACCCTAATATATTTTTTAGTATTTTAAGGAGCAGAATATGGCATATTATTTTGAAGAACCATCTCACACATTCGGTGAATATCTTTTGGTTCCTGGTTACTCTTCGGCAGAATGCATCCCGTCAAATGTAAAACTTACAACACCTGTTGTTAAATACAACAAAAAAGCCGGTGAAAAATGTCCTCTTACAATGAACATTCCTATGGTTTCTGCTGTAATGCAGTCTGTTTCTAACGATACACTTGCCGTAGCGCTTGCAAAAGAAGGCGGTATTTCTTTCATTTACGGTTCACAGACAATCGAACAGCAGGCAGCAATGATTGCCCGCGTTAAGGCATACAAAGCAGGTTTTGTTACTTCAGACACAAATATCCGTTCTGATGCTACTCTTGCTGACCTTCAGGCTCTTGTAGAAAAAACAGGCCATTCAACTGTTGCTGTTACTTCTGACGGAACAGAAAACGGTAAACTCGAAGGTATCATTACTGACCGCGATTACCGCCTTGACAAAACAAGCCCAACAGAAACTGTTGCAAAATACATGACTCCTCTTGCTAAACTTATCAAAGCAGAAGAAGGAATCACTCTTGATCAGGCAAATGACCTTATCTGGGAAAACAAAATCAACCAGCTTCCTATTCTTGACAAAGAAGGCCGTCTTCTTTACCTGGTATTCCGCAAAGATGCTGCAAGCCATGAAGAACATCCAAATGAACTTCTTGACTCACAGAAACGCTACATCGTAGGTGCCGGAATCAATACACGCGACTACATGGAACGCGTTCCAGCCCTTCTTGAAGCAGGCGCTGATGTTCTTTGTCTTGACTCTTCTGAAGGTTTTTCAGAATGGCAGAAACGTGCACTTCACGACATTCACGCTAAATGGCCAAACGCAAAAGTTGGTGCAGGTAACGTTGTAGACCGCGAAGGATTTAACTTCCTTGCAGAAAACGGTGCTGACTTTATTAAAATCGGTATTGGCGGCGGATCTATCTGTATCACACGCGAACAGAAAGGTATTGGACGCGGACAGGCAACTGCTACAATCGAAGTAGCAAAAGCCCGCGATGAATGGTACGAAAAAACAGGTGTATACATTCCTATCTGTTCTGACGGTGGAATCGTACACGACTATCATATTACTCTTGCACTTGCAATGGGTTCTGACTTTGTAATGCTGGGACGCTACTTTGCCCGCTTTGACGAATCTCCAACCAACAAACTTATGGTTAACGGCAGCTACGTTAAAGAATACTGGGGTGAAGGTTCAAACCGTGCCCGCAACTGGCAGCGTTACGACCTTGGCGGCGCAAAGAAAATGGCATTCGAAGAAGGTGTTGATTCATACGTTCCTTATGCCGGAAGCCTCCATGACAACGTAAACATGACTTTGAGCAAAGTAAGTCACACAATGTGTAACTGTGGTGCACTTACAATTCCTGAACTTCAGGAAAAAGCAAAGATTACTCTTGTTTCTTCTGCTTCTATCTCTGAAGGTTCTGCACACGATGTAATCGTACGCAGTGCATCAATCGGTGCTCAATAAAAATAATTTTTGTTAACCTTAAGGCTGTCCAATACGGGCAGCCTTTATTTTAAGTCTTGGAGAGCTGAATGTATAAAGCAGCAATTATCGGTACAGGAAGAATTGGATTTACTTTAGGCTTTGACAAAAAACGGGAACAGCCTGCAAGCCATACAATGGCTCTGCTTGAAAACAAAAAAATCCGCCTTATTGCAGGTGTTGATTCTAACCCTGAAAATCTTGCTCAATGGGCCAGATTCAATCCTAAAGCAAAAGTTTTTGATTCAACACAAAGCTTTTTCTCTTCTGAACTTGTAAAAAATCCTGAAACAAAACCTGATATCATAACAGTTGCTGTAAATGAATATGCTCACCTTGACTGTGCAATAAATGCAATAAAAGCAAAACCACGGCTTGTAATTCTTGAAAAACCTGTTGCTGTGAATACTAAGGAAGCTGCCCTCATTCAAAAAGCATCAAAAAAATACAAAGTTCCTGTAATGATAAATCATGAACGCCGCTTTGCGCAGGATTACAATGCAGCAAGAGCTTACATTACAAAAATCGGTGACATTCAGTACATCAAAGCATCTTTATTCAGCGGTCTCAAACTTTATGATCCTAAAGCACAGGATACAGGCGGTTACAGCCTTATTCATGACGGAACTCATCTTGTGGATATCGTTCAGTTTCTGGCAGAGGCTGTTGAACAAAAGAATGCAAAACTTCTTGCTGAACCTGTAATCACCGGCCTTGATTATGATAAAAAAGAAAAAAAGGTTGTCAGAAGTTTTTGCGCACATTATTCAACAAAACACATTCCGCAGATTGATATTTTTATGTCAGGAAAATGTAAATTCTTTGGATTTGAAGTTGAAGTTCTTGGAACGACCGGAAGAATCTGTATCGGAAACGGTTATGCCAAATTCTACAGCAGACAGACCTCACCTTTTTACACAGGATTTTATTCCCTGTTAAAAGACAAAAAAGTAAAAATCCCTGCAAAAACTTTATATTTTTCGAACATGATTAAAAATGCTGTGGATTTTCTTGACGGCCGCTGTGAACTGAAATCTGATCTGACAACAGGAATCAACGCACTTGAAATTCTTGAAGAAATGAAAGAATGCTTCTAAGTCTTATAAATTTTTACAGAAATTAAACGGCTGCAAGTTCAAGTGCAACTTTTATCATTGGCTGCAATGCAGGTATCCCGCCTTCCAGGCATTTTCCTGTAATGCAGTCTGCAACATTTGTTAAAATCGAAAGAGCTTTTTTTCCGGAACGCTTAGCATTGCAATAGAGGGCGTAAGTTTCCATATCCTGGCAAAGACATCCGTAATCTGCCCATTTATGCCACAAGTCGTCTCCCATTGCATTGTAATCGCTGTACATATCTGATGAAAAAATCATTCCTGCATGACTTTTAATATTATTTGAATCTGCAATTTTCATTGCATTCTGTAAAAGATTAAAGTCAGCGCAGGGTGAATAAGTTCCATGCAAATTATATTGATAAGCATAATTTGAATCTGTACAGGCGCTCATTGCCATTACAAGGTCGCCTACAGCAATTTCTGTTTTAAAGCCGCCTGCTGTTCCGATTCTGATGATGTTATCAACGTCGTATAAAGTAAATAATTCCCAGGAATAAATTCCAGCCGAAGCTCCCCCCATTCCGCTTGCCATAACCGACACGCTTTTACCGTTATACTTTCCTGTGTAACATGGAATTCCACGAATTTCTGAAACCAGTTGTGCATCGGTCAGAAAATTTTCAGCGATATAACGGGCTCTGTCAGGATCCCCTGGTAAAAGGACAGTCTTTGCAATCTGCCCTTTTACTGCTGCATTGTGAGGGGTTGGAGTACTCATTAGTAGTTAAATCCGATATTAAGGCCGGCGTTCAAACATGGAGCGCTGCCAGGTTCAAGACCAAGTTCACGGCCGTAGAAAGAACCTTCAATTTTGAATGTACCAAAGCTCAATCCAAAACCTGCTGCCGGATACATTTCTGAAATACCAAAACGGAAGTTAAGGATTTTAAACAGTGAAAGTTCAATACCTGCCGAAAGTTCAAGAATCGGGTTGCGGGCTGACTGGCCCTGTCCAAACAATGCAAATACATCGCGGTAATCAACCATAATCTTACAGTTAGAAAGGAATTTTCCATCTACAGGAATATTAAAACCAACACCAGCTGCAAGACGACCAAGAATTTTGCCTTCTGATTTTCCGGTAACTGATTTATCTGCAAGCTTTAATGATGTTGTATATGTTGGTGTATAAATATCATAGTAAGCTACACCGATATCAAGAAATTTTGCAATTGTAACAAGAGCACCGGCATCAAAACCAAATCCGTAAGTCAAATCAATTGGTACATTCTGAATATCCTTAAAGTAATCCTGGATTTCAAGAGGATTTCCATTATAACCTGCATTTGCCTGAACAAATCCTTTTGCTGCAGCTCCTACAGAAAGTCCGAAATATTCAGCATTGATGATTTTAAATCCAAATCCAAGAGTAAGAACTGTTTCTGCTCCTACATTGATATTTGACTTGTTTACGCTTGGAATTATTGCGTCTGCGTATACCTGTGTATTCAATCCCCAGCCAAAGCCAACAGGAGAAATATGTCCAAAACTCAAAATCGGCAGGACATCAGCTTTAAGAACAATACGGTCCTTGCCTGAAAGTTCGTTCATAATGTCCTGTGTCTGAATTCCATCTTTCATTTTTTTGATGAGATTCCAGCCAGTTTCAAGTTCACCTGCTGCATTTACCTGAATTGAAGGAAACAGAGAATGCTTTTTGCGTTCCCCAAGCATTGCCGGGTTTGCGTACATTCCTTCGAAAGAATTTTTATCTGTTGTATAAAGACCGCCAAAACCCTGCTGACGGATAGTTCCTTTTGAATGGAGAACAGGTTTATAACCTTCTGCAAAAGCAAAAGTACATAAAATTATTGTAGTAAATATTGTAATAATCTTTTTCATAGTCTTACTCCTTTAAAATCAAGTACCAGAAGGGGCGAGTAAATCGGAGAATTTAATTCCGCCTGGTAATTCAATATTACCAATATCTTCAGCGCGGTTTGAAGCAAGATGCTGAAGGGAATCAAATACAACTTTAAGATCTTTTTTTGCTTCAGGTGAAACAGCTGCTCCAAGAACTGCATCTACAGCAGCATCTGTATTTTTACCATTTGCAATTACTTCCTGAATTTCTGAAGCAATAGCTGAAGTCTTATTTGCAAGATCATTTTCTTTTGCAATCTGAGCTACAACAGAAGTTGCTGCCATCATAATTGTAAGTGGATCTGCATTGTCAAGAGTTTCTGTGTCACCAAGGATTGTTAGGGTTGCAGCAGTATCTGCAGGACTTACACATTCCAGGATTGAAGAGATTACAGAAGAGGCATCAGGATTATCCTGTGAAAGAATATCCTGAACAGAATCGATTAATGTACCTATTGAAAGAGTTGTTGTTGTCATAAGATCAAGAACTTTTTCTTTCTGTTCAACAGGAAGATTTTTAAGGTCTGTCTTTGCTCCCAATGCTTCAAGGACTGCTGCAGATGTTTCTTTATCAGTTGCAAGGTTATCATCGTCAAGAAGCTTAACTAATTCCTCTGATGATTTTTTATTGTATTCTGATTTAACATCGCGTTTTGCCCATGTACCAAGAGAATTTGTAAAAAAATTACATGAAAACAAAGAAAGTGACAAAAGTGCGGCAAGAGCCAGTTTTGATAAGCGAATTAACTTCATTTGTTCCTCCTTACGAAGTATAAACATTCAAGGAACTTTTTTATTACAGTAATTTTAACATCATTATGATATAAAAAGCAAGTCTATTAAATTTATTATACTATACAAAATGATGCCCTGCTTTTTTCTGTTTCAAAGACATCGACGCGATATAAAAAGGCTTCTTTTTTGTCCTGAGCAAATTCAAGGTCAAATCCAAGATTTTCTGCTTCTTTTAGAATTTCTTCATAAATATAGAAAGCAATTCTTTCTGCGCTTGGATTCTGATCAAATACGCTTACTCCGTCACGGACAAGGTCATTAAGGTTTGTATGATCAATTACATCAAGAACTTTTTTTGTGATTTTTTTAAGGCAGGAAAAATCAAAAAGCATTCCGCCTTCGTTAAGAACTTCGCCTCTTAAGTAAACGAATACTTTGTAATTATGTCCATGAAGGTTTTCGCATTTTCCGTTATAGTCGCGCAAAAAATGAGCGGCTGCAAAATCTGATTCAATTCTAACTTTGTACATAAACTCATTATATGTGGTATTGTGAAGGACTGCAAGATTCATTATTATAGTAATGTTATGGAAAAAATTCTTTCTGCTTTACTGCCGGTCATAAAATATAAGGCTCTCGCAGCCGACGGCATTACACCTTTGGATGAAAATATTATCGGGCTCACTCCCGTTACTGATATCGTTTTTGACTCGCGCCTTGTTACTGCAGGTGCACTGTTCTTTGCGCTGCCGGGCCTTCATACTGACGGAAACCGTTTTATTAAAATGGCTGTCGAAAAAGGCGCAAACGTAATTATTTATCAGGGAGAAATCCCTCACGAAGAACAGCTTGAAATTGCAAAAATCATTATTAAACGGGGAATCGACAAAGCCCTTGAAAGCAAAATGGCTGACATGCCTGTTTTCCTTAAAGTTGATGATGCCCGTCTTTGCATGGGACCTGTAAGCGATGCCTTTTACGATTCTCCTTCTAAGAAACTTAAAGTTATCGGTGTTACTGGGACTGAAGGAAAATCAAGTACTGTAAGTTTTGTATGGCAGCTTTTACGCCTTGCAGGTCATAAAGCAGGATTCATTTCTACAGTTCAGTATTCTTTAGGTTCTGACGCAATGAGTAATCCGCAGCACACCACTACTCCTGAAAGCCCTATCGTTCAAAAACATCTTTACGATATGATTCTCAATGGTTGTGAATATGCTGTTGTAGAAAGTTCAAGTCACGGTCTTTCTAAAAAACTTGGACGCCTTGACTGCGTTTGTTTTGACTGCGGAATTTTCATGAATGTTACTCTTGAACATCTTGAATTCCACGGAACCTTTGATCAGTACAAACACGACAAGGCAAATCTTTTCCGCGCACTTGATGAACACAATCATATTAAAACTATTAACGGTGAACGCCAGGAAGTTCCTTCTTTTGGAATCGTAAATCTTGAAGACAAGGAATTCCCTTACTTTGCAGAAAACACAAAACAAAAAATTTACGGCTTTACTACAAACGCAATGGCTGGAAAAGCTGCCGGCACAACAGAAGGCGTTCCGGTTCTTCCTGAAATTCCGCAGAACATCAGCGTAACAAAAGGCTTAAACATTACAAGCACTCAGTCAGGAATTTCTTTTGAATGCGAACACATGGGCGAACGCTTTACTGTAAACGCAAACCTTCCTGGTGCATTCAATACATACAATGTAATGGCTGCTTTGATTGCCGTTTCAGGACTTACAGGACTTAAGTTCACTGATCTTGTTCCGCTTATTCCAAGCCTCAAACCTGTGTGCGGCCGTATGACAACATTGAATTTTGGTCAGGAATTTGAAGTTCTTGTTGATTATGCACATACACCTTCTTCTTTTGAAACAATTTTCCCTCCTGTTAAAAACAGATGCAAGGGAAAAGTAATTGCTTTATTTGGAAGTGCCGGTGAACGTGATACAACTAAACGCCCTCTTCAGGGAGAAATTGCAGGCCGCCTTTGCGATGTTGTAATTCTTACTGATGAAGATCCACGCCAGGAAGATTCAATGAAAATTATCCAGGACATTGGTCAGGGTGCACTTAAAGCTGGTAAAACACTTAACAGTGATCTTTTTTATATTGCCGACAGAAAACAGGCAATCAGAAGAGCATTTGCAATGGCTTCAAAAGATGACATTGTTCTGCTTTTAGGAAAAGGTCACGAAAATTCTATTATATACAAAGATTACACAATGCCGTATGACGAAATCGCAGAAGCCACATCGGCACTTAACGAAATGGGGTACACAAAATGACAATTGCAATTCTTTATGGCGGACGCTCTAGCGAACACGAAGTATCACTTGTTTCAGCAACATCTGTTGTCAGAAACATTGATCTGAAAAAACATCAGCTTGTTCTTATCGGTATTACTAAAGACAATCACTGGTTCCTTCAGTCAGAAGATGAACTCAACCGCGTTCTTGATGACGAAAAGGCAACTCTTAGAATTGTAGAAGCAAACGACAAGGCTGTTCACATTCTTCCTGGAAACGGGAAAACATCTTTTTCAATCAACGGCAAGCAGATTCCTGTTGATGTAGTTTTCCCTGTAATGCACGGACAGTTTGTAGAAGACGGAATTCTTCAGGGACTTCTTGAAAGCTGTGAAATTCCATATGTTGGCTGTGGCGTTATGGCAAGTGCAGTTTCTATGGATAAAGATTTTACAAAGAAAATCTGGGAAGTTAACGGACTTCCTGTTGTACCATATGTAACTTATACAAAAGCTGATATCAGTGATTCAAAAAAATACGACGAACTTTTTGCTTCAGCAATTGAAAAGTTCGGATTCCCGTTATTTGTAAAACCATGTAATGCAGGTTCTTCTGTAGGTGCATCAAAAGCTTCTAACCCTAAAGAATTTTCTATGGCTTTAATGGAAGCATTTATGTACGACAACAAAGTACTGGTAGAAAAAGCAGTTAACGCAAAAGAAGTTGAATGTTCTGTTACCGGTAACTCTGTAATTGAAACAACTGCTGCATCAAAAGTAACAGCTTATAATCCTGGTGAAGTTGTTCCAACTCATGAATTTTATGACTACGAAGCAAAATACAATGATCCTGACGGCGCTGCTCTTAAAATTCCTGCAGACATTACAGAAGAACAGATGGCTTATGTAAAAGAAACTGCCGTTAAAGCATACGAAGCTGTAAATGCTTCTGGCTTGAGCCGTGTTGACTTCTTTATTGATAAAGACAACGGTGAAATTTACATCAACGAAATCAACACATTGCCGGGATTTACTTCTATCAGTATGTTCCCAAAAATGTGTGAAGCATCTGGTCTTGCATACAGCAGCCTTATTGAACTTGTTCTTGAAGAAGCAATCGAAAGATTCAAGTCAAAGAATGCTTTACAGACTTCAAAATAATTAATTTATAAATTTTTTCACGAGGAATTAAAATGGAATCTAACGCTCACGTTTACCCTGAAGGATGTTTTTTCAAATCAATTGAAGACATCAAAGATAAACACATTACTGTCATGGGACTTGGACTTAATGGTGGTGGTGAAGCCTGCGTACGCTTTTTACTTAAACATGGTGCATATGTAATTGCAACCGACATGAAGAATGAACAGCAGTTAAAGCCTACAATCGATTCCATTGCAAGTGATAAAAATCTTGATACAAGCCGCCTTACTTATGTTCTTGGCGAACACAAAATCGAAGACTTTGAAAACGCTGACTGTGTTATCAAAAACCCGGGCGTTAAAATTCAGGGAAATAAATTCTTAAGTGCTGCAAAAAGAATTGAAACTGACATCAGTATTTTTCTTGCACTGACAAAATCTCCGATTATTGCAATCACTGGAAGTAAAGGAAAATCTTCTACAGTAAGTGCAATTCATTATGGTCTTAACGAAGCTGGAATCAAAACTTTTTTGGGCGGAAACATTACAGTAAGTCCACTCACCTTCCTTGAAGAAACAACTGAACAGACTCCTGTTGTTCTTGAACTTTCAAGCTGGCAGCTTGCAGACCTTAGAGGACGCAAACTTTTAAAACCACATATTGCACTGATTACAAAAATTGTCCCTGACCACCAGAACTGGTACGGCAACATGCGCGACTATGTTGCAGACAAATCACTTATTTATGCTGACCAGGACGAAAATGATTTTACAATCATTGATGCAGATAAAGATGCTGCCGGAACAGGCCCTGCAACAGGCGGAACATGGGGAAATATTTTTGCACACGAAACAAAAGCAAAAGTTCTGCGTTACAGCCAGAACAACCTTGATCCGCTTAACAAGAAAAATGTTGAAGGCGTATGGCAGACTTTTGATGATGACAACAACTTCAGCGGCGTTGCAAAAATTCCTTCATGGATCAAACCTCAGACAGTTCTTACAAAACTTAAGGTTCCAGGAGTTCACCAGAGACAGAATGTTTTGAATGCAGCTCTTGTTATGGCTTTGATGGGAGTTGATGCAGAAAAAACAGCTTCTATTCTTTCAAACTGGACCGGCATTCCTCACAGACTTCAGTTTTTCCATACCTGGCAGTGTAACAACACAACTTACAAATTCTTTAATGACTCATGCTCAACTGTACCAGAAGCAGCTGCAGCAGCAAGCCAGAGTTTTGGAAAGCCTATCGTATTCATTACAGGCGGAACAGACAAAGGCCTTGAATTTGATATTCTTGCACACACTCTTGATACACAAAACTCAAATGCAACTCCTGTAGCTGACCTTTATCTTCTTGAAGGAACAGGTACTGACAAACTGCTCAAAAAACTTGAAGGAACAAATGTCCAATATAAAGGTCCATATCCAAGTCTTGATTCGCTTTTAGGTGAACTTAAAAATAACCTGCAGTCAAATACAGCACCACGCACTGATACAATCGTATTCTCGCCTGGAGCAACTTCTTTTGGAATGTTTACAAATGAATTTGACCGCGGAAATCAGTTCATGGACAAAGTAAAGAAAGGATTCTAACTGAAACTTTTACAATTGGAACAAAAAAAATAAAACCCGTCGGATTTGAAATCTGACGGGTTTTGTTTTAGTTTCTCAGTTGAAACAGCAGCTTTAAATTAAAGCTTATTTCTTCCAAGGTTTAATTCTCATGTATGTTTCGCTGCGTTCTGCACCTACTGATACGATTCCAACTGGTGTATCTGTAAAGGCTTCGATGAATTCAACATAAGCTTTTGCGTTCTTTGGCATTTTCTTGTAAGAACCACATTTCTTAAGGTCTGTTTTCCAGCCGGCAAACTTTTTAAGTACTGGTTTTGCAGCGTTAAGGTCTGGGATACTTGCAGGGAATTCTGTTACGATTTTTCCGTTAATGTCGTAAGCAACACAAGCTTCGATTTCGTCCATTGTATCGTAAATATCAAGGTGTGTAAGAACGAGTGAGTCGATTGAGTTTACATGACAAGCATAGCGCAATGCTACCAGGTCAAGATAACCACAACGGCGTGGACGACCTGTTGTTACACCGAATTCATTTCCTGTATTACGAACGAATTCACAAAGTTCACCTTCTGATTCGTTATTGAATTCTGTTGGCATTGGACCGTTTCCAACACGTGTTTCGTATGCCTTGAATACAGCAAATACGCGGTCAATGTTGCGTGGACCGATTCCTGCACCTGTAGAAGCTCCGGCTGCACAAGAAGCACCTGAACTTACATATGGATATGTACCAGAATCGATGTCAAGCATAGCACCCTGAGCACCTTCGAAAAGAATCTTTTCGTTGCGGTATTCCCACATTTTTTCTGCCATGTTAACACGCATTTTAAGGAGTTTGTCCATATATGGAGCAAGGAATTCCTTGTCCTGGGCATCGAGGTCATTCATCTTTTCTTCCCAGTCAAGGTCAGCAAGACGAATACCGTCACGTTCTGATTTCTGTGAATAAGTTGTTCCGATTCCGCGGCCTGTTGTTCCGATAGGGCGTTTGCGAGCTGCGTCGCGTTCTACGTCCATTTTGCGGTAACCAGGGAGTGTAAGATGAGCGCGGTCAGAAATGAATACGCGTCCTTCCCAATTAATGCCGCTGTCTGTAAGCATCTGAAGTTCCTTGAACAAAGCTTCAGGATCAATAACCATTCCTGAACCGAGGAATACTTCTTTTTCTGGGTACAAGATTCCAGATGGTACCTGATGAAGTGCATATTTTTTTCCGTCAACAACAATTGTATGACCTGCGTTAGCACCACCGGCGAAACGTACTACATATTTTGCATCATCAGCAAGGTAATCTACGATTTTTCCTTTACCTTCATCGCCCCACTGAGCACCCATAACAACAACATTCATGGTAAGTCCTCCAAAGACAACCTGTATTTTATTTAGTGTAATGAACCGTTCAGGTAAATTACGCATTATAGTATCATAAAGAACAACTTTGAACAATATATATTGTTAAAATCAGCCGTTTTTGTTACCATTATTATATGACAGGCGAATATTTCGATCAGCTTCAGGAAACAGATCCAGATTTTCTCATTCAGAAATTCTTTGAATATTTCAACCAGTATTCAAAAGAAGATGAAAAACGTATTCGCAGTGCATGGAAATTCCTCGTAGAAAAATCTCAGGGACATACAAGAAGCAACAATAAAGTTTACTATCTGCATCCGATCCGCGTATCAGCCATTCTTGCAAAAAGCAATTTTGACTGCGACTCAATCATCGGCGGATTTTTTCACGACATTCTTTCTCTTGATAATGTCACATCCCGGGAAATAGGCGACAATTTTGGACAGCAGATTATTTCTATTGTTGAAGGAATTGCACGCACAAAACAAATTTCAACAAGCACAAAGACTCTTGCAGATGCTGATTCCATAAGAAAAATGCTTTTTGCAATGGTTGACGATATCCGTATTATCCTCATAAAACTTGCAGACCGACTTGACCGCATGCGCAACCTCAAGGATTATGACGAAGAAACCCAGCATCTTGTTTCTCAGGAAGCCCTTGATATCTGGGCACCACTTGCTAACCGTCTTGGTATGTCCCAGGAAAAAAATGAGCTTGAAGACTTAAGCCTTAAATATATCAACCCTCAGGCTTTTCAGCAGATTAAAGCAATTGTTGCATCAAAGAAAGATGAGCGCGACCAGATTCTTTCTAAAGCAGTTGAACAGATTCAAAGCCGTGCAGCAAAAGCCGGCATTCAGGTTTCGATAAAGGCACGAGCAAAACATTTCTATTCCATTTATCAGAAAATGCGTAAGCGCAATAAAGAAGCCGGCGAATTATTCGACCTTCTTGCCATCAGACTTATCTGTAACACAAACGAAGAATGTTATACCCTTATCGGAATTGTACATATTCTTTGGACACCTCTTGACGGCAGATTCAAAGATTACATTGCAATGCCAAAATCAAACGGATACCAGTCCATTCATACAACTGTAATAATGGACGGCCGCCCGCTGGAAGTTCAGATCCGAACAACTGCCATGCATAACATTGCAGAACACGGTGTTGCAAGTCACTGGCTTTACAAGAAAGGAACAAACCACGACCTAATTGATGTTTCCAGCCTTTCAATTTTTAACCAGCTCAGGGAACTTTCTCAAAACCATCTTACTGATGAAAACTTCTTTGCGGAATTCAAGAACGATCTTTTAAAAGATAAAATCGTTGTTTTTACTCCTAAAGGACAGGTTGTCCAGTTACCGGTTGGTGCTACTGCCATAGATTTTGCTTATCACATTCATTCTAAAATCGGTGAAACAATTGTGGGTGCTAAAGCAGACGGGAAAATCATTCCGTTAAGTACTCCGCTTAAAAACACACAGATTATCGAAATCATTACGAACCCTCAGGCACATCCAGGCGCAAACCAGCTTGAACATGTCGTTACTGCAAAGGCCCGCCAGAAAATCAATGCCTGGTTATATGCAAATGATAAGGCTTTTGAGGAACTTGGAAACGAACGCCATCTCGAAGCTCAGGCAAATGAAGCAAGTACTGCAATCCAGAAAAAGAAAAGACCAAAAAAAGGTCCTGCAGGAGAAATTCCTCATGTAGAAAAAATCAGGATTGGAGATACTTCAAACTTTATGATGAATATTGCCCAGTGCTGTAAACCAAAATTCCCTGATCCAATTACAGCATACGTTTCCCGCACAAGAGGCCTTGTAATTCATAAACCTGACTGTCTTGTTTACCTTAACATTCCGAATGTAGAAAAACGTTCTGTAGATGTAATCTGGGACTGGGATGAGAAAGACAAAAATTAAATAAATTTCTGTAAAGATTTTTTAAGATAAAGGAACAGCGTATTATATTAATGCAGGGAATCAACGCCTTGATGCAAGACAAAAAACTCAGCGTCCTGTATCCCTTACCTGACCTTTTATGTAACCTTCGTCTTTCGTTCTGACAATAGTTCCAGGGTCAAGTTCGTATTCAGTATACAAAACACATTTATGCCCATCGCAGACCCAGTTTCGGATCTGACCGTTATCAGGATCAACCAGGAACCACTTTCCTTTTTCTGCAAGCTGACTGACAATTTTTGGAGAAACAAACTCAACATGGCTGTTGTAATCCATAAGGTTAAGGCCTTTGAATTCATACATATGCCAGCCAGAAATTTCCTGTACTGTCTGTATTCTGCGGTCAGGATGTTTTTCGTAGTCACGCATGCGGGCTTCAAGTGCTTTAGGATGCATTGCTGCAAGTTCATCATCAAAAGCTTTCTGGGTTGCATTTCCTTTTGAAATCACTTTTGCAGTTTCTTCTGCAGTAAGTTCATGACCGATTGTTGCACTCATGTCATACTGGCTGTCAGAAGCACCGCCTGTAGTTTTATCTGCATCTGCACGACTGAAATAAAAACCGGTTGTTGATTCGCGGTGGCTGACATTTTCAAGTTCGTCAATATATGGCTGTGCCTGTTCTGCAGTAATTTTTCCATCAAGCGCATCAAGAGCTTTTCGGTATGCTCGTGTAACAAGAGCAACGTAATAAATGCTTTTCATGCGGCCTTCGATTTTAAGGCTGTCAACTCCGGCATCACGCATTTCTTTAAGGTGTTCGACCATACGGATATCTTTACTGGAAAGAATCGCAGTAAAATCATCGCCTTCAAAAATCGGAAAATATTCACCGCGGCGGGACTGTTCTTCTATTGCAAGAGTGCCTGACTGCGCAATAAGTTTTGCTTCTTCCTGAGTAAAAGGTTTTAAACCGCCGCGTTCTCCAGCACCGTTAAGTGTTTCAAGGGCATTAAGATTATAATTCCAGCGGCAGGTATGACTGCAAAGACCGGACTGTGCACTGCGGTTTGTAAGAAGTGCGCTCATAAGACAGCGGCCGGAATATGCAATACACATTGCGCCATGTGCAAAAACTTCAAGTTCAATATCAGGAACTGCATCTTTAATTTCACGGATTTCAGCAAGGCTTGCTTCTCTTCCAAGAACGACACGATTAAAGCCAAGTGATTTATACATCTTTACGGCTTCACGGTTAATGCAGCTTGCCTGTGTACTTAAATGAAGCTGTGCATCAGGGAAATTCTTCTGAATAATAGGAACAACGCCAAGGTCCTGAACGATAAAAGCATCAATAGGATACTGCTTAAAATAATCAAGGTTATTCAAAAGCGCATCGATTTCTGCATTGTGAAAAGCAATATTCAAAGCACAATGAAGTTTTCTGCCAGGAAAGCGTTCTTTCAATTCGATAACTTTTTTATATTCGTCTTCATAAAAGTTATCAGCCTTTACGCGAAGTGAAAATTTTTTAAGACCGATATATGCAGCATCTGCTCCATATTCATAGGCATAATATAATTTTTCTACGTTACCTGCAGGAGACAGAAGTTCCATCATTATTCCTCGTCACCAGCTGATTTTTCTGGAACAGCCTGATTATTTATAAGTGCACGGTCTGGTCGTTCCGGTTCATGAGTAACAAGACGGCCGATTCTTTCTACAGCAAGATGAGATTCCCTTAAGCAGTCGTCTGCCAGCTGGAACATATACATCATGTCAGGAACTGCTTCGACAGTACATGTTCCGCCGGCATCTTTAATTCTCTGAGCAAAAACTTTTGCATCTTCCAGGAAAATTTCTTTTTCTCCCATCTGAATATGAACAGGAGGGAAACCCACTAAGGATTTTTTTTCAGCAAGAATCGGAGAAACCAGCGGATTAACAAGATTACTTGAATATGTATAAACATCAGCCGCAGCTGTAATCACGTCTGTATTAATAAGTTCATCTTTGAATTTCTTTGATTTTGGAGCACTTACAGCATCTGCGATATTAAGCCACGGAGAAAACAAAACTACCTGGCTGATACATTGACGGAATCTTTCACGAAGATTTAAAAGCAATGCAAGTGCAATTGAAGCTCCTGAACCGTCTGCAGCAATCATAAGTTCAGGCATACGCGGATTTTTAAGTCCGGCACTATCCAATGAACATGCAACCTGTTCTTCTGTAAAAACAGATCGGAACGCAAGCTGAATATCTTCTATACTGTTTGGGAAAGGATGAGTCGGCGGAAGACGGAATTCCGGAACAACAACGCGACAACTCATGGCATGAGCAAGACTGGCACAGAATGTACGGTAAGCCTTTCTTGAACCGCCGACAAATGAACCGCCATGAACATAAAGCATAATCTTAGAAGATGAATAAACACCCGGCTCAAGGACATCACACATAACGCCGCCATAATTGTGCTGAGAACATTCAACTCCATTTGGCAAAAGTGGTGAATAGAAAGTCTTATCAATGGTTTTTCTGAAAGAATCTACATTCTGACGAGGCTGATAAATGAGTTTTTTTAACTTTTTTAATGCTGCTTTTCTATCATTGCTCATAGTTTTTTTATTATAGCAAAAAAACTTCATTTATGCTATATTTCAACTGATATGCCTATTAAGATTAACAGCGATTTACCAGCCTGCAAAACACTTGAGCAGGAAAATATCTTTGTCATGACAGACGACCGTGCAACAACCCAGGACATCCGTCCTCTTAAAATTGCAATCGTCAACCTCATGCCTACAAAAGAAACTACAGAAACTCAGCTTTTGCGCCTTTTGGGAAACACTCCTCTTCAGGTTGAAATTTCCCTTGTAAGAATGGAAGGCCATGTTTCTAAAAATACACATTCTGATTACCTTGAAAAATTCTATATTTCAAGCGAAGAAGTTTTCAAGCACAAATACGATGGCATGATCATTACCGGTGCTCCAGTTGAACAGATTGCTTTTGAAAAAGTTGATTACTGGGATGAACTTTGCAAAATCATGGATTACGCAAAGACAAATGTTTTCTCTACCCTCTATATCTGCTGGGGCGCTCAGGCAGGGCTCTATCACCATTACGGAATTCCAAAATATTCCCTGGACCAGAAAATGTTCGGAATTTTTGAAAACACCCGTTCCGTATTTGCAGATCCTTTAATGCGCGGATTTGATGATAAATTTTATATTCCACAGTCCCGTCATACTGCAATCAAAAAAGAAGACATCATTAAACATGATGAACTTTGCATTCTTGCAGAAAGTCCTGATGTAGGAGTTACACTTATCAAATCAAAAGATAATCGTGCAATCTTTATGACAGGTCATCTTGAATACGATTCAGAAACCTTAAAAACAGAATATTTCCGTGATGTAGATAAAGGCCTTGATATCCAGATTCCATTTAACTATTTTCCTCTGGACAATCCTTCATTGCCGCCACAGTCATCATGGCGCAGTACCGCTCATCTGTTTTTTTCAAACTGGCTTAACTACTATGTATACCAGGAAACTCCATTCAACTTTACAAAATAAAAAAAGGTAAAAAACATGAAAATCAAAGCATTCAATCATAACCTTAACGGAAACATTACAGTTCCAGGATCAAAAAGTCACACAATCCGTGCTCTGCTTTTAACAACACTTGCAGAAGGCGTATCACATATTTCAAATCCGCTTAAAAGTTCTGACTGTATTTCTACAGCCAATGCAATCAAATTAATCGGTGCAAGCGTTGACTTCGGACAGGATAAAGATGTATGGACTGTTAACGGTGCAGGCAGCAGCATTCACCTTCCTACAGATACTGTTGATGTAGGTAACTCAGGTTCCCTTCTCTACTTTATGTCACCAATTGCTTCTACATTTGAAGGCAAAAGTGTTTTTACAGGTGATGAATCAATTCAAAAGCGTCCCGTAAGTCACCTGACAGATGCATTGAACCAGCTTGGTGCAAAAGCATATACAAACCGCACAGATGGAACTGATGCTCCTCCTATTACAATTGAAGGTCCTATTTCCAACAAAAATACACTTGTTACCGGCGGTGAACTTTCGCAGTACATTTCAGGCATTATGATGGCAAGTTCCCGTCTTGACGGAACAATGAATATTGAACTTACAAACCCAAAAGAAACTCCATACCTTACAATGACACAGAACTGGCTTGAATCTTTTGGAATTCCTGTAACTGTTTCTGAGGACTATAAACATATTACAGTTAAAGGTCCAGTTGCACTCAAGGCTCGGGACATTACAATCCCTTCTGACTGGGAAGCAGTTGCATTCCCTTTAATTGCAGCTCTTGTAAGCGACAGTAAAATCGTAATCGAAAATGTTGACGGTTCAGGAACACAGGGTGACGATAAAATCGTAGAAATCCTTAAAAGTGTTGACGGCGACATTAACTGGAATAAAACCGACAATACTCTTACAGTATGCGGCGGAAAACTTGCAGAAAACAACGGCCGTCTTTCTACAGAAAATCTTCCTGGCAAGGAACTTCACATAAACCTTTCGGGATTCCCTGATGCAATCTGTGCACTTGCAGTTATTGCCTGCTTTATTGAAGGAACAACTGTTCTTGAAGACATTGAAGTCTGCCGCAAAAAAGAAACAGACCGCGTTAAAGTCCTTGAAAAAGAACTTACAAAACTTGGTGCTGATATTAAAGACACTGGCGACGCCCTCATTATTAAAGGACACAGCCCTTTTAAAGCAGACGGATCTGAAAACCCTGAATTCAAAATTCACGGCGGACAGGTTGAAAGCTACCTTGATCACCGCGTAAGCATGTCACTTGCCTGCATGGGACTTGGTCTCAAAGAAGGACAGGAAATTATCGTAAATGATGCAGAATGCTGTGTCGTTTCATTCCCGCACTTTTTTGAAAGCATGAATAAAATCGGTGCAGAATTCACAGAAGTATAATAATAAAACCGTTCGAGATTTTTTTCAGTTAAGATAAACGTCTTCGATAAGATTCAGCTTATTCTGCTGCACTGATATTCCAGTCATGACATTGGAATGAATTTTTTCTCCCCTGCCGTTATAATAATCTACATAAATTGTATAACGGCCGGCTGGAACATTAACTGCTGCGATATTTGCTAATCCCGGAAAATATCGGCAGCTTCTGATATCTGCCTGTTCAGTCACTTCTGTTGCAACATCGTTAATAAGTGAAGCAAAACCAAGTATAAACCTTCCCTGTGATGAAGAAGCATTGTTAGCAGCTCCCTTTAACACAGCTCCGGTTGTTGCCTTTGACAGTGACCTTAAAAGTGTTCTTCCGTAAATTGCATTATAATGCTGAGAAAAAGTATCTTTTGCAACTGCATCAATGTCTTCAATTGTCTTAAGGTTTGCTGCATAACTATTGCCGGTTTGTTCATTCACTGCCCGAACCTGTATTGCATTAACCTGAGAATCCCGTGACATCATTTTTGGAACTGCAAGTTTATAATAGAAGGACCTCAAAGGAACTCTGACAGTTTCTTCATATTTAACCGGACACAATCCTGTAAAACTTATTATATTAATCCGCGCATATTTTGAACGGTCAACAAGTTCCTGATCAATAATTTCTGGTCTTGAAAACTTATACACTTTTGGCTGCACAGCAAATGCATTTACAAGTTTTTTGTAATCAATCAATGCTGCATCTGTCTGACCATCTGCTTTATAAAGTAAAAGGCTGAGGTAACGGGCCAGAGCACTGTTATGAAATTCAACTTCAAGATCCGGATAAACGCAATCAGAATATTCACTGTTTGATTCAAGGCTTGATCTGGAAGACAGAATTAAATCCTGATATTCTTTGCCTGCAAATTTCATTTTATTATCAAAACGACGGATTTCAACCATTGCATTTTCCATCTGCCCAAGCTGAATATAATTAAGGCACATAAAAATGTTCGTGTAGATATCTTCGTAAAATTCACCGGGATAAGTAATTACATTGTCATTTATTAAAGCACTGCCTATCTGCTGCGATATGCTTTTTGTAAAATTATTCTCAATCAGCTTTTCTGCCTTGGAAAGATATTCATTGCTTTTTTCAAATTCACCGTTGTAGTGGTACAGTAAACCACGGTCAAGATATAAGAGAACTTCTTCTCTTTCGGAATACATAAATTCCAGGTTATCATCGATTATTTTTCCTGCAGCGTCATATTCACCCGAGCGCAAAGCTCTGTCAATACTGGCAGTATCATAAAAAGCCATAGAAACACAGGAAGTAAAGATCCATGTAAACAAGAGAGAAAATAAAATGACAGGAATTTTTTTTACCGGTTTCATATTTATATTAAATTATAATACAAATATGTTCTGCAGGCTACAGCGCAGCAAGAACTGCAAGTGTCTGGCCGTCTTTAATGATATTGCTTATAAGCGCATATTCATCAGGCATGTGACAGCATTCATCAAGAGTTCCCCATACTACACATGAAAAACCAAGATTGCGCAATTCAGCAGCTACAGTTCCGCCGCCAATACCAATAAGCTGTGCATCAATTGAATGTGCAGTTTTAAGAGCGGCTTTAAGTTTTTCTACAACAGGGGCATTTTTATCTGTTGCAGGTGAATGAGCAAACTGAAGGAATTTATGTTCAATTGCGACACCATATTTTTGTTTAATGGAATTACAGATCTGTTCGATTGTCGCAGTTACATCATCCATATTAATTGAAGGAAGAACCCTCATGTCCATACAGAAAACATCACTGCCAGGAATAATATTCACTCCGTCAACATTGGCTTTACGCATTGTTGGTTCAAAAGTTGAACAGGCAGGTTCGAACATAGTATCACGCTGATTGAATTTTGCAGTCAGTTCATTATGCAAAGTCAGTGCAAGGTCACTTCCGGCAAGACAGGCGTTACAGCCTTCATCGGGTCTTGAACCGTGGCACTGTTTACCTGTTAAAGTAAATTCAACCCATGCAATATTTTTTTCTGCAATTTCAATTGTCTGTCCAAGTTTATCTCCGCCATCAGGAATGATAAACAGATCTTCTTTTTTGAAAAGCCCTGGAAGCTTACAAAGATACTGAATGCCGTAAGTGCTTCCAACTTCTTCATCTGCACAGAACATCAGTTTAATTGTATGTGCAGGTTTTAATCCAAGTTCTTTATATGCAAGGACCGCAAGAATTCCTGCAACAAGTCCCTGCTGGTCATCTTCTGTTCCACGACCATAAATCTTATCACCGTCTACACGTGCTTTCCACGGATCAGAATGCCACAAAGACAGATCCCCTGCAGGAACTACATCAAGATGGCTCATAATCCAGATATTGTAATCGTCACTTTCTCCAGGAACAGTAAGACACATATTGGGACGGTTTTTGCGGGAAACACGTTCATCTGGGGCATTAAAAAATTCAATGTTATCAAAGCCTTTATTCTTTAACCATGCTTCAAGGGCAAGACATTTTTCCCATTCACCGTCCCCGCCGTTTTCCGGAGCAAGGGCTGGATTAGAAGTCAAAAGAGTTTCAAGTTCAATAACAATATCTTTGTATTCAGCAACTTTATTTTTTAATGCCTGTATATCCATTTTACCGTCACCTGATGAATTTATTTCTTATTGAATTTCTGGTAAGCATTCCATGTAGAACCAATCAATGTTTCAACATCAGAATACTGTGCCTTCCATCCAAGTTTTTCTTCTGCAAATTTAGAAGATGCAACAAGCTTTGCAGGATCTCCAGGACGGCGTTCAACATAGTCAGCAGGAATTTCTTTACCTGTAATTCTGCGTGCTGCTTCTACCATTTCTGTTACAGAAGTTCCTTTTTCAGAACCAAGGTTTACTGTAAGGCTTTCATTATTTTTAACGATATATTCAAGTGCCTTAACATGAGCAATAGCAAGGTCTGTAACATGAACATAGTCGCGGACACAAGTTCCATCCGGTGTATCATAATCGTTTCCGAAAATCTTCATCTTTGGACGCATACCGCATGCAACTTCCATAATGATAGGAAGAAGGTTTGCAGGATTCTGTTCAAGGCCATAAAGAACGCCTTCTGGATCATAACCAGCTGCATTAAAATAACGAAGGGCTGCATATTTAAGGCCTTTAAGTTTATCGTACCAGGCCATAAATTCTTCGATTTCCAGTTTTGTAAAACCGTAATAGTTTTCAGGATTCTTTGGATGATTTTCGTCAATCGGACAATACTGTGGTTCACCAAAAGTTGCAGCACTTGAAGAAAATACCATGTATTTACAATCATGCTGAACTGCACTGTTCAAAATGTTCAAAGTACCTGTAATGTTGTTAACTGAATATTTTTCAGGAACCAGCATTGATTCACCTGCAGCTTTAAATGCAGCAAGATGAATAAAAGCATCAAAACCTTTCTTAAATGCTTTATCAAGATCTTTTGTATTTAAAATGTCACCTTTAATGAATCCGTTTTCCTTAAAAAGATTCTGTTTAAGACCGCTTGAAAGATTATCAAAAACTGTAACCTTGTGTCCTTTATTCATAAGTTCTTTTACAACGTGGCTTCCGATATAACCTGCACCACCAATAACCAAAACGTTCATCTTTTACCTCCGCAAATTCATTGTCATAATAGTAATACTATCACTATAATAGTATCACTCTTACACTCTATTTTCAAGTATATCTTTCAACATAACTTTTCTTAACCTTAACCATTTCATTATAAACCAAAAGGCTGTAAAAAAAAAGAGCCTGCGAAAAATCACAGGCCCTTTCAAATCAGATTCTTACTACAGAATCATAACAATAAGCTTAGAAGCAAGTACGATACTTACAAGAGCCAGTGGATATGTTGCTGCATAAGCTGCAGAAACTTCGTCTGTACCTGCAGTTGCAATCAATGTTCCAAGAGCAGGAGTAGAAGTCATACCGCCTGTAATAGAACCAAGGTTATTGAAGATTGAAAGTTTGAAAATGTATTTACCAATGATGTAACCAACGATCATTGGAACTGTTGTCATGATAGCGCCGTAAATGAAGTAAGAAACACGAACGTTCTTTACAAAGTTTACACCACCTGGAACACCTGCACCGATAAGGAAGAGTACAAGACCAAGTTCGCGCATAAAGTTCAAAGTCTGTTTTGAAACACGGCAGTCAAGTTTGCCGATGTGCTGGAAGTGACCGATGATAAGACCACCGATCAAAGTACCGCCTGAGTTACCAAGAGAGAAGTATGAACCGCCGCCGATAGGAATTTTAATTGCACCGATGAGACAGCCGAATGCAACAGCAAGGAAGAATGGGAAGAAACCGAATTCTTCTACCTGTACAAGCTTTCCTTTTGGTTCAGGAATTTTTACAGAACTTGCAGCAACAAATGTTTCTCTTTCTTTTGCGATATCAATTTTAAGGATTTTTGGAATGATCTGTACAAAAAGAACTACACCAAGTACGCCGTAAAGATATGCAATACCGTAACCAGCACTGATTTCGTCCTGAGCAAGACCTTCTACAGCTTCTTTAGCAGCAGAGAAACCAGGAGTTGAAGTAAGTCCACCAGTCAAAAGTCCTGCAGCCATATTTGCACTGAGGTTTGGATCAAGTTTAACACAAACAATTGCTGTAAGGGCACCGATTCCAATTACTACAACACCCATTACAAGGTAAGCAATAGAACTTTTGTTGAATGTTCTGAAAAACTTAGGACCAGCAATAAGTCCAACTGCAGTTACGAACAAAGCAGTTCCGATGTTTGAAACGATACCAAAGTTACCTTTGAGTTTTTCACTCCACAGTGTAACTGTTTTTTCTCCAATCTGGAACTGAGGGAAGTACTGAATAAGTACGCCATAGCAAAGTGCGATTACAAGAACGCCAGCTGTTCCCAAAGAAATACCTTTGATTGAAATACAACCTAAAAGATATCCGATTGCTCCGATTGCAAATACTACAAAAATAAGAGAGAGTGCAGAACCACAAACTCCTGCCAAATAGTTAGCCATTTTGTATGCCTTCTTTTAAATAAGTATTAGTTATAGCAATAACTTGAAATTCTATTTTAATACTTTGTCAAAAAATTCACAATAGCTTGACATTATATACCGAACGGTATATATATAACTCTATGGAAAAACAGAACAGCAAAGATACCATAATTAATTCTTCACTTGAACTTTTTGCACAGCGGGGCTTTGACGCTGCAGGAATTTCAGAAATTACAGCCAAAGCAGGAATTACAAAACCTACCCTTTACTATTTCTTTGAAAGTAAAGAAGGATTATTCACTGCAATCCTTGAACAGTATTTTATGCCTTTCAATCAGGAAATAAAAAAAGCCGCAGTTTATATTCCTGACCAGGATAATTACGAAAACGATGTATATCCTCTTTTAAAAAGAATTCTTCATACAGCTTTTAACAGTCTTTCTCAGAATAAGAATTTTGCTTTTCTGTTTTCGGGAATTTTAATTTCACCGCCTGATTCAACGACTTATAAACTTTCAAGAAATTACATCACGGAACTTAATTCAATTATGGAAAAAACCTTTATCGAAATCGGTCAGGCTCACGGCAACGTAAAAGGCAAACACAAACTTTTAAGCCTGCTTTTTATTTCACAGCTGGCAACTGTCGTAAATCTCTGGCTTAGAAGCGAACTTAAACTTGATGCAAAACTTGAACACAACCTTATTCATCAGTTCATGCATGGTATTTACGCATAATTATTAAGTTTTAGAACAAATATTTACTGCAGAATGTATATCCTGATTTTACAGAGGAGGCACAATGTACTTGAACGAACTTTTTTTATACCAGATCTATCCGCTGGGATTTTGCGGCGCACTTTATCATAACAGCAATCCCGGAAACCACGCCTATATTCCAGAACCAAGACCTGTCAATCGTCTTGCAATGATCGACGATTCCTGGATGGAACATCTTTGCCAGCTTGGAATAAACGCGGTCTACATCGGTCCTCTTTTTGAATCAACCTATCACGGTTATGATACTGCAGACTTTTTCTGGATTGACCGTCGTCTGGGTTCTAATGCAGATTTTAAAAATCTTGTTGAACGGTTTCACTCACGTGGAATTAAAGTTATTGTTGACGGCGTTTTTAATCATGTAGGAAGAGATTTCTGGGCCTTTAAAGATGTACAGAAAAACAAAGAAAATTCGCAATACAAAAACTGGTTTTATACTGACTTTTCAGGCAACAACTGTAACAACGACGGATTTAATTATGAAGGCTGGGAAGGTCACCTTGAACTTGTAAAACTCAATCTTGAAAATCCTCAGGTAAAAAAACATCTTACAGACGCAGTTCTTTACTGGATAAACGAATTTGGAATTGACGGAATCCGCTTTGATGTTGCATACATGGTTAACCGCCAGTTCTTAACAGAAATTTCAGAAACCTGCCGCAATCAAAAAGAAGATTTCATTCTTCTTGGAGAAATGATTCACGGAACCTATACTGACATCGTTAATCCCCAAATGCTTTCCAGTGCCACAAACTATGAATGCTACAAAGGAATGTATTCAAGCCTTAACGACAAAAACTATTTTGAAATTGCATACGCCTTAAACAGACAGTCTGGCGATTGCGGAATTTACAAAAATCTTTGTCTTTACAATTTTACTGATAACCATGACACAGACAGGGTTGCTTCTACTTTAAAAGACAGCCGCTATCTCTACCTGCTCTACCTGATGCTTTTTACAATGCCAGGATTTCCGTGTATTTATTATGGAAGTGAATTTGGAATCGAAGGCAAAAAAGAAAATTATCGTGACGAAAATGTAAGGCCAGCAGGAAACCTTGAAACTTTTAAATCAAATCCACATGCAGCACAACTGAATTCTGCAATCACAAAATTCGCTCGAATAAGAAAAGAAACAGGAGCACTCCGATACGGAAGTTACAGACAGCTTTATGTTTCAAACCAGCAGTTTGTATTTTTACGAAAAGACCAGTTTTCAACAGCAATCGTTGCATTCAACTTAAGCGATAGTCCTGTAGAAATTACAGTTCCTCTTGAAGGAATTTCCGGCAGCTTTACTGATAAATTAAATAACAGCGAATACAAGCTTGACGGGAAAAGTCTTAAACTTAAGCTTTACGAATTCTGGGGAAGCATTCTGGTTAAAAACTAAAAATTGCTTTAAAAACAAAACAGCCTTCTGCATTACAACAGAAGGCTGTTTCATTAATTCTTATTTATTCCTGATTATTTAGAAGCACCAGGGAATGGTGATTTTTCAAATTCAGGATTTCCGTGTGTGTATCCAGGAAGTACTTTTGGAGAAACAACATCACCCTTGATTCCTGCTGCATCGCGTTCTTTTTCGAATGCTGTAACATGATCAAGATTCATTTTTGAAGTTTCTGCCATTGTAATCTTAGAGAACATTTTTCCGGCTTCAATACCAGCTTCGCGTCCGAATACTACAACGTCAAGAAGTGAGTTACCCATAAGGCGGTTTGTTCCGTGAACACCACCAGAAGCTTCACCAGCTACCAGGAGGTTTCCAACGTTTGTATGACATGTTTTGTCAATTTCAACACCACCATTCTGGTAGTGGAGTGTTGGGTAAACAAGGATTGGTTCCTTGCGGATATCAATACCGTATTTGATGAACATTTTGTACATAGCAGGGATTGATTTAAGGATTGTTCCTTCTCCGTGAATCATTTCGATCATTGGAGTATCAAGCCATACAGCATCCTGTACATCGTTCTTAACACCGCGTCCGTTGCGAACTTCTTTAATGATACCAGAAGCGTTTACGTCGCGTGTTTCGAGTGGGTGAATGTAAACTTCACCGTCTTTGTTGATAAGTTTAGCACCAAGTGAGCGAACTTTTTCTGTTACAAGTTTACCAAGAATCTGTGAAGGATAAGCAGCTCCTGTAGGGTGATACTGGAGAGAATCCTGGTACAAAAGTTTTGCACCTGCGCGGTAAGCCATAACAAGACCGTCAGCTGTTGCACCGTAGTGGTTAGATGTAGGGAATCCCTGATAGTGCATACGTCCAGCACCACCAGTTGCAATAATTACAACTTTAGCTTTTGCAATGCGGAGTTCTCCAGTTTCAACGTTCATTAAAACTGCACCACAAGCTTCACCTTTGTCGTTTTTAATCAATTCAATTGCAGCTGTGAAATCTACAATTGTAATATCATTTGCGCGGTTGAAAGCTTCATCGCGGAGTGTACGCATGATTTCAGCACCAGAGTAGTCTTTACAAGCGTGCATACGTTTGCGGCTTGTTCCACCACCGTGTGTTGTTACCATTGTACCGTCTGCTTCTTTATCAAATTCAACACCAAGGTCGTTGAGCCATTTGATACATTTTGGAGCGTTGTTTGTAAGTGTGTAAACCAGTTCTGGTTTTCCATCAAAGTGTCCGCCACCGTAACAGTCAAGGTAGTGCTGTGCTGGTGAGTCATTTGGTTTGTCAGCAGCCTGGATACCACCTTCTGCCATCATTGTGTTAGCATCACCTACACGAAGTTTTGTAGCAAGCAATACTTTTGCACCAGCTTCTGATGCCATGATTGCAGCAGAAGTACCTGCTCCACCACCACCGATTACGAGAACGTCTGTTTCGTAGTCTACATGTGCAAGGTCAATGTGTTCTGGTTCAATGCGTGGTTTTGCCTGAAGCATCTGTGCAAGCTGAATAGGAGCTTTCTGTCCTTTGTTAGGACCGATTTTGAGTTCTTCAAATTCTTTTTCGATGCGGTCAGGATGGTTTTCTTTAAGAATCTTGTCTTTTTCGTCAGCTGTAAGACGAGCATGTTCAAATTTAAGGTTTTCTTCACGTTTTGCAGCAACGATTTTAGCTGCTTCGTCTAATTCGTTTCCGTACATAATTTCTCCTAAAATGACAGGCCTTCAGTTTTTTGAAAACCTGACAAAAGAATGTATCAGGGATCTATGTGTAGCACTCCCTGACTCGAGGATTATTTTTCGATATCTCTATTGTTGTAGAGATTCTTAATCTGTTCTTTATCACCAGTAGACATAGCAATAAATTCCTGGATTGCTTTTTCGCATTCACCAGCGTCGATTTCTTTTACGCGGTCCAAGAGGTGCTGTGTCTGTGGCTGGAGGTATTTACCGTTGATACGACGAGCAAGTTCAGCAACCTGTGGGTGACTGATTCCTGCAGGACATCTTGTTGAACAGCATCCGCACATTACACAGTCGAACGAAAGTTCTGCACAAGTTGCAAAATCTCCTCTCTGAGCTGCAGCAATATACTGCATTACATTGAGGCTCTGTGTACAAGATTTTGTACATGCATTACATCCGACACAAGCATAGATTTCTGGGTAAAGCTGCATCATAACAGCCTGTTCTGGTCCGATTTTTTCGATATCGTAAATCTGTTTTACAAGTGGGTAGAATGGAAGTGTTGCAACAACCATATTTGCTTCTACTTTCTTTGAACATGCAAGACATGTTTCAAGTTTATTTTTACCCATGATGCGGTAGATTGTAGCACAAGCGCCACAGAAACCGTTACGACATCCACAACCGCGTTTGAGCTGATATCCTGCATATTCCATTGCAGTCATAATTGTAAGTTCTGCAGGAACACTGTATTTTTTTCCAAAAAAGAAAACGTCAACCATTTCTCTGTTTTCTGACATGTTTATTCTCCTTATTTATTAGTATTCTGGTGGCAATTCACCAAGCTGATCAAAGCTGAATACCGGACCGTCTTTACAAACGAACTTGTCACCAATATTACATCTTCCACATTTACCAATACCGCACTTCATGCGCATTTCCATTGTTGTAAAGATCTGTTCATCCTTGAATCCAAGGTCTTTAAGAATCTTCAATGACATATGGATAAGAATTGGAGGTCCACACATGATTACAGTCATTCCCGGATCAGGATTAAGTTCTGTGATGAACGGAGGAACAAATCCAACATGTCCGTCCCAGCCTTCTTCTGCACGGTCAATTGTAATATCAATAGAACAGTTTGGCTGTTTCATCCATGAATTCTGCATTTCATCAAGACGAACAAGATCAGCCTTTGAACGGGCACCGTAGATTACCTGGATTTTTCCGTAATTGTCGCGTTTATCCATCATGTAGTTAACTACAGAGTGAACAGGTGCAATACCAATACCACCGGCGATTACAAGAATATCCTTACCTTTAAGGGCACCTTCTACAGGGAATCCGTTTCCAACAGGTCCGCGCAGACAAATCTGCTGACCTACTTCTGCGTTGTGAAGCCATTCAGTTACACAACCACATCTTTTAATAGAAAATTCCATTGCATCCTGCATTGTAGGGCTTGATGTAATAGAAATCATTGATTCACCAACACCAGGTACGATGAGCATTGCACACTGACCAGGAATGTGTTCAAACAATTTTTTTCCGTCAAGACCAACTACGCGGAATGTCTTAACATCCGGAGTTTCCTGTCTAATATCAATAATTTTTCCTACATAAGGAATGAATGATTCTTTATCTTCCATTTTTCTTTTCACTCCTAGATATCATCAGATTCCTGAACGGCTTTGATTACTTTAACAATATTCATGTTAACCGGACAGTTTTCAAGACAGCGTCCACAACCAACACATGCAAATACATCATTGTGTGCCATCGGGTAGTACATCAATTTATGCATGAATCTCTGGCGGCTTCTTTCTTTCTGAGTATGACGAGGGTTTTCTGCAGCCATCTGTGTAAAGTCGTTGAACATACAAGAGTCCCAGCAGCGAACCTGTCTGATTCCGTTACCAGTATCAAAGTCACGAACATCAAAACACATACATGTTGGACATACGAAAGTACAAGTTCCACAACCAAGACATGTTTCAGAAACCTGACCCCAGATTTTTGAGTTGAAAATCTTAAGCATATCTTTGCCCTGGAACTTTGACATATCCAGATGAGCAAAAGGAAGTTTTTCAACTTTAGCAGTAATGTCAGCCTTAAGTGCATCAACTGCTTTTGCGTCAGCGTCAGCAAGAGCTGCTTTTACAGAATCAAGAAGTTTTGTTCCTTTATCTGTGTTTGCCTGGAAGAAGAATTTTCCATCAGCTTTCCATGCAGAAACATCACCTTTTGGATCAGCAGCATTAATTTTATAAGTAGAACAGAAACATTCTTTTGCAGGTTCATTACAAGCCAGAGTAATTACAGTTGCATGTTCACGGCGGTTCTTGTAGTAAGAGTCAACAGGATCCATTTTAAGGTAAACATCATCAATAATTGCAAAACTTGCAGCATCACATGCACGAACACCAAAAACAACAAAGTCTTCAACATCCTTGCGTGGATCTTCTACAGTGATTTCTTTTCCGTTCATCTGGTAACTTACCATATGTTCTGTTTTTGGGAAGAAGAAATCTTTTGCAGAACGAACTGTCTTAAGTTTTTCAGAAAGTTTCTTTCCAGCTTCCCATGATTCAAATTCAGCTTTACCTGAATTGTTATCTACAGGAAGATAGAGTTTTTCATTTTTTGCGATTGCTTCAAACAAAGCATCGATTTTTTCAACAGCGATAGAAAGCATTATTTGTTACCTCCATCTTTTGAGCGGTCGTAAACAATACTTGGTTCACAGTCATCTTCTTTGAATGTGAGCATTGGTGGTTTTGAATCCATGTCGCTACCAGCAAGGTATGGTCCGTAAAGTTCATTGATGTCTTTAGCATACTTGCGGTTAAGCAGATGTAATGGAATATGTTCAGGACAAACACGAGAACATTCACCACAATCTGTACAACGGCCGGCAACATGCCATGCGCGAACAATGTGGAAGAGGCTTTCTTCGAAACTTGTTTCTGCAACTTTCTGAGTTGTATACATTGCGTTGTTGTCGAATACACATTTTTCACAAGTACATGCAGGACAGATGTTGCGGCAGGCATTACAACGGATACAACGACTGAATTCACTCTTCCAGAATTCATGGCGTTCCTCAGCTGTCATAGCTTCAAGTTTGTTTACAAGTTCAAAGCGTCCAGGGTTTTCAAAGTATTTAACGTCGCCGATAACTTCGTCACATGAAACATGTTTTTTACCCTGACAGTGGTCACAGCCTTCAGTTTTTGTTTCGTCCATTGAACAGTTACAAGGAATACCAACAGCATAAACATCTTCGCGAGTAATGCGAGATTCCTTGAGAAGCTGTGTAAAGGAATGAGAATCACCCGGCTTAAGGAATACGAGAACAACTGCCTGAGGAATAGGAGATTCTTCAGCATTTGGATCACGCTGCTTAGCCATTGTGTTGTTCATTCTTGTTGTAGATTTTGCGATTTCAATTTCTCTTGTAACACCAACAAGGTATTTAGAAACATTTGCTTCGCAGAATTTATTGTAAACAAAATTCTTTTCAAGATCTTCAACAGTTGTGAAAACACTTGGTGTAATATCGTCTTCAAAAAGACCTTTTCTCCAGCCGATTACTTTCTGAACTTTTCCTTCAGAAAGAAGAGTCTTGGCTTTTTCAATTAAAGTTGAAGTTAGTTCTTGCATCTTACGTCCTCCAATTTTTTGTTTTCACCAAGTTCTGTAATCTTTGAAACGAAATCATTCATGATTCCTGCAAAGCGTACACCTTCGGCAGCAGAACACCATTCAACACGAGTTCTTTCTTTTTCAATACCAAGGAAGTCAAGCATACTGAAAAGAAGTGTCATACGACGGCGTGCAAAATAGTTACCGGTAGAATAGTGACAGTCACCAGGGTGACAACCACAAAGAATAACACCGTCAGCACCACGCTGGAATGCACGCAGAATGAACAATGGGTTCAAGCGGCATGAACATGGGATGCGGATAATTTTTACGTTAGCAGGATATTCAAGACGGTTATTACCGGCAAGGTCAGCACCTGCATAAGAACACCAGTTACAGCAGAAGGCTACAATTTTAGGTGTCCAGTTTTTATTTTCATTATTTGCCATAATTTTCATTTTTCTGTAAAACCTCATATCCTCAAAGAGAACCTGAGGTTTTATAACTGCTTATTGCAATTACAGTACAGAATCAACCTCCGCCAGAATCTGTTTGTTTGTGAATCCCTTAAGATCCATTGCTCCAGAAGGACAGGCAACTGTACAAGCACCACAACCGTGACACATAGCGCTGTTTACCTGAGATACGCGGCGTGTAATTGTAGTTCTGTTTGGACCACGGAAATCTTTTTCAACATAAGAAATAGCACCGTAAGGACAAACATTTTTACACTGTCCACAACCGTTACAAGCGTTTTCATTTGGAGTTGCAGTACAAGGGTCTGTCTTAAGTTTGTCTTTAACAAGGAGACAGATTGCTTTTGCAGCAGCACCAGATGACTGAGCAACTGTTTCAGGAATATCTTTAGGACCCTGACAACAACCTGCAAGGAAGATACCTGCAGTAGGGCTTTCTACCGGACGGAGTTTTGCATGAGCTTCAAGGAAGAAGTCATTGTTATCCATTGAAGTAGTAAGCATTGTTGCCAATGGGCGGGCTGTTTTATCAGCTTCGATTGAGGCAGCAAGAACAACCATATCAGCTTTAATGTGAACCTGTCTGTTCAGGAGAAGATTTGATCCCTGAACATCAAGTGTTCCGTCTGGCAATGGAGTAATCTTACCAACCTGTCCCTTGATGTAGTTAACACCGTACTGTTCAACAGCACGACGATAGAATTCATCAAAGAGTTTACCTGGTGTACGAACGTCAATATAGAATACTGTACAGTTTGTATCAGGATAGTGGTCACGGGTAAGGATTGCATGTTTAGCTGTGTACATACAACAGATCTTAGAACAATATTCGTGACCTTTTGCTGAATCTGCAGAACAGCGGCTTCCTACACACTGAACAAATACAATGTTCTTTGGTTCTTTTCCGTCAGAAGGACGTTTAAGGTGACCGTTTGTAGGACCAGATGCGTTACAAAGGCGTTCAAATTCCAGAGATGTAACAACATCAGGTGACTGGCTGTAAGCGTATTCATCAAACTTTTCAAGGCTGATTGGATTGTATCCTGTAGCAACGATGATAGCACCGTATTTTTCTGTAAGCATTTCTTCTTTCTGGTTAAAGTCAATTGCACCAGCTGTACATGCCTGAGAACAGAAACCACATACATTGTCTTTACCGTTTGCAAGACCTTTCATGTGGAGACAGTAAGTAGAATTAATTGCTGCTACTTTTGGAACTGCCTGTGCAAAAGGAATGTTGATTGCCTTACAGTTATCAAGGTTCAGGTTGAATGAGTTAGGAACCTTTTTGTTAGGACACTTTTCAATACAGGCACCACAACCTGTACATTTTGTTTCATCAACAAAACGAGGATGGCGTTTGATATCAATTTCGAAGTTACCGATATAACCGCGAACGCCGCAAACTTCTGAATAAGAAAGAATACGGATGTTAGGGTTCTGGCTGACTTCTGTCATTTTTGGAGTAACGATACAAGATGCACAGTCAAGTGTAGGAAATGTCTTGTCGAGACGAGCCATCTTTCCACCAACAGTGTAATCTTTTTCTACGATATCAACAGGGAATCCTGCATCAGCGATATCGAGGGCAGCTGTAATACCAGCAATACCACCACCAATAACCAGAGCGCGTTTGGTCATTGGAGTTTCACCTTCTGTCAAAGGTGTATCCAGAATAGATTTAGCAATTGCAGCTTTACCAAGAGCAATAGCCTTTTCTGTTGCCTGTTCCATATCCTTCATGACCCATGAAGTCTGTTCACGGATATTGGCAACTTCAACTTTAAATGGGTTAAGACCAGCACGCTGAGCACATGCACGGAATGTCTTTTCGTGCATACGAGGAGAACAAGAACAAAGTACAACACCTGTAAGCTTGTCATCCTTAATGTGGTCTTCGATCATTTTCTGACCTGCAGAAGAACACATGTATGTGTAGTGAGTTGAATAAACTACACCGTTAACTTTTCCAAGTTCTTCTGCTACTTTTTCAACGTCTACTGTGCCTGCAATGTTAGTACCACAGTGACATACAAAAACACCAATTCTTTCCATCTGTCACTCCTATTTACGGTACTTTCTGAAAGCACTCATCAAAAGCTGCTGAGGAGTATCTGCATCAAGTTTTGACGGGATATCTTCTGCCTTAAGGTGCTGAGCATCTTTCTGGCGTTCAACAACAAGACGAACTGCTTCAATGAGCTTAGCTGGTTCAACAGAACGTGGACAACGTTCAAGACAAGCCATACAGCTCATACATGCATATACTGATTTTGAAGAAAGCAATGCTTCAAAGTCACCGTCATTAATCATCGCAACAAACTGATTCGGATGATATTCCATTGCATCGTAGTTAGGACATGTACCAGAGCACTTACCGCACTGCATGCATTTACGTGGATTAACACCAGAAATATTTTCAATCTGTGCTTTCAAAAGTTCGAGTTCTGATTTAAGCATTTTTAAGCTCCTTCAAAGCCTCTTCTTTAACGCCAAGTGCTTCAGCAAGAAGTTCTGTAAAGTAGATTACATTAACTTCGCCGGCAAGAGCGTTTTTGGCAAGATTGTATTTACACAAAGGACATGCAGTTACAAGAACTTCTGCCCCATTGTCTTTTGCATTCGAAAGAATAGCTGTTGTTCTCTTTTCAGGAATTGAAGGATCTTCGATTGTTGTGTAAGCCCCGCAGCATTCATTGCGCTGAGAATATACAACAGGAGTTGCTCCAATAGCCTTGATGAAGTCTTCGATAATCTGTGGATTTTCTGGATCATCCATCTGAAGAACTTTTCCAGGACGAAGAAGAAGACATCCGTAATAAGCGCCGATTTTCTTGTCCTTAAGAGGATTCTTTACAGCAGCCTTAACTTTATCCCAGCCTACTACATCGCGCAGAACTTCCAGGTAATGAAGAACCTGAGTTTCGCCGTTGTAAGCTTCTGCATCTTCCTGAGAAAGATAATTATTTACTTTAGAAACGATATTTTCATTATTCTGCATATCGTGGTTAACCTGTTTGATAACGTTGTGACAGGCAGAACACAAAGTAACAAGGGCACGATCGTTTTTCTTTGCATCGCTCAAAGCGCGGACAGATGGAAGACGAACAGCAATTTCATCCTGGTTTAATGGATAAACGCCGCCGCAGCACTGCCAGTCTTTGATTTCTTCAAGAGAAAAACCAAGAGCCTGTGCACTTTTGCGGGCATACATATCAAGTTCTTTAGCCTTGTTTTTTAATGTACATCCGGGAAAGTATGAATATTCCATTTTGACTCCCAATTATATTACTTACCTAAAGCCATAGCTTCTGGTTTGAATACCTGATCAAATTTTTCTGCTGTAAGGAATCCGAGGCTTACGCATGCTTCCTTAAGAGAAATGTTTTCGTCAAATGCTTTGTGAGCTGTCTTAGCTGCATTTTCGTAACCGATGTATGGGTTAAGAACAGTTACAAGCATGAGTGAGTTATAAAGGTTGTGGTGCATCTTAGCTTTATCAGCCTTAATTCCAACAGCACAGTTATTATTGAAAGAAATAATACTTTCTGCCAGAAGGCGTGCTGACTGAATAAAGTTGTATGCAATAACCGGCATGAATACGTTCAATTCAAAGTTACCCTGGCTTGCTGCAAATCCGATTGCGGCATCATTACCCATTACCTGAACTGCAACCATTGTTGCCTGTTCACACTGAGTAGGGTTAACTTTTCCCGGCATGATAGAAGAACCTGGTTCGTTTTCAGGAATACGGATTTCTCCAAGACCATCACGAGGACCAGATGCAAGCCAGCGTACGTCGTTGGCAATCTTCATCATATCGGCAGCAAGAGCTTTAAGTGCTCCATGAGCGTATACAAGTTCGTCTTTAGAAGTCAAAGCATGGAACTTGTTAGGTGCAGTAATGAACTTTTTACCTGTAAGAGCACTAACCTGCTTTGCAACTTCTTTGTCAAAACCTTTAGGTGCATTAAGACCTGTACCAACTGCTGTTCCACCAAGAGCAAGCTGCTTGAGGAATGGCAATGAAGCCTTGATCATTTCTGCATCGCGTTCCAGAGAAGTTCTCCAGCCTGAGATTTCCTGACCGAAAGAAACTGGAACTGCATCCTGAAGGTGTGTACGTCCTGACTTAACGATCTTCATGTTTTCTTTTTCAAGTTTCTTGAATGTCTTAACAAGAACATCAATAGCAGGAAGAACTTTATCTTCGAGAACCAGTACTGCAGAAATATGAAGTGCAGTCGGGAATGTATCGTTAGAAGACTGGCTCATGTTAATGTCATCGTTTGGATGGCAGAGCTTCTTCTTTGCAATTTCGTTTGCACGGTTTGCGATAACTTCGTTGGCATTCATGTTGCTCTGTGTACCAGAACCTGTCTGCCATACAACCAGCGGGAAGTGATCGTTAAGTGCTCCTGAGATAACTTCGTCACAAGCCTTTGAAATTGCCTTAACTTTTGCGTCAGTCATTTTTTCAGGTTTGCATACATTGTTTGCAAGAGCTGCAGCCTTTTTAAGGATACCGAATGCATGTGTAATTTCACGAGGCATTGTTTCCAGACCCATACCGATCTGGAAGTTGTTGCGGCTGCGTTCTGTCTGGGCTGCCCAGTATCTGTCTGCAGGAACTTTTACTTCGCCCATTGAATCATGTTCAATTCTGAATTTTTCCATCTTAATTTCCTTAGAACTTCAACTGTGCGATTACGTCTTTAAGGCACTGTGCAGAATGCTGGAGTTTTGCAACTTCGTCATCTGTAAGTGGAACTTCGATGTGGCTTGTAAGACCCTTAGAGTTTACAAGAACAGGAATAGAAAGACATACGTCGCTGATTCCGTATTCACCGTCAAGATATGTAGAAATTGACATAAGTGAGTCATTTTCATAGTTAAGAGCTTCTACCAGTGCTGCTGTACTTACACCAATACCATAGTTTGTACATTTTTTAGCAGCAATGATGATTCCGCCTGATTTGCGGATATAGTCTTCAACATCATCCTTATTGAATGAAGGACCTGTTTTTTCGCGAAGGCTTGAAGCAAATTTTTCTACAGGTACTGAACCGATGTTTGCAATAGACCAAGGAACGAAAGAAGAATCTCCGTGTTCACCAAATACATAACCGTGAACATTTTCCTGACCAACTTTGTATGTTTCTGCAATGCGTGCACGGAAACGAGCTGTATCAAGAAGAGTACCTGTACCAAAGATGTGGTTTGCAGGAATTCCAGATGTCTTAACAAACTGATATGTAAGAACGTCTACAGGGTTAGCAACGATAACGTAAAGAGCGTTAGGAGCAACCTTTGTAATTTCAGGAATAATTGACTTTGTAATATCAACGTTTGTCTGAGCAAGATCAAGACGAGACTGTCCAGGTTTACGAGCAACACCAGAAGTAAGAATTACGATATCTGAATCCTTAGCATCTGTGTAGTCACCATCGTGAACGTAAACAGGACCAATAAATGGAGTACCCTGGCGGATATCCATAGCTTCACCCATAGCTCTGTCTTTAGCGATATCAATGAGTACGATTTCGCTGGCAAGCTGTTTCAAAGTCAGTGCATAAGCAATTGTAGAACCAACCTGACCAGCTCCAATAATTGTAATTTTGTTTGACATAAAAGTCTCCTATCTTTAACCTGTACGGTATTGAACACAATTATCGCATTGTGTATTTATTTACGAATTTGGTAAATATTTTACTATATTTTTAAATTTTATGACACACTTTTTTTTGTATTGAAGTCATTATTAGCATACGCTAACTTATGGTCAAAAACACCTTCGCCCCTCACCTTTTAATGCGAAAACACCCCTTACGGATTGCAGTAATTTTTTTTATAAAAAATACGGGAAGGAAGAAAAAGGATTTCAGCAAGGCTCTGAGCACGGAATGATAGTTTCCATGCCGTGCTCAGTGTCTAGCGACGGTACCTAGCGATGCTGAAAGACTTTTACTGACTGGTAGTATTTTTTATGATTGAATTTATTTTGGTCAGTAAGGGGTGTTTTCGCATTGAAAGGTGGTGTTGTAAAAGATTTTAAAAATTTTGCGAAAATATATTGACATATAGTAACAAGGTATAGTATAAAAATACCCCTTTTTAACCTAAATTTCGCATTTTCCATTGACCAAAAATTTCCATAGTTATATAATGAAATTTATCCAAAGTGGGAATTTAGTGGGTAATTATGGATGAACAGCTAGGCGGACTTTGTCTGTTGTTAAAACAAGGTGACTTTTCTCAGGCCAGTCAACTTGCAAATACGCTTCTTATCGAACGTTTAGACGATAAAAAACTGATTTTTGCAATTGACGCGTGTTCATTCTGGATTAATTTCTTCAATAGAATAAAAGGAATTACCGGTAATATCGAACGGGCCGATTCTATTTTAATTGAATGGAAGAATTATCTTGGTTACCTTGAAAACCCTAAATTCCACATTGACGAAACAATTGAATATTGTGTCAGACACGGTGTTTTTTCTACTGCATTGAACTGCTATTCACAGATAGTTCTTTTTGAAACACAGATGCAGGAAGCCGAAATCCGACGCAAGGCAGGCCTTTGTTACAAGAAGCTTGGTGAATACATTACAGCCAGACAGCTTCTTTCGGATGCCAACAACCTGACACCAGGCAATGCATGGATTCTTGCAGAACTGGCAGACTGTATGGCTTTATCCGGTGAAGACCGTCCGGCAAAAGTTTTGTTCCGTGAAGCATTTTTTATAGATGCACAGAGAGTTGACCTTGACCTTCTTGATTCGCAGCTGATCCGCTGTATTATCAGTGAAGTTGCAGACAAAGGTTATTCGGGAGATATCCTGAAAGAATGGATCGGAGTTTACGGTCAGCTGATGGGAGTTTTTTCAGTTAAGCGCCAGTTGAAAAATGGTGAAGTCGAAAAGATCCGCCAGAAGATTTATGCACTTGAAAACGAAATGAAAGACCCTGCCTGCAAACAGGACCTTATCATTCCACGACTTTGCAACCTGTACTTCTGGCTAATCGACCATATGGCACTGATGAACAATGAAAATAGCAGAATCAATGAAATTCTGATGAAAATAAAAATACTGGATCCTAACATTTACAAAATCTATGTAAGGTAGGAATTCGAATACTGCTCAAGCCGTTTAACGGTAAAATTTTTTAGGAGAATACATTTATGTCCAATGAACTCATTTCCAAAGTTTCTGAGATGCTCAAAGAAGAAACCTGGACCCGTGCAACAATCAGCAACTACACAAAGAACAACCTTGCTGAATTAGACGACATCATTGAAAAAGCACAGATTGAAGGTTTATCAGCTGATATCAAGAAAGCTTGTGACGAACACCTGGTTCACAGCAAGGACAGTATCATTGCACTTTATATTTCTGGTATTCTCAACGCTAAGGATACTTCAGTAGACAATTCCTGCCTTGTTGCTCTCGTAGACATTTTCCAGAAAGCACACAAAGAACCAATCGTTGAATACCTTTGTGAAAAAGTTCTTGCTCAGGACAAAAACAACATGTTCGCTTTGAGAACTCTTGCTGATTTCTACAAACAGAACAATGACGAACGCGTATGGAGCTGCTACGAAACAATCATCAAGCTTGACCTTGAAGAAGCAGAAATCGCTAAAGCTCTTGCAGAACACTACGCAGAAACAGGCGATCAGAAAAACGAAATTACTTACTACAAGAAAGCCCTTCACCGCTATGTTGCAGCTAAAAACATCAGTCTTGTTAAAGACATCTGGAAAAAACTTGTAGAAGCAATTTACGAAGAAATCGACTTCTTCTATTCAATTCAGAGAAAAGTTGCAAAATACATTTCTGAAGACCAGAGTTCACTTCTTCTTCAGGAACTTTACATCAAATATAAAGAAAACGGTAAATGGAATACATGTATCGATATTCTTAAACTTTACCTTTCAATTGATCCAAAAGATCCATGGGGACGCCGCGAAATTGCTGACTGTTTCCGCAACAAATACGAAGGTCACAGCCACCTGGAAGACTACATCAGAACATCAGGTCTTGAAGGCAACCTCCGTAACGTATTTGATGCAATCAATGACTTTGAAAAACACATTTCTTTTGACAAAGACCACTTCGTATACCATGGCGCATACGGAATCGGTAAAATCCTGAAAGTAGAAAATGATACACTTTCAATCATCTTCCAGAAAGCAGGTCCTAAAAAGATGGGACTTAAAATGGCAGTTGATTCACTTAAACCACTTGCCAACGACCACATTATGGTTAAAAAGGCAACAACAAAGAAAGAAGAATTCGCTGCATTCGTAAAACAGAATAAAAAAGAAACTCTTGCAATGATCATCAAGAGTTACGACAACCACTGTGACCTTAAGAAAATCAAGGCTGAACTTGTACCAGACGTTCTTTCTGCAAGTGAATGGACAAGCTGGAACTCACAGGCAAAGAAAATCCTCGAAGACGATGCTACTTTTGATGTAACACCAAATGACATTTCACAGTTCATGGTTCGTGACCGCGAAATCACAAAGAGTGAAAAAATTGCAAACGAATTCAAGGCTGAAAAAGACTTCTTCAAGCACGTTGATATTTTCATGAAATACCTCAACGACAATGATACAGACAAAGATTCAGAAATCTTTGCTGACATGTTCAGCTACTTTACAAACCTCCTCAAGGTTGTTACAGCAGTTAACGAACAGAACCTTGCAGCATTCCTCGTTGCAGGACGCACAAAATCACTTTTCAAATACAACTGCAAATATACATTTGAACAGATTTACGATGACATCGACGATCCACGCGTAATGTACGGCAAACTCAAAGATACAAAAAATACATCTTTGAAAGCTGACTTCCTTGAAGAAATCAAGAGCCTTCCAGGCTGGGCTGATGAATATATCAGACTCTTCCCTACAGTTCTTAAAGGCGAAATGCTTGATTACCTTTCAGAAAAAGGATTCAACGACAAGCTTAAGAAACTTTCTAAAGACGCATTCGAAGACATCAAGGACTACAGACGTGCTGTTATTTACTTCTTTGAAAAATGTCAGGACAAAGAATGGTTCAAAGAAGCTGGTATTTCTTACGAAAAACAGATTATTGCACTGCTCAACATCATTGAACTTACATTCCGCGAAATGAACAGCCATGTAAACACAACAGAAAACAAGAAAATCAACAAAGATGCTACAGACCTTCTTTTTGATTCTGAAGCACTTACAAAATTCATGTTTGACAACGGCCGCGAAATGGTAGACAAGATGTATACTCTTGTTAACGACATCAATGACCTTGACGGAAACATCAAAACAACAATCCGTAACCGCATTCTTGAACAGTATCCTGATTACAAGTTCCCAACAACTGGAGAAGAAAAAGCTGCTGCTCCTAAGGGAATGATGGTAACAGCTGCTAAACTTGAAGAAAAGAAAGCACTTGTTGATCAGATTAAAAACGTTGATCTTCCTAAAAACGCAGACGAAGTTGCTGAAGCTCGTGAAAAAGGAGACCTTAAAGAAAACGCTGAATACATCGCAGCAAGAGAACATCAGCGCAATCTCCAGCATACACTTGCACGCCTGGAAGCAGAAATTGCACGTGCAGTTATCTTTGACCCTACAACAGCAACAACAGCAGTTATCTCATTTGCTACAACTGTTAAACTTCTTGATACAACAGCAAACAAAGAAGTTGTATATACAATTCTTGGACCATGGGAATCAGACACAGACAAGGGAATCATTTCTTACATGTCACCAGTTGCTGATGCACTTTTGAACCACAAAGTTGACGACGAAATCACATTCACAGTTAACGACCGTACATACAACTACAAAGTACTTTCAATCGAACTTGCAAAATACTAATTAAGTAATTAAGCAATTCAAAGCCTGCATCTAAATCTTAAGATGCAGGCTTTTTTTTCGTACATTCTTTTTTCTAATAAATAATTTTGAACAAAAAAAAGCCTGATTTCATAAATGAAACCAGGCTTTGATTTATATTTTCTGATTAAATACTAGTGAGCATAAGTTGCAATGAATACACCAGCTGCAACTGCTGTTCCGATTACACCAGAAACGTTTGGACCCATAGCATGCATCAAAAGGAAGTTTGTAGGATCTTCTGCCATACCAACTTTATTTGCAACACGTGCTGCCATTGGAACAGCTGATACACCAGCTGAACCACACAACGGGTTGATCTTATCTTTAAGGAAGATGTTCATAACCTTAGCAGTAATGAGACCGCCGGCTGTTGCAATTGCAAATGCAACAAGACCAAGAACGATAATTCCAAGAGAGTTTACGTTACAGATTTTTTCTGGAGTCATCTGTGAACCTACACCAAGAGAAAGGAGAATTGAAACGATGTTCATCAATTCATTTTCCATTGTCTTAGAAAGGCGTTCAACAACACCACACTGTTTTACAAAGTTACCGAATGCAAGCATACCGATAAGAGGAGCTGCAGGTGGCAAAAGAAGAATTGTTACACAAAGCAAAAGCAATGGGAACAAAATCTTTTCTGTCTTTGAAACAACGCGAAGCTGCTTCATTTTGATAGAGCGTTCTTTCTTAGTAGTAAGAAGCTTCATGATTGGCGGCTGAATCATTGGAACCAGTGCCATGTATGAGTAAGCAGCAACTGCAATTACACCCATAAGGTTTGGAGCAAGCTTACCAGATACATAAATTGAAGTAGGACCGTCAGCACCACCGATGATAGCGATTGCTGCAGCATCAAGAATTGTATAGTCAACACCAGGAATAAGGTTCATTGCAGCTACACCAAAGAGAGTTGCAAATACACCAAGCTGAGCAGCACCACCAAGAATAGCCATCTTAGGGTTAGCAATAAGCGGACCAAAGTCAGTCATTGCACCAATACCCATAAAGATAAGCATAGGGAAGAATTCGTTTCCTACACCGGCAGAGTAAATGATGTGAAGCATTCCGTGAGGACCGTCACCCATTCCTGCGCCAGGAATGTTTACGAGAATTGTACCAAATCCGATTGGAATCAAAAGAAGTGGTTCAAATCCCTTTGCAACTGCAAGGTAAACAATTAAGAAACCGATTGCAATCATCAGGATTTTCTGCCATCCCGGTGCATGTTTATCTGCAAACGGGTCAACAGCTTCTGCTTTAAGAGTAGCTTCTTTTTCTGCTTTTTCAGCAGCAAGTTCTTCGGCAGTCTGAGTATGAATAATCTTGTAGATACCTGTACTCTTCCAGATGTTTTCAACAAATTTTCCGGCAGAAATACGGTTTTCGTTTGGACCCCAGTTTTCTGTACCTTTAATTTTTGCTGTGTCCATTGTTTTGTACGAAGCAACTTCCTGTGTTGCATTATTCTGTGCAAGTGCAGCAGGTTTTACAACAAAAGAAAGTGCAAGTGCAATAAACATAATGGCACAAGTCATCTTGAATACGTGTTTTTTATCTTTTGTCAGTTCGTTCATATGTATTCCTTATTTTACTTCAGCAAGAACCTGTCCTGCAGAAATCTGTGTTCCAGGCTGTGCTACAAAGTGAACTTTACCGGCATTACCTGCCTTGATTTCAAGTTCCATTTTCATAGATTCAACAATGATTACTGTTGTATCTGGAGATACAGAATCACCTTCTGAAACTGCATATTTAAGGAGTGTACCTGCAACTGGAGCATTAACTGGTTTTCCACCTGTACTTGCAGCAGGAGCTGGTGCTGGTGCAGCTGCAGGAGCGGCAGCAGGTGCTGGTGCAACTGGAGCGGCAGGAGCCGGAGCAGCTGTTCCACCAAGTACTGCAAGAACCTGTCCTGCAGAAATCTGTGTTCCCGGCTGAACTTTGAATGAGATTTTTCCATCAGCTGGAGCTTTTACTTCAAGTTCCATCTTCATAGATTCAACCATTATTACTGTGTCACCCTTCTTAACCTGAGCGCCTTCTGAAGCAACATATTTAAGGAGTGTACCTGCAACTGGAGCTGCAACTTCTACACCGCCAGTTACTACTGGTGCACTTGCAGCTGGAGCAGCACTAACAGCAGGAGCAGCGCCTGCAGCACCGAATGTTACGTTGTAAGCTGTTCCGTTTACATTTACATTCATTGTATCGCCGGCAGGTCCTGTTGTTACATTGTATGCTGTACCGTTTACATTGATTGTGTAAGAACCACCCTTGTTTTCTTTAGCAGGAGCAGCTTCTTTCTTAGCGAATGTTGCAGCTGCATCAACTGGTCCCTTAGCTCTTTCTTTGAAGAATTTTGTAGCAACCTGTGGGAACATTGCGTATGTGAGTACGTCTTCGTCAGATCCGTCACCACCAGCAGCTTTTGATTCTTCAACCATTTTGTTCCATTCTGGTTCAATTTTATCAGCAGGACGACATGTCATAACTTCTGTCATCTTGTTCTGTGCAAGTCCCTGAGCTACAACGTCTGGGTTAGCAGCTGTTGGAAGAGCACCGAATTTTCCTGTTACAAGGTTAGCAAAGTCAGCAGTCATCATCTTGTAGCGGCCCTGGATTACATTGAATACAG
>JAKSTQ010000014.1 GCA_024402475.1 Treponema sp. | reverse complement strand
GTATCGCATAAAAATACCCCTTTTACTTTTGTCCAGTAAAAGGGGTACATATCAATATTGCGGGGCGTTTTGATTTCTTGACAGTGCTATAAATAGGTGTCTATAATATAAGTTACTATGGATTTACTACCAATAATCATCTCGAGTGTAGCGGTACTTTTATTTATTGTCGTTCTGATTCTTGTTACAAGTCATAAAAAGAACAAGGAAGCATCAGGCGTTGTTGAAACAGATAAGTATAAACAGAAGAACAGAGCTGCAATTATTCGTGATGCTACAAAAAAATTAGCTCACAATCCTCAGAATGTGCAGGCACTTTTGCCTCTTGCCGACCTGTATTATCGCGAACATCTTTGGGATAAGGCTTCACCTTTGTATGAAACCCTTACTGCTCTTGCAAGTAAACATACAGAAATTGACATGGGGCTTGTAAACTTAAGACGCGGTGTATGTCTTGTTAAGCTTGATAAATCACAGGAAGCAATTTCTTTTCTCTTAACTGCGTTAAAACTGACTCCAGAAAATTACGAAGCAAATCTTTATCTTGGAAATGCTTTTTATAAAACCGGTGATTACGAGAAAGCCGTTCCTTTGATGCGCAAAGCAATTACAATCAATCCTGAAAGCAATGGTGTTTATGCTCCGCTGGGAATGGCATTGTACAAGGCACATCATTTTAAGGAAGCAATTCAGTATCTTCGTAAAGCACTTGATGAAAATCCACAGAATAAAGAAGCACTTTTTGCAATGGCTGATTCAATGCAGGAATGTGGTCTTGGCGACAAAGCCCTTAAGGTATTTACTCACCTTAGACCGGATCCTGTGTTTGGTGCTCAGTCAAGTCTGTATGCCGGTATCATTCATACAAAAATGAATCAGATGGAAGCTGCAGTTCAGGACTTTGAAATTGGTCTTAAACTTAAGGATGTTCCTCAGGAAATTTTTCTTGAATTGAATTACCGTCTTGCGGCCTGCTACTTTAAGACAAATAATTTTTCTCTTGGTCTTGATGCACTTAACCGAATTCTTATGGTTGTGCCTGTTTACAAAGATACAGCTGCTCTTGTAACCCGTTACAAGGAATTGAATCAGAACTCAAATCTTCAGGTTTACCTTACATCAGGAACAAGTGACTTTGTTGCTTTGTGCCGCAATCTTGTAAAAGTGATTTATGCAAAATCCTTTGTAAAAATCATCGACGTTTCTGTTGTGCCTGACAGCATTGAAATTTTGTGTGATGTAGAAAATTCAAAATGGGAAGACAAGGAACTTTTCCGCTTTTACCGCAACTCAGGTTCAGTTGGTGAACTTTATATCCGCGATTTCCATGGAAAGATTCGTGATGCAAAATGTGATAAAGGTATTTGTATTACATCGGGAACTTTCTCTGAAGAAGCACACAAATACATTGACGGCCGTCCGATCGACTTGATTGAAAAGCCGCAGTTGATGAGACTGTTAAAAATGATTACATGATGTCTGTTATTTACGGATAACAACAAGATTACGCTCGCGGTCATCGTTATCGCGGGCGTTTTTTGTTAAGAAAGGAACTTCAAGAGGTTCAATGCTGTACTGGTCTGCACTGTAATTGATTCCTGTCATTTCTTCTACAATCTTTTCTTTTTTTGCTTTGTAAGCTGCAAGAAGGCCTTTAGCCGGAAGCATGTTCAAAAGAGTTGAAATCATCTTTTTATCAAGTGGTCTGAAAGCGCGGAAAGTTGCAAGGTCGATTGACTGTGCCGGAACTTTTTCTGCTTCAAGATTTTTTACCGTTACATTTGAAAGTCCGAGAATCGCACAGCAGTTTTCAAGAAAGGCACAGCGTTTATTCATTCTTTCTACAAAAACAAATTTCTGATCAGGATTTGCAATTGCAAGAGGAATGCCTGGAAGTCCGCCGCCTGTTCCGATGTCGCCGATTATAATTTCGTCTTTAGCAAGATTGGTTTTAAGCCCGGCAGCAAGTTCCATGATTTTAAAATTTGCGGCAAGACTGTCAAGAATATGACGGATTACGATTTCGTCATGATCATCTGTGTTTACAAGGTTATAGGCAGAATTGAAAAGCCTGAGTTCGCCGATATACTGTTCAATGAGAGGACTGATGCGTTCAACTTCTTCTTTTGAAAAATTAAGTGAAGCAAGTCCTTCCTGTAAAATGTCTGCCATATCTGTTCCTTAAAATTATTTTCCGATGTCGATAAGGACGTCGCTTCTGATTCCATCCTGATTCAGCATGAAAGAAACCATGTTACCCGTTTTGGTAGCAGTTACGTTCTGGATTGAACATAATCTGTACAGGAGTGTGTAGGGGTTTGTGTAATTCTGGCTCAATGTGCTTGTTACGTTGTAAACTGTTCTGCCTTCTTTTGTGCCGTTTGCTTTAAAGAAAATGTAGAAGGTTTCTGATTGAGTTCTGCCGTTGAATAAAGTTCTGCAGTCACCTGTCAAAAGGAATGTGCCGTCACTTTCCGGTTTTGAAATATATACAGCACTGCAGGAACTTAAAAAATCCTGTGTGTTGATTACAAAACGCAGAAGGGCTGGCGGTTCATTGGAAGGCTTTAACTTAACTGAATTGTTTGCGTTAAGGTTTGTCTGCTGATTCTTAATTGAATTCAGTTCAGAAAGAATCTGGGCAAGAAGAGCAGTCTGATTTGTATTCTGCTGCTGTCCTAAAACTGAGTTAAGGCCGTTTGATGAATTTCCAAAGATGGAAGAAACATTTGTAAAAAGGCCGCGTTCTGCAAGTGCCTGAATGTCAGCTGCACTGAGATTGTTTTCGGCCAGAGCAATGTTTGGTGCGAGATTTGCAGGATTCTGCTGGGCAGGCTGGGACTGATTTGTCTGCTGTTGAGTCTGCTGGTTATTTTGTTTCTGATTAGAAGAATTGCTGGTTCCCGGTGTATAAAAAGAAGATCCCATTGTAGGCATGGATACCTGCGGCATTGAAGGCATTTTTACGCCTGGAATTTCCATAGTTCCAGTTCCGTTTGGGCCTTTTGGCGGAGTTGGAGGAACCGGCTGTGAAAAAGCAGCCTGAATAAGAATGCCAAAAACTGCGGCAGATAAAATCTTTTTACATGTTTGCAAGGGATTCCTCCACATAATCAAGTCTCTGCTGAAGTTGAGCGATTGTCTTAGCAAGACGATTTTTTTCTTTTTCAAGTTTAGAACGTTTGTCTTCTGATTCCGGGCGGCTTTTCTGCTTCATCATGGCACGAACTGATACAGGACTTTCGCCTTCGAGTAACTGTTCTTCTGCAGTTTTGCGGTCTTCCGGTTTTTTAATTGCAGTAACCATTTTAAGGTTGTCATAACCAAGTGATGGATTTGCTTCTATACGACCAACGCGCTTGATGTCACGTTCAGAATTGCGCGGAAGTTTAAGAACGCGGTCAACATAATCTTCGTAGCGGATGTTTGCTTTGTCGCAGAGCATCTGTGCACGGATTAAAAGGCGTCCGAATTCCTGCATGAGTTTTCCGTTGACTTCAAGGTATTCTGTCTGAATTTTTTTTGTAAGTTCTTCAAGCTCAGGAGAAACTGAAATATCAATCGAGTAGTATTTTTTTTCTTCTGCAACTTTAAGAAGGCTGTGAAACTTTGCCCAGAATGCATCTGTATGAACTTTTGCGTTTGGCATGTATTCTTTGCCGTTAAGTTCAAGCTGTTCTTCTGCAATCAGATGATGTGTGTATTCATGAATTGCAGTGTAAACAAGCTCTGCTTCTGTATTGAAATTTTTATTGTGAAGAATGATTTCGTGTGTGTCTGGTTTATAAAGGCCGTTAACGCGTTTACTTTCTTTTCCGCTTTGAGTTACTGTAAAGTCAAGTTCTGTAGGGCAGATGTCCAAAAGCATCTGTTTGATTTTTTCGTTATCCATAGGCGTATTTTACCACAATTGGCGGTTTATTACTATTGATTGAGAATGGATTATTTTAAGGAAACTGATTTGCGACTTAAAAATTTTAGTCCAGAAATCCCAGTTTGGAAAGAATGATGCTTGCGCTGACTGTAGCGGCAGTTTCTGTTCGCATGACTCTTTTTCCCATTGAACAGATTTTAAAGCCTTTTTCAAAAAGAAGATTTCGTTCTTTGTCGGTCCAGCCCCGTTCACTTCCAATTGCTGCAACTATTTTCTGATTTTCTGAAAGTTCTGAAATTCCGGACATTAAAGTTTCAAGGCTGCCTTCAGGGCGGATGTTATCAAGAGTTATTTTGATGTCTTTTTCGTTTATTGATTCAAGGCATTCTTTAAGCGAAGTGTGAAGGAAAAGTTCAGGGACATGTGTAGAAGCTGCCTGAACCGTGCCGTCTAAAAGCATCTGGTAAGCGGATCCTCGTTCAACAAGTGTGGACTGCATGTAAGATTTTTCACCTAATTCTGTGCCTGTAAGATGAACCTGGCAGACTCCAAGAGCCGCAATGTCCCGCAAAAGCCGTTTGAGCTGGATTGGACGGGGAAAACCAATAATCATAACCAGAGGGAATAAAGGTTTGCCGTCAGATTCTCCCTTAAACGAAAACTCATACTGAATTTCCGGTTTGCCTGTCTTTGGGTTGGGAACTTCCGTTGTTTTTGTAATTGTTGCGGTTCCTGCCTGCCCACCGATAATTCCTGCAGAAAAAGTGTCGCCTTCTTTTTTGTGGAGAACTTTATTAAGGTGAATTGCCCGTTCGTCATGAGGTGCAAGCGGTCTGTTGATTTCTTCGGCAGTAAAAAGACAGATGTTCATGGAAGTATTATACAGGAGGCTGGATTTTTGTAGAAGTAGTATTTCAGGGCAGAAAGAAATATGGTCAGTGAGGAGGAACTGAATCTCTTTCTGCCGTAATTATTTATACCGTAAAAATTAAACTAAAATAACATCAGAAGAAAACTGTTCAAGCTTTGCATCGTGGGTTAAAAGCTTCATTCCTTCTGACTGCGCCTGAGCAATTAGCATCAGGTCAAAGGGATCTGAGTGACCGAGGGGGATCCTTTCATATTGCTGTATTGCAATTTCGCGAATTGTTAGTTTTGAAAATTCGCACATTTCGCAGAATAGCATTACTTTGCTGACATCATAATTGAATTCTTCTTTTTTTACTCTGTGTTTTACTGCAATTTCCCATAGCGATGCGTGGCTGTAATAAATTTCGTTGTCTGGATTTTGAATCAGTTCAAGTGCCTTTTGTGACAGCCTTTCATCCCCAGTAAGAAACCATATGATGATGTGTGTATCAAGAATTATATTCATAGGCCAAAAGCCTCCTGAATTTCTTTGTCCATATCATCAAAGATTTTCTGGGTTTCATCAGTCCATTTAGGGATTGATCCTGACGCAATTCCGAATCTGCGTTTTGTATAATGGTTATCTGCATAGAACACCATCTTTGCAACCGGTTTTCCGTCACGGGCAATGATAACTTCGTCTTCATCTCCACGTTCGAGCATGGCTATGAGTTTGGAAAGGTCTGTCTTTGCCTGGTGAATGTTTACCTGACACATAAATGCCTCCTTTATATCAGATTAGTCAAGGTTGACTAAGTTTAATATAGCTAAGGTTAGTTCATCCGTCAAGGTTTGAAATGCAAAATTAGAGAAAATTTCACTTTAAAGTCTTTTTATGGTATATTTAAATTATGAATTCTATGAAATCTTTACTTAATAAAAATTCAACTCCTGCACAGACTGTAATTTCAACAGTGTGCAAGGTTAAGAAAGGCGAAAAAGTCCTTATTGTTTCAAATCCAGAAAGTGCTGTCATGGCACAGGATCTTTACACTGCCGCAATTGAAGCCGGCGGTGAACCAACCCTTATTTATCAGCCGGCAAAAAAGGCAATGGACAATGCTGAACCTGCAGTTCTGTATGCACTTAAAAGTAAACCGGATGTTTTTCTTTCTATCAGTCATGTAAAACTTGGAAAAGATCCGGAAGCTGCTGCAAATCCTTACAAGACAGATGACGGCCAGACTTACGATCATATTTTTGATTACCTTTTGAATGGCGTTAAGACAATGCGTGCTGTCTGGACTCCAGGGCTTACAGTAGATATGTTCAATAGAACTGTAAACATTAATTACGAAGAATTGTGTGAACGCTGTAAAATTCTTTCTAAAAAATATGAAGGTGTTACAAGCGTTCATGTTACAGCACCCGGAGGAACTGACATTGTTGTTCCTGTAGAAGGCCGAAAAGCTTTTGATGACAACGGAGATTTCAGTAAACCTGGAACCGGTGGTAACATTCCTGCTGGTGAAGTATTTATCAGTCCGGTTGTTGGTGATCCAAAAGTTTCAGGATCAGGCTGTAACGGAAAAATCGTTTTTGACGGTTCGATGACATTTGGGGACGGGGATGCAATTCTCGAAACCCCGATTGAATGTACAGTAGTAAATGGTTTTGTTTCAAAAATCGAAGGTAAAGAAGAAGCTAAGCGCCTTTTGAAAGTCGTAGAAAACGCAGAAACAACAGCTGTTAAATACGAAAAAGAAGGAAAACTTCCTGCCGGAATGGGCGAAGTATACAGGCGCAATGCCCGCAATATCGGTGAACTTGGAATCGGTCTCAATCCAGCTGCAATCATCGCCGGCAACATGCTTGAAGACGAAAAGGCTTTCCACACCTGTCATTTTGCTGTCGGCATGAACTACGATAACGATGCGCCGGCTCTTATTCACCTTGATGGAGTTGTGCGTAACCCTACAATCGAATTCACATACAAAGACGGCTCAACCTGGACTGCATTGCAGAACGGTGTACTTCAGCTTGAGACAAAATTTGATAAGATCAGACAGATTCAGAATAAGGCAGGAGAAGCTTTAGGAATGTAAAACGTCGCTTTCTTCTGTAAGCTGGCTGCGTGTAAGGCTTTCTGAATGCTTTAACATTGCAACCGGCAGTCCATAGGCTTTTTCAAGCGCTTCATCGGTAAGAACTTCTTCTGGAGTTCCAAAATCGATGTCGTGGTTTGGGTAAAAAAGCATTACGTTCTGGGCATACTTTTTAGTGTAGTCCAGTTCGTGCATTGAAATATATATTGTTGTTTCTGTTGCAGCACAAAAGTCCTTGAGGTATTCAAGGGCTTTTTGTTTCTGGCCTTCTTCCATGGCAAACATCGGTTCATCCATAAAAGTGCTTTCTGAGCCGTAGAGCAGGGAGAATGCCAGAAGAACGCGCTGGTGTTCACCTTTACTTGTGTTTGAAAGTTTTTTGTCTGTGAGTTTTTCAAGTTCAAAAACTGTTTTGATTTCTTCAAGAAGATCCTGGTCTTTATTGCGGATTGCTTTTGCTTTGCCTTTGAGAACCCCGTTTGTGTAAACATAGTTCAAAAGGTCGCCGACTTTTTCTTCTGTTTCAAGTTCCATATTCTGGTAAATGTAAGAAGCAAGAAGGTCGCGCTGTTCTGGTGTGAGTGCAGCAGTGTCATTACCACAAAGATATACTTTGCCTTCCAGAGGGAGAATTCTTCCGCCTGCAAGAAGCATGAAAGTAGATTTGCCTGAACCGTTAGGGCCCACAAGGCTTGTAAATCCGCCTGGAAGTTCAGCGTTAAAATGGTCAAAAATTACTGGTGGCTGAATCTGATTTCCGTTTTCGTCAATGTCACCTTCAACAGCCGGATATGAATAATGAACGTTTGTGAATGCAATAAAACTCATATTGTAAGAATACTGGTTATGGGGTAAAAAGTCCACTTCCTTTGGTTTCGTATTTTTATTTTTGAGGAATTTTAGGGACGTTAAATAAATTGATAATCTTAAAAAATTATTATATAATAGAAAAATATATAATAGAGGAAAGTTTGTACACTAGAGAAGTCACACCTGGTCCTGAAAAGATTATCGTTAAGCATAAACCTGTTTTCGGGACATTCAATACATTACCAGATCAGCTCGATATTCATGGGGTTAAGGCACCTTTTGCAGGAATTCCTTTGCCTCCTGTTCTTACAAAATTCAGAATTCGTGCACGACTGATTTATGTATTCCGTGTAGGTGACTTTTTAGGTTCAATTGATATCTTTGATAATAAGATTGTGAACATGGCAGAAGTTTCTCTGTGGAATTATAAAAAGGATTACAAATATACCTATCGAATTTTCCTTGGTCTTAGACTTCGCCTTATTCCTAAAAAACTTTCAGAAGCAGTTTGTGTCAGTTCTGGGCCTAAACGCAGTATTCGTATTGCATGGAACCATCTTAAGGATAGAATGACTTTTAAGCTGCATCTTTCCGGATACAATACACGTCCAAAACTGGACCTTTCGTTCTTTTCAAATTTTACTGATTCGTCGTCCCATGAAATTTTCAGCGTAAAGCCGGCTCCAACTTTCAGCCGCTGTTCTGCCACCTGGTATGTTGCAAATGCATTTAAAGGAAGACTTGCACTTACTGATAAGGGCGGAAAAGAATTTGACTGCACAAACGGCGAAAACGGTTTTGGTTTTACTTTCATGAACCGTTCGTATTATAAATTTATTACAACAGGTGAAAACATCACTGCAATTGGAAAAATCAAGGACAAGCAGGTTTCGTTCAGATTTTCGACTGCTTCTTTTGATGCGGTGGACCGTGATTCATATAACGATAATGTTATGTTCATTGATGATCAGTTTTCTCCAATGCCGCCTGTTGATATTACACATTCTTTTGGTGTTACAAATAAATGGGTTATTCAGGATACAGAAAGTATGATTGATCTGACATTTACACCAAAAAGCATTACTTCACGCAATATGAATTTTGTAGCTGTGAGAACAACTTACTATACTATTTTTGGCACCATTGACGGAATTCTTCTGGATAAAGACGGTAACAGACTTGTCCTGAGAGATTTTCCGGCAATTTCGAGAAGCAGCAAACTTCGTCTGTAGAAACAGGAGAGGATTATGGCAGAAAAATATCTGGAACCAGGACAACTTGATAAAACTCGCAAGAACATTGGCAATTTGAGTAACGAAGAAGCCCAGCATATGACTCAGGTATTGGGCGGTCAGGTTCTTAAAGAACGACCGGTTGCTTTTGAATATGATTCCATGCCAAATAAAAAACAGAACAGGGTTGTTTATTCAAAACCATCAGGTCAGTCAAATGCATCATTCGGGGGCAATATGAATTCTTCCAGCCAGCAGCAGTCAAAACCAGTAGCTCTGGAATCTTCCAAAAAAACAATGAAGGTTGCAGACCTTCCTGCTATTACAACTCACGCAAACTCGCTTATCGATAAACTGATGATGTCTCCGGATTATGCCATTAAAAAGAGTTACGGGCTTTTCAATTTTATCCGCCACTTTCAGAAAGACGGAACAGAAAAAGTAATTCCTGAGTTTGTTGAAATCAACTGTAAAAATCATATTGAGCACATTCAGAAATTTACAACTGTAATGAAGACAATGATTGCCAACTCACCTGATTCGCTTAAAGCAAAAATCGCAAATGATCCGGACGTTAAATTTGTCTTTTTAAGAAAAGTTGCTCAGTGGAATCTTCGTGATATTAAACTTGCTTATGCAGAATTTGAAAATACAAAAAAGACAATTCTTGTTTCTGATTTGACTGCATATACCCGTGCTGTATACAAACAGGTTCTTACCATCTTTTATTTAAGTGATGCACAGATTACACAGATCATTAAAGATTTCTATAACGAAATTACACGCTATCCAAAAGCAAATGTTGAAAAATTTTCTCTGATGGCAAAACAGGGAATTACTGAATGGGTTTACATTCATCAGCAGGTAATCAACGGTTTGTATCCGCTTTTGATGCGCATGTGTGGAACAGAATTCTATACATTCCCTCATTTCTTTACTGCAGAATTTTCTGCTATCCTGACTTTTGTCGGTCTTAAAAAATTCGACATTATGCTTCCGGAGAAAAAACCAACTCCAGAAGAAATTGCAAAGAAAAAAGCAATGGAAGAAGAAGCTGCTGCCAAGACTAAAAAGAAAGAAGATCCGGGTGAATTCAAAAACGAAATGGTTAATACCGGTATCAAAATTCTTTGCCAGCTTTTCCCACAGGCAGGCTGGGATAAACTTGAAGAAATGCCTGACCTTTATCCTTACTTTGAACCTCTTTATGAACTTGGTGAACCGTTCCTTTATATGTCACCAAAGAATCCGGTTCAGGTTACTGTAGTTCTTTTGAAAATTATCGAAGACTGTCTTACAGCCTGCAGCCATATTAAATTCAAGCCTGAAGAAAATCCTTTGATGACAACACAGCGCGATACAATCACAGAAGCAATCAATGAATTCCCGCTGTACCGCGAAGATCTGTTCAACAAAAAATATGCAGAAGGGCTTAAGACTCTTGTAAATCAGACTTATACACAGCCTAGCTTCCCTCAGACACAGATGGGAAAAAAGGTTATTACAAACATTTACTGGCAGACAAAATATCTGTTCATCCCTGAATTCAGTTTTGACCAGCTGCTTCTGGAACGCCCGATTAACGACAATAAATACATTACTCTTGCAGTGCGTGTTTCGTTCCTGTTTAAGGCATTCAGTGATCTTTCAAGACAGATTGGAATTGTTGTTCCTCCTGCAGGAAAAGTTAACGGCGTTGAAAATCCATGGGAACATTACAAGTTTGAAGTTACAACCCCAATGTCTAAACGCCTTGATGTTCTTCTTAATGCAAAAAACACAACTAAAGTTACAGCAAGCAATGCTAACCTGATTAAATACGTTACATGTATTCTTGCAGTTCTTAACTGGTGGGTTAACGGAAAAGACAGTCCAGCTCTTAAGACAGACCCAAGAAAAATTTACAGACAGGATGCAGATGGTGCTCCGGTATTCAATGTAACAAAGCTTACTACACAGGATAAACTTTTTGCTGATGGAATTAAAAAAGCCTATGCAGCAAAGGCCGCAAAATAATCGGTAGTGATTTTGTTAACTGGATTAATAACGGTTAATAGGAAGAATGTTTTATGAAAGAATTTTCACTTAAACAGAAAATTGTCAGCCTTGTGCTGAAAGGGATTGTTGTAATTTCGGCTTTACTGGGAACTTTTTTAAGTTATTATGCAGGAAGAGATTCGTTTATGGGCGGGCTTTCTGTATTTATGTATTTTACAATTCAGTCGAATCTTGCACTTGCTGTTATCTGTGGAATTGGATTTTATCTTATTGCAGCTGCAAAAGAAATCAGACAGGGCTGGTACACAGTAAAGCTGGTTGGAACTGTTTCCATAACATTAACAGGAATTGTTTTCTGCTTTATTCTTGCGCCGACTCTTGAAGGTGAAGTCTGGAATATTCAAAACATACTTACACATGTTGTTGTTCCTGCAGCATGTATCATAGATTTTTTCATTACCGGAATTAACAGCGAATTAAAGACCCGCTCAATTATTTATAATATTGTTCCACCGCTTTTGTATGCGGTCTATGCCGGAATCGGTTATGCATGTAAGTGGGAATTTGCAGAAGGCGTTTACTATCCTTATTTCTTTTTGAACTGGGGAAGTCCAGCCGGCGCATTTGGATTTATAAAAGAATTTCCGTTTATGGGCTGCATGTGGTGGATTATCAGTCTGCTGATTTTTCTTGTTCTTGTTGGATGGGGATATCTTACGGGAATCAGAATGCTTAAAAAGTGCAGATAAAATCTGATTTAAAATGAAACAGGCTGTCGTGCTGACAGCCTGATTTTTTGTTTAAGTAAATATTAAAGCTGAACGCCTGTCTTTACTTTTGCAAGGAATCGTTCGAGTTTTTTGCCGTCCAGAGGATTGTTTTCTCCGGCAAGAACTTTACGAAGTGCATCCATTTCTTCGCCTGTAAAGCTTACTGCTTTGTTCATGTCATTTTCAAAACTTGCAGTTGCCATTGGACATACTTTACGAACCAGTTCAAGGATAACTTTTGCGTATTCCCTGATTTCAAGCTGTGCATGACCGTCAAGGCGGAGTTTAAGGAAGCGGAAGAGGTTATTCAAATCCATCTGCCAGTAGAATTCTGTGTACAATGCCAGTGGAAGATTGATACGTGCAATTTCGCGTGCAAGACCGCCTTCAATCATTTTTGAATAGCTGTCGTATGAATCTTTCTGGCCTTTGATAAATTCAGCCTGGATTTTTTCTGCTTCCTCCGGAATGAGAGGTTCAAAAGCACGTCCCTGTTTGTTGTCTTTGCTCTGAGGGTCGATGTTTTCTTTTTCTGGTACATAGAATTCATCTTTCATGATTGAATAACGGCCAGAAACTTCATTCATACGGCCCATGCGGTGACGAACCCACTGGCGGGCTACAAAGATAGGCATTTTGAGGTGAAATGTAAACACAACCTGTTCAAATGGGGAAGTGTGCTGATGGCGCAAAAGGTAGTCAATAAGAGCAGCATCCTGAGAAACGGTTTTTGTTCCTTCACCGTAGGATACACGTGCTGACTGAACAATACGCTGATCGCTGCCGTAGTAGTCAACCATGCGTACAAATCCTTTGTCGAGTACTTTAAATTCTTTGTCCAATACTTCTTCTGCTTCTGGAACTATGCAGTGCGCCATTTTATTACCTCTGTTTATTTTTTATTTATATTAGTCGCCAAGAACTTCGTCAAAATATTTTTTGAATGCAGCTTTGGCTTTTTCTTCTGTTAACTGTGATTTAACATCCTGCTTGTAGTTGTCAGCAATCTGTTTTACAGCTGGAAGAACTGCTTTGTATGGAAGGTACATAAGAACGTAAATTGTTCCGTCTTCTGCCTGCCACATGTCAACCTGGCGTGAACCTTCGAGAAGATTGTTTGTTTTCTGTTCGATAGCTTCTTCCATGTAGTTGATTGTATCTTTAGCAATTCCTGTATCCTGAGCATATGTTCTTAATACAGATTTTGTTGCAACCTGAACTGTTTTAGAAAGTTCATTACGGGCATTTGCTTTTGCTACTTTGAGGGAATTAACATCGTTAGACATTTTTCCGCTTCCAACAGCATAAATACCTGTAGCATCTTCTTTTCCGGCAAGAACCCAGTTTGGACGAGGAACACCGTCAGCGCCGATTACTCTTGAGTTTTCGTTAGCCTGTACAGCAGCAGATTCATCTGAATCATCAGAAAGACAGCTCATAAAAGTAAAAGCAGTTGCGAGAGCGAGTGTGAGTGCAAGAATTGATTTTTTCATAAAAAACTTCTCCTTTAATCTTAAAGATTATTCTATAAATTATAAGGGTTATATGTTAAATAATCAACATACGCCTAATATAGCTTATTTTTGGTTCTCTGAAAGATAATTTGAAAGATTTTCTGAAAATTCTTCTGTCAGGATTTTGCAGACAGAAGAATAAACGCGGGTCTGGGCATTGCTTAAGGTGGAATGTCCTTCGCGGCCGGATTTTTCGTAAGAGTATAATGCGGAACCTGTTACAGTATCTTTGATTACAGCTGTAAGTTCATAATTGATGTAAACATTTTTGCTGTCTGCGTTATCGGCCTGTTCGAAAGTCAGTTCAACCTGAACTAAGTACCGTGAAGAATTATCATCTTTTGGACTTAATCCGAGTTTATTGAAAGCTGATGTAGCGGCAGTTTTGATTTTGTTTTTGCTGTCACCAGTAATATTAATAGAAAGAAATATTTTATTCCTGATGTCTGCACATGCAAGTTCAAGTTCCTGGATGGAACCATAACTGAAGTCAATGTACTGCGGGTATGGTGAATTTATCAGTGTGTTAAGAAAATAGTAATATTCATTCATCCTTGCAAGAGAAAGTGCCTTTGAACAAAGACTGCAGTTTGACAAAAGACCTGGTTTTGAGCCGGCCGCTGTAATGAGCTTCTGGATGGCAGAATTATTTTTTTCTATAAGTCCGGCATAGTAATCAGCGGCTTTTGCTCTGTCCAGTACTAAAAGCGTAAAAACTTTGCCGTTTTTTGAATAATAAACTTCTGCAGTTTTAACGCCTGAAATTTCCTGGAGTTTTGTTTTTGAAGTTATGTCCTGCGCAAGGTTTACAGTTTCTTTAACCTGATCGTCATGGATTACAGTGTTCTGTGTACTTTGAATTTCTGTAATGAAATATTTTGAAAGTTCAGCAAGGGCACTGTCTTTTGCACTTTGTTCATCCGGACCTGAACCGACAGTTGTAATGTAAAGGCGTTCAGGATAATCAGATGAAGGTTTTGTGACCCAGACCGGATAATCTTTTGTGGAAGTGTTTAAATTCCCCGGGGAACTGAATGCAAAGCAGGAACCGGCAAGTGAGAGAAAAATTGCTGCTGTAAATAAAATTTTTGTCTGCTTCATTTTCATTCCCCTTAAAAAAAACTGAAACTAGAAAGTCAGTTTTGGATGAGTAATTTTCTTTTTAATGGAAGAATTTTCTCCAGCCCAGATTTTGCGGTTTGTTTCGATATTGATAAGTTCTGCAGAAATGTAATAGGTTCTGGTGGTAACTTCGCCGTTTGAATCGATTATGGTTTTGATTTCACCGCTGAGCATGTAGTCTGCTGCCTGTTCATAGCCGAGGCGTTTTGCAGAATCTACAGAAGAATATGACTGCTGGTCATTGCGTTCCTGGCGGACCTGTGAACGTTCACTGTCGTTTGCAACTGAATCAACTTTTCCGGAATCCAGAAGTGCGATTTCCATTTTTTTAGAAATGATTGTTGTGTCGATATGTTCGTCGCTGTTGTTTTTGAATTTTCCGACGATGATGACCGGATTTCGTTTTGAGTTGTACATCTGGAATATTTTGTACCACTGGGCACTGAGGCATTTGCTGACAAGATCTTCGCAGACAATGTTTACGTCTGCGTCATTCCAGTAGCCGCTTAAGTCGATGACTTCTTTTGTTTCAACGCGTTCAACTGTTACAGTTTCTGTTGAAAGACAGCCTGTAAATACAGATGTGAGTGCAAGGATAATTGCAGGATAAAGTACTTTTTTCATTGTTTCCCTCCAGATTCTTTAACTAACAGTATAGCATAAAATGCTGCGGTTATTGAATATTTTCCCAGATTTCCATGAGCCGTTCATCAACCTGGGAAATCAGTTTTTTTGGATTGAATTTTAAAGGTTTGCTGATAAGTGCGTCGTAAATTTCAAAAACTTTATTAAGGAATTCACCGGGTTTGCCGGGAAGTTTAAGTTTAGAAGAAACTATGAGTTTTGAAAGCAAAACCGTAAAGGTGAGGACTGCGCTTTTTTTAAGGCCTTCGAAAAGTGCGTCTTTTGTAATTCTGAAAGAAGCGTATTCAAAAAGAATCTGGCCGTGTGGTGTTAAAAGTGAAAAAAAGGTTATGAACAAAGTCGTCAGTATAATTGGAAGAAAGCGGACTTTTTTGCCTGCAATCAGGTTTATGATGATGAGAATCAGATTTACTGCCCAGAAAATATAAACAGCGGTTGAGGACCAGTACTGGGAAAAACTACTCATTGCTGTCCTCCTGGCGCCGGCGCAGTGCAAACCATTTTGATTTATTGATAAATGCACCGACTGTTATGCCCAGCACAGTGCCGGTTATAAGGCTTGAAGCAAGGATAAAGGGTGCGATGTAGCGGATATTGTCCTGAAAAAGTAAAACGTAAGAAACGGCAAGCTGGGCAAGGCTGTTGAACAGGGCCCCGGCGAGAGTGATGCCGAAAACTGAGATGCAGTTGCTGGAAAAGAACAGGCGGTGGAGGGCGAACATGATCAGGGCAGAAGAAGTAGTGCCGGCGACAGAGAATAAGATTGTGTAAGAAAAAAGGGTTCCGCTGATGAGATTCTGGACAAAAATTTTAAGCAGGACAAGAACAAAGTAAAGTTTTGACGGCAAAAGGAAAAGGCCAAGAATAAGCGGAATGTTTGCAAGCCCGATTCGTAAAAAAGGCATTGGTTTTGGAATGGCGAATTCAACTGCAGAAAAGAAAAGGCTCAGGGCTGTCAAAAAAGCGAGGATTTTCTGATTTTCTGTGGAATTTGTATCTGCCATACACTTGTATTCTATCATAGATTTCGTTTCTTGACATCAAATTGGAATATATGTTCTAATTAAATTTATAGTAATCTAATACGGAAGGGTTGTATGAAAATTGTTATTGTCGGCGCCGGATTTACTGGAGTTCAGCTTGCAAAACGCCTTATTAACGAAAAAAACGAAGTTGCAATCATTGATATTGATGCGGAAGTTGTTCGTCATGCATCAAACAGTCTTGACTGCAGTGTAATTCATGCAGAAGGAAACGACCTTCAGACTCTTGAAGATGCAGGAATTGCAAAAGCAGATGCTCTTGTCTGCGTTACAAGCAATGATGAAGTAAACATGATTACCTGTTCTCTGGTTGATGCTGTTTACCCGGATATTCTTAAGATTGCCCGCGTACGAAATTTCTCTTACTATATGAATTCCGAAAGCGCACAGAAAAAACATGCTGATACTTTCAGCGGTAAGCACCGTCCGCTTTATGGAATCGACTACATGATTCACCCTGACGTTGAAGCAGCGAATGCAATTGTTCACGCTGTAGAAAGCGGTGCTGTAAGTGACGTTGTAACTTTTGAACACTCCGAATATGAACTGACACGCCTTACTATAGAAAAAGACAGTAAACTTGCAGGTCAGACTCTTGCAAATATCCGTAAGTTTACTAACAAACAGTTTCTTGTTACATACATTGAACATGACGGCGCAACAGAACTTCCAAGCGGTCAGACAATGCTTTGCGAAGGCAACAGTATCGGTGTTCTTGCCCGCAAGGCTGACATCAGCGAGATTCTCAAGCTTACAGGAACTCAGGTTGAAACAATTGACCGCATTGCACTTGTAGGTGCTGGAAAAATCGGAACTCTGATTGCTGAACGCCTTATTGCAAAAGAAAAGAAATCAATTTTTGCAAAACTTTTTGGTAAGCGCACAAAGATTTCCGGCGGTTTTGCCATCATCGACAGCAATGCTGACCTTGCTAAAGAAGCTGCAGAAAACTTTCCGTCTGCTCAGGTTTTCCGCGGAGATATTACTGATGAAAACTTCCTTCTTGATGAAGGAATTACAACTTATGACCTTGTAATCTGTGCTACTCATAAGCATGAATTCAACATGGTTGCGGCTGCTTACCTTGAATCTCTTGGGGTTGGTAAGACAGTAAGTCTTGTAGAAAGTGCTCAGTTTGCAGAAATTGCCCGTAAACTTGGAGTTGATGTTCCTGTTGCGCTGCGCGATGCAGTTATCGACAGTATCATGAGTCACCTTCGCGGTAAGTCTGTTACTGGAATTCATACAATTACAACAGGTAATCTTGAAATCGTTGAATGTACAATTCCTATGAGTTCGAGAGTTATCGGAAAAACTCTCGCTCAGATTGCCGATCCTGGTAAGTTCCTTGTAATGCTTACAAAACTTGCCGGCACTGCTTCTTATTCAATTCCTACAGGAAATACAATCCTTAATGCCAATGATCAGGTAATTATGATTCTTGAGGCTCAGGAATCCAAGAAGATTTTGAATTTGTTCGGAGTTAAATAACCGATGTCATTTTTTAATTTTTGTAAAATTCAGTCAGCCATTCTTGCTATTGTTGGGGCAGCTTTTTTAGTGCCTGTTGCGGTTGCAATTGCATGTGCCGAATATTCTGTGATTCCTTCTTTTTTGATTCCAATGATCGGTGCATGGATTTTGTTCTTCATATTTTTTATTACTGGAAGAAACAAGCCGATTAAACTTACTACCCGCAGTTCTTTTGTGATTGCAGGTTTTGCATGGGTTTTCAGTTCTGCGTTGAGTGCGCTGCCTTTTCTTTTGAGCGGTTTGTTCCCAAGCGTTACTGATTCTTTTTTTGAAAGTGTTTCTGGTTTTACGACAACCGGGTGTACAATCCTGAATGATATTGAAGCACTTCCCCGTTCCATTAACTTATGGAGATGCGAAACTCACTGGCTTGGCGGAATGGGAATTGTTGCCCTTACAGTTGCTTTGTTCCCTTTGCTTGGTGTGGGCGGTTTTCAGCTTATTAAGGCAGAAACAACTGGTCCTGAAAAAGGAAAGGTTACTCCAAAGATTACAACTACTGCAAAAGTTCTCTGGCTGATTTATGCCGGTGCTACTGTTCTTGAAACAATCCTTCTTAAGATTGCAGGAATGGATTTTATTGATGCCCTGAGTCATGCTTTTTCTACTTTGGGAACCGGCGGATTTTCTACACGCAATGCAAGTATCGGTGCTTATAACAGCGCAACAATTGACTGGATTATCACTTTCTTTATGTTTTTTGCCGGCGTTAACTTCAGCCTGTATTTCTACCTGTTCACAGGAAAGTTAAAGGAAGTCTGGCAGAACTCTGAATTTAAGGCTTACATTAAAATTTGTATTCTTGCTTCTCTGGTAGTTGCTGTAGCCATTACACCTGCAATGGGTTCGTTTACACAGGCTTTGCGTTACGGGGCATTCCAGGTCGGTGCAATTATTTCTACAACCGGTTATGGAACCAGCGATTATACTACATGGGTTCCTGCGGCTCAGTTTGTAATGTTTCTTCTGTTTTTTATCGGTGGAAGTTCCGGTTCAACTGCCGGTGGTGTTAAAGTTGTCCGCTGGGTGATTTTCAGAAAGCAGGCTAAAAACGAAATTCTTAAGATGCTTCATCCTCATGGTGTATTCAGTATCCGCCTTGATGAAAAAGCAGGCCGCAAAGATATTGTTTTTTCTGTAGCAGCATTTTTTATCTGTTACTCGGTTATGGTTATGGTAACTACTTTTGCAGGTACTCTTGCAAATCTTGATATTCTGACTGCATTTACTGGTGCCCTTTCGATGGTGGGTAACGTTGGGCCTGCGTTTGGACAGCTTGGACCAAGTTTTAATTATGCAGGGCTTCCTGTTCTTTTAAAGTGGTGGTACATGTTTGTAATGATTGCAGGCCGTCTTGAAATTTATACAATGATTATGTTCCTTGTTCCTGATTTCTGGAAGGGCAGAGGATAAGATTTACTGATAAAAGGGAATTGAATTTTTATGGACAGAAAATTGTTCGTGCCTGTCAGTAAAGAAGATCTTGCACAGCGCAATATAAGCCAGCTTGATTTTGTTTTTGTTTCAGGTGATGCTTATGTTGATCATCCAAGTTTTGCTGCTGCCCTGTTGTGCCGTCTTCTGGAGTCTCATGGTTATTCCTGCGGAATTATTCCGCAACCGGACTGGAAAGATGTGGAAGCATTTAAGGTTCTGGGACAGCCTAGACTTGCGTTTTTAGTTTCTGGCGGTGCCATGGATTCCATGGTGAGCAATTACACTGCAAACAATAAACCGCGTTCAAGTGATGCCTATGCCCACGGCGGTGTTGCAGGCAAAAGGGCTGATCGTGCTGTAATTCAATATGTTCAGAAAATCAAACAGGCTTACAAAGGTGTTCCTGTTTTAATCGGCGGAATTGAAGCAAGCCTGAGACGAACAAGTCATTACGATTACTGGTCAAATACCGTAAAACATTCAATTCTCCTGGATTCAAAAGCCGACCTTTTAATGTACGGCATGGGAGAACATTCAATTATACAGATTGCTGATCTGCTTGCCTCTGGAGTTCCTGCCCGTGAAATCAAAGGCGTAAAAGGAACCTGCTGGTTTACCGGTAAAGAATCTGAACTTCCTGCTGATGCAATCAGGCTTCCTAATTACACTGAAGTTTCAAAAAATACTCCGGAAAGCAAGGAACTTTTTGCCCGCAGTTATCTTATCCAGGAACAGAATACTGATTCCATTAACGCAAAGGTTCTTGTTGAGCCTGCCGAAACTCGTTTTGTTGTTCAGGAACCGCCTTCTGATCCTTTGACTACCGAAGAATTCGATGCAATTTATGAATTGCCTTTTACAAGAACCTGGCATCCTATGTATGACGGCAAGGCGGAAAACGGGAAGACTGGAGTTCCTGCCATAGAAGAAGTGAAATTCAGTCTTGCAAGCTGCCGCGGATGTTTTGGTGCGTGTTCGTTCTGTGCAATTACGTTCCATCAGGGGCGTAGAATCCAGGCCCGCAGTTATGAAAGCCTTTTGAAGGAAGCAAAACTTATGACGGCGGACAAAGATTTTAAAGGTTACATTCATGATGTTGGCGGGCCGACTGCTAACTTCCGCCGGGATGCATGTGACAAGCAGGCAAAAGCGGGGGCATGTCCAAACCGCGACTGTCTTGGAAGTGACCCTTGTCCGAATGTAAAAGTTGATCACACGGAATATGTTGAGCTTTTGCGTAAACTGCGTCAGGTACCTGGCGTAAAGAAAGTATTCATCAGAAGTGGAATCCGCTTTGACTATCTTATGATGGACAAAGACAAGACCTTTTTTGAAGAACTGTGCAAATATCATATCAGCGGGCAGTTAAAGGTTGCTCCTGAACATGTAAGCAATAATGTTCTCAAACTGATGCGAAAGTCCAATCACGAGCTTTACGAAGAATTCGCCCGGGAATATAAAAAGACAAACGAAAAACTTGGCCTTAAACAGTATCTTGTTCCTTACTACATTGCAGGACATCCGGGTGCCGGACTTAAAGAAGCAATTGATGTAGCACTTTACTTAAAAAAGACCGGCTTTGTTCCTGATCAGGTTCAGGATTTTTATCCTACACCAGGAAGCCTTGCAACCTGTATGTATTACACTGAATTAAATCCTCACAAAGAAGGTCCTGACGGCAGACTTGAAAAAGTATATGTTGCAAAAGGCGGTCATGAACGCAGACTGCAGCGGGCACTTTTACAGTTTAATAAACGGGAGAATGCAGGACTTGTAAAAGAAGCACTTCAGACAGCAGGCAGATCAGATTTAATAAAAGTACTGCTTAGTAAATAATCCGGTTTACCGGTTGTGCTGCCTGAACCCTAAAGGTAACTTTTTTTCTGATTATTTCCGATAATGGAGTGATATACTAAACTTTTTTTCGGAGATTCTAAAAATGACAAAAATCACAAACTGGAAAATTATTGCTGCTGCATCTGTAGTGCTTGCATTTTTTGCTTCATGTCAGTCAGCCAAAAAAGTTGCAGAACCTGTAAAGCAGGAAAGTACTTATGTTGTTACAAAGGCTGATGACAGGGGAGAAATTTATACAAGCTGCGTATTCCGTAAAATCGAAAAAATCGAAGCCCGCGTTGTAGGAAAGGTTGAACCTGTTGAAATTTCACCTTCCAGCGCAAAATATGATTCAGCTTTGACAAAACTTGTTATTACAAAACTTCCGTCTAAGTTTGATGGTTTTAAGGCTGATGATATTGTTTATACAATTACAGGAATTCCATATTACCCGGCTGTTTTTGTTCTGCAGAACTGTGATGTTAAACATATTCGTCCTGGAATTTTTGTAGAAGGAAAACTTGCGGTAGAAGGAAAGGATTATACTTTTGATGATAAACTTAACCGCCTTGAATTCCTTATTGATGTTGATGCCGATAAATCAAGTTATGTTCTTTGCTGGCTTTTGAAGAACGGCTCAATGAATACAATGTCAAACTTCACTGAACGCTATTCTGGTGAATATACAAAACTTAAGAAAGACTGGATCAGAAAAACTGGTGCTGTTTTTGTAAATTGACACCGTGTAAATCCCTCAATATAATAGAAAAGATATGAATATTTTTCTTGGAAACTCGATTTCTGAAGGCATAAATCTCGGTAAAGCATTTGTAATTCCTGATCAGCAGCAGCGCGTTATTCCGCATGAACAGATCAGAGAAGAAGATATAAGTGAACAGTGGTCACGTTTTAAGAATGCTACTGAGGCCGTAAAGAATAAAATCAATTCTCAGCTTACAAGCCTTAATCCTGATTCCAAGTCGGACAAAATCCAGAAAGAGCTTCTGGAAACTTATGCTTTAATGCTGGAAGATCCTGTTTTCATTTCTGAACTTAAAACAGATCTTGAAACAAAACGGATGAGCATTGAATTTCTTCTTCAGGATAAAACTGAAAGTTATGCGGACCGTCTGCGTAATTCAGGAAACGATTATCTTGCAGAACGAGCTCAGGACATTGAAGACATTTTCGGAAGTGTTCTTGATGACCTTCTTGATATTCATGTTTTTTCTATTGATGAAATTCCAGATGACAGCGTAATTATTGCAACCAACCTTACTCCAAGTCAGACAATCGTTCTTTCTAAAAAAAGAATTGCAGGGCTTGCACTTATTGAAGGCGGTATTTCAAGCCATGTTGCGATTCTTGCCCGTAACTATGATATTCCTGCGGTATTTGGTGCAGAAGAAGTTACAAAGCAGATTAAGACTGGCCAGCAGGTAATTGTTGATGGAACGGCGGGCGAAGTTATTGTCAGCCCGGATGAAATTACACTTGCTGACTACATCAAAAAAATTAAGCTTGAAAACGAGCATAAAGCCCGCCTTTTAAAATTCAGGAATCTTCCAGGCCAGACAAAAGACGGAACCCGTTTTACAATGATGGCAAATATCGGTACACCAAAAGAAGCCCGCATGGCGCTTGAAGAAGGTGCTGACGGAATCGGATTGTTCCGTACTGAATTTCTTTTTATGGCAGATACAACTACAAAGCATAAACTTGCAAACCGTGCACTTTCGGAAGAAGAACAGTTCAAGGCATATAAGGAAGTTCTCGAAATTATGGGTGACAAACCGGTTACAATCCGTACTCTGGATTCCGGTGGTGACAAAAATATCAGCGTTAACGATATTCCAAAAATTGAAGAAACAAATCCTCTTATGGGACTGCGTGCAATTCGCCTTACTTTGAATTATCCTGCATTGTTCAAGACACAGCTGCGTGCTTTGTATCGTGCAAGCGTTTACGGTAATCTTAAAATCATGCTTCCGTTGATTACTAATGTTGATCAGGTTCGTAAAGCAAAGGCTCTTGCAAAAGAAGTAATGGAAGAACTTGAAGCAGAAGATATTCCATTCAATAAAAATGTTCCGATGGGAATTATGGTCGAAACCGCCGCTGCTGCAATTGTTGCAGACTGTATGGCAAAGGAATGTGACTTTTTTTCAATCGGTACAAATGACTTAACACAGTATACACTTGGTGTTGACCGCGAAAATAAAAATGTTGCACATCTGTTCAACGAATTTCATCTTGCGGTTCTGCGCCTTATTCAAAATACAATTGAAGCAGCTGTCAGCAGTAAGATTGATGTTTCTGTCTGTGGTGAAATGGCAGGTAAAGTTAACAGTGCCATGGTACTTGCAGGAATGGGTGTGCGTACTTTGAGTATGAGCCCAAAACAGATTTCAAGTGTTAAAGAAATGCTTTCAAAAATTACAGTTCAGGAACTTCAGGCTGTTTCTGAAAAGTCCCTTAACCGCCTTTAAATTTTTTCAGGAAACCATAATGGCAAAAAAAGAAAAAAAGAAACCCGATTTTTCTAAACCTAAACAGGTTGTAGAACAGGAAGTATTTGTTGAAGAAACTGATGAAGAAGCAGTTGAAAAACCAGAATACGACAGAACTAAAACATACGCAAACCTTCCTCTTATTGTAATTGCAGGCCGCCCGAATGTCGGCAAGTCAACGTTGTTCAACCGCTTTATGCATAAACGAGTTGCAATTACAGATCCGACTCCAGGTGTTACACGAGATCCTGTAGAAGGTGATGCATTTATTCTCGGAAAGCCGGTTCATCTTATGGACACAGGCGGATACAAACTTACACGCGACATCGGAACGATGGAAGCTGTGATGGATGACCTTGTAGTTGAAAAAACGCTTGATAAGATTAAAAAAGCAGACAGAATTCTTTTGCTTCTTGAAGCAGGAAACATTACTCCTGAAGACGAAGAATTCGTTCAGCAGCTGAGACCTTACTGGGATAAAGTAATTGCTGCCGTTAACAAAACAGAAGGCGGCCGCAACGAAGAAAACGCATGGAACTATTTTAAGTTTGGTTTCAAGGAACTTCTTTTTATCAGTGCAGAACATGGTGACAGAATTCCTGAGCTTTCAGAAAAACTTATTGCTGGCCTTGATTTTTCAAGGGTAACAGAATATGACGACGAAAAGCGTCCTATCCGTGTTGCAATTCTTGGAAAGCCGAATACCGGAAAGTCTACACTCAGTAATCGTCTTACTCATACAGAAGCATCTATTGTAAGTGATTATGCAGGAACAACCCGTGATGTTGTAGAAGGTTCCTTTACTTATAATGACAGAAATTTTACGATTCTTGATACAGCCGGAATCCGCCGCAAAGCAAAAGTAACAGAAAATGTAGAATACTATTCTGTTAACCGCGCAATTAAAACTCTTGATGAATGCGATATCGTATTTCTGATGATTGATGCTCAGGAAGGACTTGCTGAACAGGATAAAAAAATCTGTGACCTTGCGTACAAGCAGGGACGCGGAATTATTTTCTGTCTTAATAAATGGGATACTCAGGAAAAAGGCCGTCTTCCGATTAAAAAGGCAGAAGAAAGAATTCATATTATGTTCGGGCAGATGGAATACGCACCGATTATTGCATTGAGCGCACTTGAAGGCGACGGCATTAAAATGCTGTTAGACAATGCGCTTGAACTTTATTCCCAGCTTACAAAGAAAGTAACAACATCCGTTCTTAATACAGCTCTTAAGGACTGGGTTCACAAGTATCCGCCTCCTGCAAGCCGAACAGCTCATTTTAAAATGCGCTACATGGTTCAGACAAGTGTAAATCCTGTTGTGTTTACAATTTTTGCAACCCGCCCGGAAGTTGTTCCAGAAACATATCTTTCGTTCCTGAAAAACAGAATCCGTGAAGATCTGGGCTTTGATAAAATTCCTGTTCAGCTTGAAATGAAAGCAAGCCGTCAGAAATGGGAAGACAGGGAACAGGAATAGTTAAAGGATAGATATGGCAAAAGTTCACGTTCACGAAAAAAATGGTCCGAAATTTTATTCAGAAGTTTTTGCTCAGAATAAGGCCAATAAAAAAGAAGAAGTAAAAAAAGAAAAGCGTGAAGCTAGAAAAATTATCGAAGAAAAAAAAGCCCGCCGTCTTGAAAAGCGTGAATGGTATAAAAACAATCCGGATGCTCAGGATGAATCAGGACGCAGAAAAAATACAAAACGCGGCTCTGGGAAAGATACTGCTTTTGAAAAATGCGGTTCTCTGTTTGACGTAAATTCAATTCCTAAAGATGCAAAGTCAGTTCTGGAAGATTTTGCGGCAGTTGTTCAGGGAGTGTTTCCGCTTAATTCAAAGCAGATTCAAAACCTTCCCCAGGATATCAATGAATTAAGTCATCAGCTTACAGACCAGCGCGATGAACGCCGCACCGCTTACATGAATGATAAAGTGGTTTTAAGTGCGTACACCAGATATTTCATGTGGTGGAATCTTGTTCGTCAGACAAGACTTTTTGCAAACATGGATGTGGATTCTATTGGACTTTGCGATGATGATATCTGTCTTGATATTGGTTCAGGGCCGCTTACTGTAGTGACAGCTTTGTGGCTTGCATGTCCTTCTTTGCGTAATAAAAAACTTACATGGTATTGTCTTGATTTGTCTCCTTTGACAATGAGTCTTGGAGAAGAAATTTATCTTAGTGTTGCTTCAAGAACAGTTAATGGTGACCAGCAGCCCTGGAAAATTATCCGCGTAAAGGGAGCTTTTGGAACTAAGATAAAACAGAAAGCAAAATTCGTTACCTGCGCAAATATGTTTAACGAAGCTTTTCAGTCTGACATGCGTCCTCTGGATTTTCTTGCAAAAAATTACAGTCAGGAACTTATGGAATACGGAACAAAAGATGCTGCATATCTTTTAGTTGAACCAGGAGTTCCACGTTCTGCAAGATTTGTTTCTTTAACCCGCGACTGTTTTATCAGAAACGGTCTTACTGTCAGCAGTCCTTGTCCTCATGAGGCTGCCTGCTGTATGGACGGTCGTCTTCTTAAAGGTAGTCGTGATGAACATTTTAACGGCAGAAAAACTGGAGAAGGTAAAAACGGTAAATGGTGTAACTTTGCGTTCAGTACAGAAGATGCGCCGGCAAAGCTTTTAAAGCTTTCTCAGTCTGCACATCTTCCAAAAGAACGTGCGGTATTAAGTTTTGTTTTTGCAGTAAGCGGCAAGCAGTCACAGTCTGAGCAGAAGTTAAAATTAAGAATTGCATCAGATCCAATTCACCTTGCAAACGGAAAAATCGGATTTTATGCCTGCACTCAGTATGGGCTTGCACTTGTGATGCGTCAGGGTAAAGAAATGATTAACAGCGGTGATTTGCTGGAATGTAATTTTGTTCCGGCTGAAGATACGCCCCGTGACAAAAAAACCGGCGCAATAATTATTGAATAAAAAAACTTCGGGCGAAGTAACCTCTTAAGAAAGAGACTGCTTCGCCCGAAAACTTTTATCAGTGTCTTTGCGGCACTTTCTATTTGAACAATTCCTTGATTTCTTTTTCGTAAATTGTCTGAATCTTGTAACGCATGATTTCCTGTTTTGCAGAAAGTTCCTTACCGATTTCAAATGGCTTTGGAAGGAATGTGAATTTTGAAATGCGTTCGAATGCTCTGAATCCGTTCTTTGAGTTAACAAGGTCACGGATTTCTGCTTCGATCATTGCATACAATTCAGGTTTCTTAAGAAGATCTTCGTACATCTTGTAAGAAATATTGTTCTGTTTTGCCCAGATTTCTGCTTCTTCTTTATTGAGGTAAATCAAAGCACCAAGACTTCTCTGATCCTGTCCGACCAGAACGCTTGTTTCGATGAATTTTGATTCGTTCAATTTATTTTCGATTGGAAGTGGTTCTACGTTTTCTCCGCCGTTCAATACGATAGTATCTTTTACACGACCGAGGATTTTAAGTTCACCGTTAACGCCTTCAATTGCAAGGTCACCTGTATCAAGCCAGCCGTCAGCAGAAAGAATTTTGTTTGTAAGATCAGGGCGTTTGTAGTAACCCTTCATTACAGTTCCACCTTTAACCTGGAGAACACCTTTTTTTCCTTTGCCGAGAATGTTTCCTTCCATATCAACAATGCGGGCAGAAACGCCGCGGATAGGAGTTCCGATACAGCCAAAAACAGGAGCATCAACAGGACGAACTGCAACAACCGGAGCTGTTTCTGTCATACCATAACCTTCTACGACATTAACGCCCATTGCCCAGAAATATTCGTCGATTGCCTTAGCATAAGCACCGCCACCTGCAACACCGGCACGGAAGTTTGTACCAAGCTTTGCACGGATTTTTTTGTAAACAAGAACATTTCCGAGAGCTTTAAGAGGGCTGAGCAAAAGCCATGGTAATGTAAGGAAAATCCAGCAGAGAACAGGATAATCGTACTTTGTTCTGAAGTTTTTGCGGAAAAGTCTGCGGCTTGCACGGCTGTGAAGAATCGCAATCTTAACAAAGAAAGAATACATTACATATGTGATTCCACCAGTGCGGCGCATCATTTTATTTACACCTTCGTAAACTGCTTCGAATACACGAGGAACAGCAGGCAAAAGATGTGGATTGAGTTTTGCAAGGTCAGGAAGAAGAACAGCGCCAATAGGTTTTGAATAACAGATTGTTGCTGCCTGGTTGAGGATAACGTATTCAACAAGGCGCTGGAAAACATGCCATACCGGAAGGACACAAAGAGCGCGGTCACCTGGATTGAGGTAAATACGTTCATCAAGTTCATCCAGCTGTGTGATGAAGTTTCCGTGGCTGAGCATTACGCCTTTTGGTGTACCAGTTGTTCCCGAAGTAAAGATGATTCCTGCGATGTCGTCCCAGTCACCTTTTTCAAGTTCTTCTGTTACTTTACCTGGATTTTTTTCGTTGAACTTTGTACCAAGTTCGATAATGTCATCAAAGTGATAAAGATCAATTTTTGCTTTTTTACAAAGATCTTTTGCATTATCTGTAGGCTGGTCAAAAATGATAAAGCGTTTGAGTGTAGGAATATCATCTTTGACGCTCATGATTTTTTCAATCTGAGCTGAGTTTTCTACGATACATGAAGTAACTTCTGTAAAAGAAAGAATGTATTTAAGGTCTGCAACGCTTGCATCACATCCGCGTGGAACGTCGATTGCACCGATAGAAAGAAGACCAATATCAGACTGTTCCCATTCTTTGCGGTTATCAGAGATGAGACCGATTTTTTCTTCGCGTTTTGTCCCAAGGCTCAAAAGTCCACCGGCGAATTTCTGGGAAGCTTCGAACATTTCTTTATAAGTTGTTCCGTAAAATTCTTTGTCTTCTCCGCGTGAAAGCTGTGCCTGTACGTCAGGGTGTTTCTGGCTGACTTCACGAATAATTTTTGGTAATGTTCTTTCCATAATAATCCTTTTGAATAAGGTCATTCTGAATATGTCAAAATGACAAACTTTGATATTTTGTAAAGTACTTAAATTATATTACTGTCTTTGGATAAATTCAACTGTAAAAATCGTGAATTTAATAAATCTGTTTACTACATGAGGGGAGCGAAAATGCGGAAAATCCAGCCGATGATTCTTCTGAATGCAGGGGATTTTTTGTATTTTTCCATAGTGAGCTGTTCGCAGTCCAGTTTTGTCAGGTTGAAGTCCTGCTCGATGGCTGCAACGGATTTGTCTTTGTAGATTACTGCGCCGCATTCAAAGTGGTGATAGAAGCTGCGGTAGTCAAGGTTTACCGATCCGATTGTTGCGATTGAGTCGTCGCTGGTAAAAACTTTTGCGTGGACAAAACCTTTCTGATAAGTGAAAACCTTGACGCCGTTTGCAATCAGGTTTTTAAGGAATGTTCTTCCGACGCAGAAAGAAATAAAGTGATCCCAGTGTTCTGGAACGATGATTTCGACTTCGATCCCGCGCTGGGCACAGAATGAAAGGCATGAAACCATTGCATTGTCGATGATGACATAGGGAGTCATTATGTGAACATATTTTTTTGCATGGTCAATTATGTAGCGGTAAATGTTTTCGGCAATGTCATGGTTGTTGTATGCATCATCTCCGTAAGGAATCACAAGCCCCTGAGCGTTTGACGAGCCGTTAAGGTCGCAGTTTTCCGGCAGAAGAACGGGATTTGTGTAAAGACCAAAATTGTCGGTGATGGAAGTGATTGGGGTGGAAAGGTTCCAGTTTTGCAAAAACATCTGGGTGAAGGACTGGGTTGCACTTCCTGTGAATTTGATTCCGGTGTCTTTCCAGTAGTTGAACCGTTTTGAGGAAATGTTTGCGTATTCGTCAGTAATATTGATTCCGCCTGTGTAGGAAATAATTCCGTCGATGGAAACAATTTTACGGTGATCACGGCAGTTAAGTCCGGTGTTAAAAATAGGAATCAGTTTGAGGAAAACTTTAGACTGGATTCCATAAACGCTGAAATAGTCCTTGAGAATCCTGCTGGAAAGAGCAATGGATCCTACGCTGTCAAAAAGAATTCTTACTTCGACATTCTGTTCAACTTTTTTATGAAGAACGCTGATGATTTCTTCCAGGATGTTGCTGGCTTCGACAATAAAAAATTCAATAAAGATGAACTTTTTTGCCTGCTCCAGATCCGTTAAAAGGCTTGCAAAAAAATCTTCACCGCTTGGGAAAAACTCTGTTGAAGTATTTGTGTAAGACGGAAAATTTCCTGTGTTGTAAATATAATCTGCAAGGTCTTTTATCTGCGGGAACTGCTGAGTAATTTTCTGGTTTTCGTTTTGCGAAGGAAGTACGGCACGGGATTTTTGTTTAACTGAATTGAGCTGATGTCCAAGACGGATTCCGCCTGTGTTTGTTCTATATAATACGTAAAGAATGATTCCAAAAATCGGAGCAATCAGCACCGGTAAAAGCCATGCAATTTTGAATTCATTTTTGCCTGGAATATTCACAAGATAACATAAAAATATGATGCTGATTAAAACGCCTGAACCAAGATAAATTGTAAGGACATTTTCGAGAGAAAGAAAAAGAATTATCAGAAGTGCAAACTGCGCCAGAAGTCCTGCAGCGATAAGGACAACTCTTCCCAGGAGAAGTGCATGCAATCTGTTCACTTTCTGGAGCCTGTTGTTCGGACGGGTTTTTTTAAGGATTTTTATTCTTCGTTTAGCTTCACGTTTTGAAATCGGATTATTTTCCATAAATTAAGTATACTTTTAAAAATTGTGTTTTTCAATGTTTGGGGGTAAAATGAATTTATGGCTATTTCATTTTATTCACTGGGAGCAGCACAGGAAGTGACTGGCTCGAAACACATTCTGGAAGTCAACGGACACTGTTACATGATTGACTGCGGTGCTTTTCAGGGTAAACGAAAAGAATCGGATGACAAGAACAGAGAGTTTGATTTTCCGCCGGATAAATTAGAAGCAGTTATTCTCACACACGGACACTTTGACCACTGCGGACTCTTGCCGGTACTCGTAAAAAAGGGTTTTAAGGGGAATATTTATGCAACGCCTGCAACCCGGGATATTGCGAACCTTGTAATGATGGACAGTGCCCGCATCCAGGCAAAAGATGCGGAATTCCTTGCAAAGCAGGCTCGTAAGAAAGGTGAAAAATTTTCATGGAAGCCTTTGTATAATGAACAGGATTGTGTCAAAGCAGCAAATCAGATCGTAACAATTTCGTATAACCGCAAGATGTATATCGGTCCTGACGTTCAGCTGGAATTTCTTGATGCAGGACATATTCTTGGTTCTTCTCTTGCAATGCTTACAGTCCGCGATGGCAATGAAGAAAAACATATTCTTTATACAGGTGATCTTGGCCGTAAAGATAAGCCGATTGTCCGTAACCCGGCAGTTGATTTTGAAGCACCGGATCTTATTTACATAGAAAGTACTTACGGTAACCGTCTGCACGAAACTAAAGAAGTTGCAATGGGTGAACTTGAACGGGTTGTTCGTGAAGCCGTAGAAAAGAAAGGAAAAATCATTATTCCTTGTTTTGCGATTGAACGAACTCAAGAAATCATCTATCAGCTGCATCTGCTTGTTGATAAGAAGAAAATTCCGGTTGTGCCGATTTATGTAGATTCGCCAATGGCAACAAATGCAACAAGTATTTTCCGTGTTCATCCTGAATGCTATGATGAATCTGTAACAGAAGCCTTTCTCAAACATCACAAAAATCCTTTTGGTTTTGGAGCGCTTTCTTTTGTTAACAGCACAGAAGAATCAAAGGCTTTGAATGAAAAAGAAGGCCCGATGATCATTATCAGTGCCGATGGAATGTGTGAAGCCGGGCGTGTTCTTCACCATCTTTTGAACGGCATCAGCGACGAAAGAAATACAATCCTGATTGTCGGTTACATGGCAGAAAACACTCTTGGCCGCCGAATCCTCGAAGGTGAAAAAGAAGTTCGCGTAATGGGAAACTGGTGCAAGGTAAAGGCAAAGGTAGAAAAAATCAATGCCTTTAGTGCTCATGCTGACTACAGCGAAATCGGTGACTGGCTTGATAACATAGATAAGTCAAAGCTTAAAAAGATCGTTATGGTTCATGGTGAAAAAGACGCCCAGGCTCATCTCAAATCGTATCTTGCAGAAAAAGGTTATGACAATGTTGTAATCGCAAAATACGGCGAAACTTACGAGCTTTAAGTCTTAGTCAATTCGACAAATGTTGTGATATTGTCATTTTTACCGCGTTAGTATATAATATAACATGGTAAAAAGGGACATTATCATGACCAGATACAAAATTGATAAAAATTTAGCAAAGACAATTCCTCTGATGTTTATGAGCAGCTGCAAAAAATTTGCATTGCAGAATCTGCAGGCTGCAAAAGATAAGAGCGGTGCGTTTAAATTCTACACTTATAAAAAGGTGTATGACGATGTAATCTGCTTTGCTAAAGGACTTTCGCTTTTAGGAATAAAGCGAGGCGATAATGTTGCCCTGATTGCTGATAACCGTCGTGAATGGTTCATCTGTGATTATTCAATTCTTGCACTTGGTGCGGCTGATGTTCCCCGCGGATGTGATTCCCAGGGCAATGAACTGCGGTTCATTATTTCTTTTGCAGACTGCCAGTATGGCATTTTTGAAAATGCGGCTCAGTTAAAGAAAATCACATGTAATATCGAAGAAACTCCGCTTTTAAAAACCGTCATCATAATGAATGAACTGTCGCAGGAAGATAAAGATTATTTTGCAAAATACAAATTCAATCTTTTTTCTTTTGCAGAAGTTTTTGAAAAAGGCCGCGATGCTTTTGAAACAGATCAGGTAAAGGTTCGTACACAGATTGAACAGGAAATGATGAGTACACAGCCTGATGACATTGCGACAATTATTTTTACTTCAGGAACAACAGGAACACCAAAAGGTGTAATGCTCACACATAAAAATTATATGGAACAGATGGCTTGTCTTCATTCATATCTGCCTACAAAACCAGGTCAATGGTGGATGTCGATTTTGCCGGTATGGCACAGCTTTGAACGTGCTTTCCAGTATTTCCCGGTTTGTTACGGATCTGGAATTGCATATTCAAAACCTATTGGTCCGGTTCTGATGCCTGACCTTGCTGTAATTCGTCCTCAGTGGATGTGCTCTGTTCCTCGTATTTGGGAAGCTCTTGCTAAAAACATAAACAGGCAGCTGATCACCGGAGAAAGTTATACAAAACGTTTTTTCAGATTCCTTATTGGATCTGGCAAGAAATGGGCGAATGCCCGTGACAAAGTCTGTGGCAGGGTTCTGCGTGTTACAAAGCGCAGCCGTCTTGTGGACTTTGTACGGGGCATTCTTCCGTTCTTGTTCTGGACACCTTTCCATCTGGTCGGAGAATTTGTTCTTTACAGAACAGTTCGTTCAAAGTTCGGTGGAAGATTCAAGACAGGCGTTTCCGGCGGCGGTGCATTGCAGAAAAAGACAAACGATTTTTACCGTGCCATCGGATTTCCCCTTATCGAAGCTTACGGTATGACAGAAACAGCACCAATCGTAACGATGGGAGATGTTCGTCATGTAAGACCGGGATGCGTTGGTTTTATTATTCCGACAATGGAAGTAAAAGTTGTAAAACAGGAACACGGACAGATTGTTGATGATAAACCGCTTCCACCTGGAGAAAAGGGACTGCTTTTGTATAAGTCAGTTCAGAACATGAAAGGCTATTATAAGCGTCCTGATCTTACAGAAAAAGTAATTGATAAAGACGGCTTTTTGAATTCCGGTGACCTTGGTCTTGTTACATTTGATAACGAAATTAAAATTACCGGTCGTTGTAAAGATACAATTGTTCTGCTTGATGGAGAAAACATTGAGCCGGCTGTAATCGAAGCAGCCCTTAAAACAAGTCAGTATGTAGAAAGCGTAATTATTCTTGGACAGGATCAGCGTTATCTTGGCGCTCTTATTGTTCCTGTAAAGGACAGACTGTGTGAATGGGCAAAAGGTGAAGGTTTAGATTACACTGATTATCCGCTGCTTTGTGAAACAACTGATGTCATGGATTTTTTCCGCAATGAAGTTAATTCAAAAGTTTGCGTGGCAGAAGGATTCCGTAACTGTGAAAAAGTCAGCCGCTTTGCATTGCTTCCTGACAGTTTTAAACCTGGGGAAGAACTTTCTGCAAAGGGCGAAATGATGCGTTATAAAATCGAAGAAAAATACGCTGAAGTAATTAAAGGATTATTTTCTTAAGAATTCATCCATGGCAGCAATTGCAGCTGTGTCGTGAGCACCTTTAAAAACGTGTGCGCCGCCTTCGATAATTTCGAGCTGGCAGTTATCACCGTAGGCTTCTTTTGCCTTATGGGCGTAAGAAACATTTACGATTCTGTCTGCTGTTCCATGAAGCAAAAGAACAGGTCCTCTGTATTTACTGATTTCTTTGAACGGATCCATATCAAGAACAAGAGCCGGAAAGTCATGACCAACCCATACAGGTCCGCATTTGATTCTTTCAGGAATATTCTGTGGATCAAATTTTGCAAAAATCATCTGGCCTTTGCGTGCATCATCAGGAATACATAAAGCAGGGAAGAACAGAACAATTTTTTTAATCTGTTCAGGAATGTCTCTTGCAACAAGAGCGCTTACAAAACCGCCCTGACTGAAACCGCACAAAGTAATGTTGTCGCTGTCGATTTCTTCCAGTGACTGAACAAATTCAATTACATCTTTAAGGTCTGCAATTTCAGTAAAGACAGACATCTTGTCCATTTTCCAGGAACTTTTGATTCCGATACCGCCGCCGCAGAAGTCATAAGTGAAAGTTTCGTAACCGAGTTTTGCGTAATGCTTTGCATATTTTTTGCACATTCTCTGGTTAGCCATAAATCCGTGACTGAAAATAATTGCAGGCTTTTTTGTTCCTGTGGAATTTTTTTTGTCAGCAGAATATTCATAGCCGACAATTTTCTTTTCAGTTGTTTCGATTGTAAATTTTGTTTTTGACATCAGGTTCCTCTGTGCGTTTTTTTGTAAAGAACTGACGGGTGTCCGCCTGTTTCATAATTTATAGTTTCTTCAAGAAGATTTTTTTGAACAAGATAGTTGAGGTAACGGCGGATGGTGACAATTGAAATTCCTATCTTGTCAGAAATCATATCAACGGACTGCCAGTAAGTCGCAGTTTCAAAATATTTCCAGATTGTATCAAGTGTAGTTTTTTGAATTCCTTTTGGAAGTTCTTCCTGAGCAGCAGGGACAGGATTTGCAATAAGGCTGTCGATTGTGGACTGGTCAAGAGTTGTATTCTGATTAATGAATTTATATCTGGTTATGAATTTTTCAAGGGAAATCTGAAGGCGTTCAAGAGAAAATGGTTTTACAAGATAATCAATGACGCCAAGATGCATTGTCTGGTCTAGAGTAGCGGTGTCATTTGCGGCAGTGACCATAATTACTTCGGTGCTGATTTTTTTGTTACGGATAGATTTTAAGGTTTCGATTCCGTCCATGACAGGCATAAAAACATCAAGAACAACAAGATCGACTTGATTTGATTCAAGGAACTTGAGGGCTTCTTCGCCATTTCTGGCAATTCCTTTTACGGTAAAGGAACTGTTTTTTTCTACATAATGTCTGTTGATGTCGGCGACCATGGGATCGTCATCTACGATTAAAACTTTGTAAGACATTTATTAACCTTGTTCAGTGATTTTAAAAGGCAGTTTAATTATGCTCAAAGTGATATGTCACTTTTTTAATATTACAGTAAAACAGGCACCTTTTCCAACCTGTGATTCAACAAATATTTCGCCATCCATTGATTTAATGAGCTGTTTTGTATGATACAGTCCGACTCCGCGACCTTCGCCTTTTGTAGAAAAACCATTGTCAAAAATCTTTTCTTTGAATTTGTCAGCGATTCCGGAACCAGTATCCTGGACTGTAATGAGCAGTTCACCGGGTTTTGTAAAAACTCCAACAGTAAGGATTTTGTTTTCGTTACTGCTGTTGTTCATGGAATCCAGCGCGTTGTCGATAAGATTTCCGGTGATGGTAACAAGCGCTTCGGAAGGAATTATAATGCTGGATTCATCGTACTGCGAATTTTCCCTGAACTGAAATTTTACGTTACATTCACTGGCGCGGGCAATTTTTCCGATGAGAAGAGCAGCCAGCGAGGAATTTTTTATATTGTGCATTACATAAGAAACTGTTTCGCGCTGAATGATGGAAATGTTCTGAATGTAATTCTGTGCTTTTTCATATTCACCAATCTGAATCAAACCTAAAATCACATGAAGCTTGTTTGTAAAATCATGGTTATTGGCGCGCATGGAATCAACAAGAAATTTTGTGCCTTCGAAGTCTTCTGTAAACCGAAGAAATTCTTTTTTAATCTTTTTTGAAATTGTAGTACAGATTGCAAGTTCAATAAATATTGCGCCAAGAGTAACAACAACAAAAAGAAGGACAGTGTGTTTGGTAACATTCTGCATCGAAGTTTTTAATGCAATTGTCATGATGAAGCCTTCGTAGTTTTCGTCTTCGTCATAGACTGCGGAATAAGTTCGGCGCTGTGGGCCAGAAGGTCCGTTGCTGTCTTCTGTGTAATAGTTAGTAGAAAGTTTTGAAAAGTCAGGATGAGTTCCGTCATACTGAGTATTTATGAGCTGATGATTTGTATGGTAAATGCGTGTGTTGTTTTTGTTAACGATGGAAAAGATATCAACGTTGGTAATGGAAGAAGCCGTGTTGTCCATATAGACGCAAAACTGTGACTGGGGCATCTTTTTTGTAAAGCTGTAAAGACGGGTAATTAGTTCAGAAGTGTTCTGGAGAGTTTCGTTAAAGGCTTTATCATTTGCCTTGATGTTGATAATCATACCGCCGATGCTGAGTAAAATTGTTATGGAAATAATTAAAGCCATCTGAGTTCTTGTAATTTCTTTTCTTAAATGCCATAAACCTTCATTATTATTGCTCATAATTTTTACTATAACATATATTCAAAAAAGATAGGACTTATGAAAGTAAAAAAAGTGAAAAACGAAAAAATGATTTTTTTATCTTTCAAAAAATTGTTTATATTTTTAAATACGCTATGATGTGCATTGTCAGGAACAAAAAGAATTGAACCTGAAAAAGTATTTATTAAAGAGGATTATAAAATGAATTTAGCACATCTTTTTGAAGCAGGAATGCTTGTATGTTTTGGTTTTTCATGGCCAATCAATGTTGTAAAAGCTTATAAAGCAGGAACAGCAAAAAGCACAAGTCTTGCATTCATCTTTTTGATCATCACAGGTTACGTTTTAGGAATCAGCGCAAAAATTATCAATCACCAGTTCAATTATGTTCTTGCGGTTTATCTTTTGAACCTTGTAATTGTTTTTTCAAATGTACTTGTTTATTTCAGAAATCTTGCATTGGATAAGAAAAGAGAATCAGAAGGAGAAGTAGTAAAGATGGAAAAGAAAAATACAGTAGTATATGCACACGAAGAACAGATTGTTCTTGCAGATGAAGTAAAAGAAAATGCAGCAGCTAAAGATTACAACATTGTACTTCTTGGCGGAACTTATGCAAAAGATATTCCTGTAAAAAAACTTGCCCAGGAATTTGAGTTTGACTTTGATATTCACAACAAAAGCACATTCGCCCTTTCACTTAAAAATGCAAAAGAATACTTTGAAAAATATGTTGCTGGATTGAACAGCGATGCAGTTATCGTTCAGCTTGGAAAAGAAGATAAGGAATTGTTCAAACTTAATCCATCTCAGTTTGACACTATGTATCTTGAACTTCTTGCAGCAATCAAATCACATAATAAAGAATGCCGTCTTGCACTTGTATCAATCAACAATTCAATGAACGACAGAACAATCAGCGATATGAACAACCACATCAAGGCAATTGCACAGTCAGAACAGGCTGCTTACGTAAATCTTGAAAATGCAAAATTATGGAATCCAAAATCAGTTCAGTCTTCACTCGACTTTGCTTACGGAATGGGTCTTAAAATTAAGAAGCCTGTTTACGATGTTGCAGAAATCCTTTACAGCTATGCAGCACAGAATCTTGCAGAAGAAGATGTTGTGCTGGATGTTGCAGTATAAAAATTAATCAGGTATTATTGGACAGTTTGTCTAATTTGTTGAACTTGTCCCCGTGTGTCAGAAATGATGCGCGGGGATTTTTGTTTGTAATGTATGTTCCTACTTTGAAAGTTCCAGGTGACATTTGCCGTTCATCAGGAGAATGAATGGAATTTCAATACAGTACATTTCGCCCATATCGTAGTATTCGACAGGATGGGTTTCTGAATCGCAGACAAATTTTACATCAGATAAAGGCGAGATGATTTTTTTGCTCAGGTTGACTCTGTATTTTGCTGTCGAAAGCATTGCCTGTGCAATTCCTTTGGATTCAGCATCCATTTTTTCGATGTCGCTGAAATTCTGGTCATACAAAAAAACTGGAATAATGACTTTACCGTCTTTTTTTACAAGTGGAAGAAATTCTTTTTGTTCTTCGGTAGCATTTTGCGGATCAATTTTGACTTTAAAATAAACGCCGGCTTCCAGTTCACTGTTGATAGGATTAATTTCCGCATTTTCAGGAATGTCATCTGAAGACTGCAGCTGATTCAAAAATTTATCAGGATCTTCATTTGCCATCGCAAAAAGTAATTTGGATAAAGTGATGCGGATACCGATGTTGTAATTGCTGTCACTGTACGAAATGTTTTCAACGATATCAATACATCCTGTAAACATAAATGTACTTAAGATAACGGCAGCTGTAAGTAAAAGTTTTTTTGCTTTCATTTTATTCCTCTTAAAAATCAGATTGTTACAAGTCCCCGTCCGTGGAGGTACCTGAGCATTTTTGCAAAACCAGGGTTCTGCTGTAAAAGTTCATTCAACTGTTTAACGGTCTGGTCATTCTTTTTTTGTGGAGCCAGTTCTCTTAACAGGTGAATAAAGCTGTTCGCTTTTTGTGTATCGGTTCCGCCTGCAAATCGGGTTGAATAAGATTCCTGCATGTAATTCCACATTATTGTGTCACCGGAACAGATTATGTTACCGCCGAGCCAGTATGCTTTTTCTGCATTAACTTCCATGGCCCATAGGCTGTCACGCTTTTGTTCATAGCGGGCAATTGCTTTTTCTACCATGTCAGGTTTAACGGTTGGAAACGGAACCTTAAAATTAAACCATTTACTTAGTGGTTTATCAAGTCCCTGACCTGCCATCCAGGATTGTAGAGCAGCATTTAATCCGTCTCCAAATTTTGCAAGGCGGTTTTCATTTCTAAAGTGAAGTCCATTCTTGGCAAAAATACCTGCACCCTTCGGTTCAAATGGTTCAAGGTCTTTATGCATTCCCTGCTGCCATTCGCTGTAAAGGCGTGAATGTCTGGTCAGAACAAATTTGTGCCAGAAGCAGGAATCAAGAAGCCCTGCCGCATAGAACTGGCGCAGGGTTTCCATGGAATTAATGGTGTCCTGTTCAGTTTCGCCGTAATAACCGTAAATCATATAGGCGTGAATTAAAATTCCAGCTTCCTTAAATGCACAGCAGGCACTAACAATAGATTCAAGATCAGTGCCTTTGCTGATTTTATCAAGACCGCTGCCGGTTGCAATTTCAATTCCACCTGAAACACCGATGAGGCCTGCGTTTGCCATTAAGTCAGCATCATCGCGGGTAAAAGATTTTTCAAAGCGGATGTTTCCCCACCAGCTGATTGCATTTTTGTCGCTCAGATTAAGGCATGCAAAATCTTTCATTGCGGCAGGAGGCATTGCTTCGTCTACAAAATGAATTCCATAAACATTATGTTTCTGGCATTGAGCTGCAAGACTTTTGTAAAGTGATTCGACACCTGCGCGCTTATATGATTTTACGTAATCAAGAGTAACATCACAGAAAGCGCATTTGTGCCAGTAACATCCATGAGCAAGATATGCTTTAATCCATGAACCGTCAGACCACAGTCGCTGCATTGGATTTGTTGTGTCAGCCATTCTTGGATAACGGCTGAAATCAATATCGCTGTAATCCGGTGTGTTGGTTGCAGTTATGTGATCTTCTTTCTGCTGATACTCAGGATCATTATCTTTGACGGTAGAAATTTTATTTTTTGAAAATAATGCAAGTTTGTAATATGGACCGCAGTCAGTATTTTCAAAAGATTGAATTTCTGTCCAGTTATCAAACAGTGCAAGATAGGAACCGTAACCACGGTCATAACTGATTGCATCGATGTAATTAGAAATTGTTTTATCCGTACAGTCGCGAAGTTCAGTGTTTACAAAACCGCCGCCTATAGTGATAAAAACTTTGTTCTGGAATTTTGTTTTAAGGAATCTTGCAGTGTAAAGGGCAGAAGTAAAAGTTCCTGCAAATGGAATGGAAATACAAATTAAGGTTTTTGAATTTTCAGATGTCTCAAGGTCATTGAATTTTCTTTCAAGAATTTTCTGGTAAAACCCGGTAAGTACAGGTGAATCAATACCTTTTTCAATTTCAGAAAAACTTGTTTCGTTGACAGCTAGACTTTCTGCATAACGGACAAGAGAAAATTCCGGGTCGAAAACTACTGTTATATAATCAGCAAGATCTTCAACGGCGGCTACTGCAAGATTCCTTGCATCATCAATTGTAAGCTCGTGTTCCAGTCCTGCAATGTAGGAATCCATTCTTGAGCCACGGGGACTGAAAGGAGAAAAAACAAATTTGTGGCAAAGTTCACGGGTACTTTTTGCTGTTCCATCCCGTAAAAGGTCGAGAATAAAATCAATCCATTCAAGCCATAAATCTTTCTGGCAAAGATAGCGTTCAAGGTTCGATGCAACTTCTTCCTGACCGCTGTTCTTTGCATCTTGAATCATTTTAACTGCAGAATCGAAAGTGATGTTAAAAAGATGTTCGAGACCTGTTTTTGAAAAAATTTCATTGAAAAGTTCAATACTCAGGTCATACCATTTTGATTCAAGCCCCTGATTTTTAAAAAAGGAATTTAAATACGCACCGGAAGGATAGGCGGTATTGAGCTGAACAAGAGGAGGCTGGATAACTAAAACTTTTGAAAACGGAACCTTTGGCATCGGTTAACTAGAACTCAAGTTTGAGCTGCGGAATAATTTTAATCCAGATCTCAGACATGAATTTGTATCCCTGTGGATTTGGATGAACACCATCCGGGCACATAAGGCTCTCTCTGTCCGGATGATTAAAGAATTCTGCCTGCATGTCAACAAGCTGAACATTCTGTTCTTTGGCAACTTCTTTTAGAAGTTTTGCATATTCAATCTGATTACGGCACAAAACAAAAATGTCTTCGCCGACAAAGTTACGGATAATATTTTCGTCCAGGCCGATGCAGATGTTTTTGAACCAGGTTTCACCAACAAGTGGTGGAGGAGTCATAAGAACCGGAGTAATTTTATTTTCGCGGGCAGTTGCAACCATCTGTGCAAGGATAGTTTTAAAATCCTGAGGAGAAGTCTTTTTATCAAGAGGCGCATCAGGGTTAGCACATAAAGCAGCCCAGTCGTAATCACTGTCATTGTCACCGGCTTCGATTACGCAAAGATCAGCCTTAAGGCCTTTAGAAATATTTTTTTTCTGTGTAGACTGGATTTTAGTAACAGTTGCACCAAAGATACTTTTGTTTGTAAATTCAAATCCAAGGGCATCAGCTGCAAGTTTAAGGCTTGAGTCTTCAATAACTTCAATGTCTTTAGATTCACCGGCCTGAGAAACAATTCCCTTTAAAATGGAATCACCCCAGGCAATAATTGAACTGATCATAAAACCTCCAGATTGTCTTGAACAAAGAAAAAGTCTCTTCTGCATTTATATAGCAGATGACTCGACCGAAGTCAGATGTTTTAGACGATGACACCTTTTGTGCTTGCAACTTCACCATTACGGCGTGCGTCAATTTCAACAGCATTACGCATGGCACGGGCAGTAGCTTTGAACAAACCTTCCATTTTGTGATGGTCGCTGCGGCCGCGGATAGTATCAAGGTGAAGATTACATTTTGCAGTGCTTACAAATCCCTGCCAGAAATCTTCAAAACAGTCAGTCTGGAAACTTGATTCTCTGGAATCCTGGCCAATACTAACTAAAGGAATACCGGTAAGGTTTGCATTGCAGACAAGGTAAGGACGCCCGCCAAAATCAACAGCAGCCTGGCACAAAGATTCGTCCATTGGATAAGTAAAACAGCCTGAACGGAAAATTCCGGCACAGTCACCAAGGGCTTTGGCAAAACACATACCAAGAGTAATACCAGTATCTTCTATTAAGTGGTGCTGATCAACTTCGAGATCGCCTTTAAGTTCACCTTCAAGATCAAACATTCCGTGTTTACAGAAAGCGCTGAGCATATGGTCAAAAAAGCCGATTGGATTTTTAACATTGCACTTGCCTGTTCCGTCAAGGTTAAGGGTCAGTTTAATCTGAGTTTCTTTTGTGTTTCGTTCGATGGTTGCTGTTCTTGCCATAATAATTCCTTTTTTAGTTAGCGTTATTTTTATTTATATACAATTTTTTGTCTGCTTCTGCAATAAGCTGGTCGATATCCTGATTGACTCCAGAACTTTGAGCATATCCGATTGCAACAGAAAGTTCATAAGGAAGGTTATATTTTGAAACAATAACTTTAAGTTCGCTGTGGATTTCTTCACAAAGAATACTTACATCCTGAATGTTGTTGGTTTCAAAGACAATAATGAATTCGTCGCCGCCATAGCGTGAAATAAAACAAGGAATTCTTTCAGCAACTGCTTTTAAACATTCAGCAATGTGAATCAATGCTTTATCGCCTTCTTCATGACCATGATTGTCGTTAATGGATTTGAATTTATTAACATCCATCATTAAAAGATACATGTCTTTGTCAGTAGTTTTAATTCTGTCAGTAAGGAATTCAATAAGGTTCTGGCGATTGTTAATTTTAGTAAGATAGTCATGCGAAATTGTATGACGCAGAATGTTTACATAAACCAGAATCAGAGAAAGAAGAATTCCGATTCCAACAGAAAAGTATCCCGGTACAAAGAACTGGAAAAGAATTGTAAGGATAGGGAAAACCGGGAAGAAAGCATACGTACGCAGAATCGACTGTTTAACATAATATTCAGGTTTAAAGGATTTCAGAAGGTTAGGAATTGATGCTGAAAAAAGATAAGGCACAAGGAATACGTACTGTAAAAAGAACAGAGGTCCTCGTGAAAAACTTCCGTCAGCGTTGGCAGTGTATAAAAAACCGTTAGTCTGAAAAATTGTAATGAATACACAGATAGCATTAAAAATATCCGGCATAATCCAGACAGCTTTTTCACAAGGCTGAAGTTTTTTGTTGGTGACCGAATATTCAGAGAAAATAAACCAGCAGTAAGCAAGGTGGCACTGGAAAATATTTTTTAGCAGTAAAAGAATTCGGCTTGTAAAAAGGGAGCCGGTAAGAATCTGTTTCTGGAACAGCAGATGAGCAGAATAAGAGAATATGTAAATGAAAACAGAAATCATAAAGTATCGCAAAAGTGTTACTTCTGTAAATTTTCCTGAAGCTCTAATTGAATCGATGTAAATAATAGTAATAAGCAACAGACAGAAAAAATCTGCCCTGCAGTTAATTAAAATCTGCCTTAATAAACTCATTCTTAAATTATACCACAAGAATTCATTGTATGTTAATGGAAAAAAGTAGTAAAATATCAGGTATGATTAAAGACACAATCCCCCAGTGGAATCTGGATTCACTTTACCCAAATATCAAAACAAAAGAATATAAAGAAGCAGTGCAGAACTTCATAAATGGAATGGATGAAATAGACTGCATAATTAAGACAGCAGGACTTTTTTCTGATTCAGGGAATAATGCCAGCTTTGATTTTGCTTCGTGGCTTAAAACATTTATTGATCTTTCAAATAAAGTAAATGCACAGGAAGAATCACTTTTAGCTTATGCATATCTAATTTATTCCGTGGATACAACAAATAAGGAATTTCTTGATAACCGCGTTTATCTTGAAGACCTGACACTTCGTTCTTATCAGCAGCATTTAAGTTTTGAAAAAATCTTAAGTTCAAATAAAGACAGACTTGAAGAATTTTATAAAGCATATCCGGAATACGAAAAATACCGCTTTAAGATAGAAGAAACTATTGCAGCCTCAGAACACCGTATGTCACAGGAACAGGAAGACATAGCAACAGCAATGCAGCAGACAGGTGGAGATGCGTGGGACCGCCTGCATGAACAGATTATTTCAAACCTTAAGGATAATCAGACAGGAAAAACTTTCAACGAACTTAGAAATGATGCTTACAGTCCGGATCCTGCAACAAGAAAAACAGCTTGGGAAAAAGAAAAGGCACTTTTAAAACAGAATGAAATAGCATTTGCCGCATGTCTTAATAACCTTAAGGGCGAAACCGTAACTTTGAATAAACGCCGCAGCTGGGAAAATGCAATTGACCGTGCCCTTGCTTCAAGCAGAATGAGTAAACAGACACTGGATGCACTTATAGGTTCAATAGAAGAAAGTCTGCCGCAATGGCGTGAATATCTTAAAGCAAAAGCAAAGCTACTGGCAAAAACAAATTCTACAGTAAGCACAGATTCAAATGGAATTGCATTTTATGACCTGTTTGCTCCGGTGAATTGTCCGGGAGAAAAACCAGATCCAGATTCACTACTGGAAAAAACATGGACATTTGATGAAGCAAAGAATTATATAATAGAAAAATTCAGTTCATTCAGTTCAAAAATGGGTGACTTTGCAAAAAATGCATTTGATAAAAAGTGGATAGATGCGCAATGCCGTGCAGGGAAAGTCGGCGGGGCATACTGCCAGGATTTTCCGGTTCAGAAAGAATCGCGCGTGTTGAGTAATTTTACGGGAGCATTCAGCGATGTAATTACGCTTGCCCATGAACTTGGACACGCGTTCCACTTCAGCTGCATCAAGGACCGTGATTATCTTCTTTGCGGATATCCAATGACACTTGCAGAAACAGCAAGTACTTTTGCAGAAACAATCGTAAAGCAGGATTTAATCAGAAATGTAAGTGACGCAGATAAAATCAAAATACTTGAACTGGATCTTCAGGATACAAATCAGGTACTCGTTGATATTTTGTGCCGCTTTTATTTTGAACGTTCAGTATTTGAAGAACGCGCAGACGGAGAACTTACAGCAGAAGATTTTAACCGCCTGATGCGTACAGCACAGGAAAAATCTTATGGAGAAGGTTTGAATGGAGAACGCCACGAATATATGTGGGCAGTAAAATCTCATTATTACAGTACCGGACTTGATTTTTATAACTTCCCGTATGCCTTTGGTCAGCTTTTTGCATCAGGATTATATGCAAGATATCTTAAAGAAGGAGAATCATTTGTTGATGTCTACACAAGCCTTCTTGCAGATACAGGAAGCATGAGCTGCGAAGACCTTTGCCGCAAAGCAGGATTTGATATTACGACAAAAGATTTCTGGCGTGAGGCAATGAAACTTTATCTTGGAGAAATAAGTGAATTTGTCAGATTGAGTAAATAACAAAACGGCGTCGAGTTTTTTCAGATGCTCAAATTTTACTGGTAAAGATTTTTCACCTTAAGAGATTTTTCAAAATCTTTTAAGGTGATTTTTTTTGTCTTTTCACGGGCAGTAAAGGTAATGGTTTTATTTTCACCAGGCATTAAGGTAAAAAGATTTGAATCAAAAATACCGTTGATTTTTTCACAGTCAGCTGCAACATAAAAGGCAGGAACATCGGTACAGAAAGTGATTTCAAATTGATTAATTGCGGTTTGTTTTACAGCAGATTTGATTACCGGCTTTTGAATGTTACATTCTTTAGGGAATTTTAAAAACAGACTGTCAGTGATTTTAGTTGAATTATATTCCATTGAAAACAGAACAAAATAATTTTCAAGATCTTCAGGGAGAGAAGAAAGTTTTTCGGTAAAGGCATTAACAGACTTGCCGGCTTTGATACAGAGATTTAATTTTTTTGAAAAAGCAGTTTCACCGGAAAATCTGCAAAGTGAAAATTCAATTTTTGCATTGATTTCATTAAAGGAATCATTAACAGCCTGAATGAAAATTTTATTGTCTTTGATGAAACCTGTAACATTCACATCGCGGTAGAATTGTCTGGCAGCGTAATGAAGAAGTTTCCATTTGCCGCTGTATTCAATACTTGACCAGGAAGCAACCGGCCACAAATCGTTGAGTTGCCAGTAAATAGTTCCCATGCAGTAAGGCATAAGACTGCGCCAGTAATCAACAGCGGTTTTAATAGCCATAGCCTGCTGAACCTGACTTAAATAAATCATGTTTTCAAAACCGTCAGGGAATCTAAAGTAACGGGAAAAGTTTTCCAGGATAATTGAGTTTCCGCCGTCAGAACGCTGATGATATTCCATTACAGGAGAAGTAAGGTTGAACTGATCTTTAGGACAGTAGGAACGAATTCCTTCGAGGCCAGGAAAAGACTGATAACCGAATTCAGAAACGAAACGCGGTTTGATTTTCAGGTAAGCATCAAAAGACTGTTTTTCGTGCCAGACAGTCCAGTAATGCATGTCACCGCAGTTATCGCAATGCCAGTTGTCGCTTATGTTTGGAGAACCGTCACTAGGGCTTGAAGGCCAGAAAAGACGGTCAGGATCCAGAAGGCGAATCTGTTTTGCAAGAGTTTCTTCGTTAAGAGTATTGTAATCGCATAAATAGCGCATAGGATTTTTACGGGATTCTTCGTACCAGGTTATGGCACCAACATCTTCATTATTGCCGCACCACAATGCAATGCAGGGATGATCTTTTAAACGGTGAACCTGATCGTAAATTTCCTGAGAAACGTTTTCAAGGAATTCGTTGTCAGCAGGATACATTGAACAGCTGAACATACAGTCCTGCCAGACCATAATTCCAAGTTCATCACAGATATCGTAAAAGCAGTCATGCTCATATTGACCGCCGCCCCAGACCCTGATTGTATTCATTCCGGCGCTGACAGCATCTTCCAGAAGTCTTCTGTAAACAGGATAAGTCTGGCGTTCAGGCAATGCATCGCAGGGAATCCAGTTTGCGCCTTTAACAAAAACATCTTTGCCGTTTATGTTGAATTTAAGGCATTTACCGGCCTTGTCTTTTTTAGAAATTACTTTAAGGTTTCGCAATGCAATATTTTTAGTAATGGTTTGATTGCCCAGCTTAAAAGTTAATGTGTAAAGAGGCTGTTCCCCTTTGCCAGCAGGCCACCACAACTGCGGCTGTTTAACCAGAAACTTATACTTAACCTGAAAAGTCCCCGACCCTAACTTCACCAGTTTTTCTTCTTCGCTTATTTCCTGACCTTTAAAGTCCAGACCACAACTGCTTTTTTCTACAGAAATTTCATGGCTGACACCTTGTGCGCAAACAGACAAAAGCCATCCGGCTTTTGTCTGCACCGTGCGTGTGTTGACCCAGTCGATGCAAAATGAATCAGTCTGTTCTATTAAGATGTCATCGTAAATACCATAAGCCATTACGCACGGTCCCCAGTCCCACCCTGCGTGGCACTGGGCTTTGCGCACAAGGTTACGGTGAGGAGAGTAGACCGGGTAAGTTGAATAAGGTATCGGGTAAGGTAATTTTTTGGCGAGCTTTAAGGCCTGGTTTTCTGCACTTGTAAAGGTGAACGAAATTGTGTTCTTTCCTTTAACAAGAATTCTGCTGATATCAAAACGCCATTTACGGAACATGTTGTTTCCGCTTCCGGCTTTTTTGCCGTTTATTTTAAGTTCAAAAAATGTATCCGCAAACCAGAACTGAATAAAGGCTTTCTGTTTTAATTCTTTTACTGTAAAAGTTCTTTCTATAATCCAGTCGCATTTTCCAATCCACTGAATTTCCTGTTCGTTTTTCCCGTAGTACGGATCTTTGATAATTTTTGCTTTGATTAATGCTGAATGTATGTCACCTGGAATCTGTGCTTTTACAAATTCATTTTTTTCAAAGTAATCCGTGTAGCTTTTTATCTTATCTTTGTCTTTTGGAAATAATTTCCATGTTCCATTCAGATTCATTTTATCTTACGACGCGGCCTGTTCCGTTTGAAAGTGAAAGTGCAAGAACTTCATCTGCACTGAACATATTGTAATCGCCTTCAACTGTATGCTTGAGGCAGGCAGCCGCAGAAGCAAATTCAATGCAGTCTCTGTTGGAACGGAAAAGTTCGTTTTCCTGATCTTTTTGAATGAGCGCATAAATCAAGGCTGCAGCAAACGCATCACCTGAACCTACGCGTTCAATAATGTCGATTGAATACTGCTTGCTGTAAACTGCTTCTTTGCCGTCGTACAAAAGTGCACTCCAGTTATTACGGCTTGCATTTATTGACTGTCTCAAAGTGATTGCAACTTTCTTGAATCCAAAAGTAACTGCAAGGTCTTTTGCAGTTTTTGAATAAGCATCTTTATCAATTATTCCTGCATCAACATTTGTTTTACTGGTTTTAATTCCAAAAACTTTCTGTGCGTCTTCTTCATTTGCAATACAGACATCCGTATAAACTGCAATTTCTGTCATCACTTTTTTTGCTTTTGTTGTTGTCCAGAGTTTTGAACGGTAATTCAAATCGCAGCTTACTGTAAGTCCAAGTTTCTTTGCTTCTTTAACTGCTGTAAGTACAATGTCAGCGCAGCCTGCAGAAAGTGCCGGTGTGATTCCTGTTACATGGAACCAGGAAGCATCTTTAAAAATTTCTTTCCAGTCATAATCATCTGCTGAACTCTGACTCAAAGATGAATTTTTTCTATCGTAAATACAAAGACTTCCGCGCTGGGATGCTCCTTTTTCAAGGAAGTAAATTCCCATGCGTTCTCCGCCTCGAGCAATATAATCAGTATTAACTCCATAACGGCGAAGGCTGTTCAGTGCGGCCTGTCCGATTGGGTTTTCAGGAAGTTTTGTTACATAAACAGATTCCATTCCAAAATTTGCAAGGCTGACTGCAACATTAGCTTCTGCGCCGCCAAACTGTGCGTTGTATGTTTCTGTCTGGATGAATCGTTCGTAACCAAAAGGCATAAGGCGAAGCATAAGTTCACCAAAAGTAATTATTTTTGTCTTTTTAACTGTTTTGCTCATATTTTTAAGTTTACTTAAGGCTTGGTATAAAGTCAAATCGTTTTATTGTCTTGTTATAGAAAAATCTTTATAATTGAATTTATGGCAGATAAGAAAAAAAATAAATCAGGCCTCATGCTTGCATGCTGGTTTTTACTTGGAATAATTCTTCTCATCGTATTCCTGGTGAATAAGAATACAATCATACAAAACCTTAAGGATGCACGTTTCTTTGAACGCGTAACAGGTAAGACTCCGCAGTTCATCGAAAATTTTGAAGCACCGCCTAAAAAGACAGAAAGTAACGGTAAAGTTGAACTTCAGATTGAACCTGGCGAAGCTGAAACTTCTCCATCCCGCGAAAATGATCTTTCCCTGACAAGTAATTCTGTTGAACTTCAGATTAAGAAAAAAGAAGAACCTGAAACCAAACCGGAAGAAAAAACTGAAACTGTTGTAAAACCGGAATCTCCAAAAGAAACTGAAAAAAAAGAAACAGTTACAAAAACAGAAGAAACAAAAACTCCGGAAAAGAAAGAACCTGCCGTTCCAATGACAAGCGTAAAGCTTTATTTTGTTGTAGTTGAATCCAACGGTTCTGTAACACGCAAGCAGGTTATCCGTGAAATTCCAAAATCGGATTCGCCTTTGACAAATACTATTCGTGCTTTGCTTGCAGGTACTTCTTCTGCTGAAAAAAATTGCCGTACACTTATTCCAGCCGGCACACGCCTTTTAGGTGCTTCCGTTAAAAATGGAATTGCTACATTGAATTTGAGTGAAGAATTTGAATACAACCAGTATGGTGCTGACGGTTATCGCGCACAGCTGATGCAGCTTGTTTATACTGCAACTGAATTTTCAACTGTAGACAGCGTTCAGTTCCTTGTAGAAGGGCAGCGCAAAAATTACATCGGAAGTGGAGAAGACGTCTGGATGTGGATTGGTTCTCCTTATTCAAGATCAAGCTTCTAAAATAAAAGCCCTTCAATTATGGTCAAAGCGTTTTATTGCTCCGGTCATAACTGAAGGGCTTTTTTATCTAAATCGAATTTTAGTTTTTATTATTTTACGCTGTTAAGCAGTTTTTCAAAATAAGATTTGTTGTCTTTGTAGAATTTTTCAAGTACTGTTAACGAAACACACAGAATCAAACCTTTCTGTTTTAATTCCTTTGACTGCATGAGAACTTTCTGGTCAAAGTAACGGCTGTCTTTTGTGATGTTGATTTTTTCGATTTTAGTTTTTCCGCTTTTGTCTGTTGAAATCTTTAATGTCTTTAAATCTGTGTCCTTGCTTGTGAGTAACATTCTGATGATTTCTTCCCGTTTATAAGTGGCAGGAGTCGGAGCAAACAGAAATGCTGCATTGCTATCCATAAGATATAAAGAGGCGCTGTGTTCTGTAAAGTTGTCGTCAATTTTAAAACTCCATAAAGGAAGTTTAACGTCTCTTAATTTTCCCGGTTTGATTTCTGGCAGTGCTGCTTCTTTTGCTGGTGTTAAAAGTTCTACAGGAACAAATTCAAAAAATGCTTTTGCCTGAGAATTTGAAACAGATCCTATTGAGCAAAGTTCAAATACGTTGACAGCATCCGGGCCGTAAATCTTTTTAATATTAAAAACTGGAACAAGGTAGTCGTATACAACTGTAACTTTTCCACCGAACTGCATGAAACTTTCACTTGATTCAAAACCATTGTTCATGAAGATATCAGAAGATTTATAAGGAAGGTCTTTTGCCCCTGGTGCAATATTTCCAGCCTTTTTACGGCGTGAACTGAATTCATAAACCAGATCATGAAGGTAATTGATAAGTTCAGTATCTTCCTGTGTTACATTTGAAAGTATGCGTTCGCCAGTCATATTAACGTGATCAGCTTCAGGATCAACTGTAAAAAGAAGAGAAATATCTTTTGGCAGCTGAGTATCTGTTGCAGGCGCATAATAGCGGATTCCAAAAGATGAATCATCGTAATACAAAAATCCGATGTAAGACGGGCGTGTAAATGACGAATCCTTGTAGTAAACAAAGGTTCCTGACCTGTCATCAATGTATGGTTTTACACCCGGAATTTTTGCAAACCCGGAAACTGCACATACTGCAGCAATAATTAAATTAAAAAATATTTTCTTTTTCATGAAAAATTCCTTCTGGTACAGGTATATCTTTCTGTATAAAAAAATCGATTGACCTGATTTGTTACAGGCCAATCGATTTTTTAATGTTATTTCTTAATACTACCCGTTCAATTTTGCAAGTTCGTCGCGTACAAACTGAACTGCTTTTGCAGCAGCTTCTGTTGCAGGAACCAGTTCTGCACTTTCTGCTGTGCGAGGTTTAAATTCTACGTTAGGAAGATTTTTGTCTCCAACTACGATGCGCAATGGGTAACCGATAAGTTCTGAGTCTGTGAACTTAACGCCAGGACGTTCGTTGCGGTCATCCAGAATTACTTCGATTCCGGCTTTTGTAAGTTCATCGTAAATTGAATCAGCAACTTCCTTCATCTTGTCCTTGTACTGAACAGGAATTACGGCAACCTGATAAGGCGCTGTTGAAATTGGCCAGCAGATTCCTTTTTCGTCGTGATATGTTTCAATAATAGAAGCAAGTGTACGGTCAACACCGATTCCGTAACAACCCATAAGTGGAACAACAGGTTTTCCGCTCTTATCAAGATATGTTACATTCATTGCTTTTGTGTATTTGTCACCGAGCTTGAAGATGTGTCCAAGTTCGTTACCTTTTTTGCTGTAGAACGGTTTACCGCAGTCAGGACAAGCGTCTCCAACCATTGCTGTACGAACATCACCAGTCATAAATGGAGTGTAGTCGCGGCCTGGTTCAACGTGCTTAATGTGGAATCCTTCTTTACCGGCACCTGCAAAAGCGTCGTGCATATCAACAACAGAAAGATCCTGGATAATAGGACAGTTCAAAGTCATCGGACCAACAAATCCGTGTGGAGCGTTAGCCATCTGAATGATTTCATCACCTTCAGCAAGGCAAAGGTCAGAACATTTCAAAAGTCCTGCAAGTTTTGCTTCGTTAACTTCAAGGTCACCGCGGATAAGAACACAAACATATGAAAGCGGATAATATGTGAAGTTTCCTTCTGTAACCTGTTTGAAGTTTTTGCCGCCGGTGGCATTTGAAAGATCAAGACCACAGTTGATAACGCGGTAAATCAAAGCTTTAATAAAGCGTTTAGAAGTTGTGCCAAAGAATTTTTCCATGTCTTCAATGCTGAATACATTTGGAGTTGCAACTTCTTCAACTGCAAGATCAGTTTTTGCCTGTGGTTTTCCAGAATCATCAACCGGAACATCAGGACGGCATGCAGCTTTTTCTACGTTTGCAGCGTAACCGCATTCGCACAGCATAAGTGTATCGTCACCAACAGGAGATTCAATCATGAATTCTTCAGAACCAGAACCACCCATGTTTCCTGTGTCTGCTTTTACTGAAATTGTTTTAAGACCAAGACGTTTGAAAATCTTGCGGTAAGCTTCTGCAACTGTGTTGTAAGAGTTATCAAGAGATTCTTTGTCTGCGTCAAAAGAGTAAGCGTCCATCATTGTGAATTCGCGTCCGCGCATAACGCCGTAGCGTGGGCGGATTTCATCACGGTATTTTGTGTTGATCTGGTAAGGGATCAGAGGAAGCTGTTTGTATGAATCAAGTCCGTCGCGGATAAGAGCTGTAAAGGCTTCTTCGGCTGTTGGAGAAACAATCATGTCCTGACCGCCGCGTGTTGTAGCTTTGAGCATTTCAGGTCCCATTGTTTCCCAGCGTCCAGATTCCTTCCAGAGTTCTCCCGGCTGAATAACAGTAGGTTTCATTTCCAGAAGACCTGCTTTATCAAGTTCTTCACGGATAACGTTTGCAACTTTTGTAAAGGCACGGTAGCCCAGCGGCATGTAAGAATAAAGACCGTTACCAAGTTTACGGATAAGACCAGAGCGCATCATGAGCTGATGGCTTGCAATAACTGCGTCGTTTGGAGCTTCACGCAGTGTCGAGATAATAGTTTTTGTAGCTTTCATAATCGCACATTCTACTATAAATAGTGGTAAAAATTCAATTATACCCGGGGACTCCAGGGTGAACTCATTATGACAGCTTGTGATTTTTTATCTGTCACTTTTTCGTCTGTTACATTCTCTGCACAGCATCTGGCAATTTTCTAATGTTGTTTTTCCGCCTTGACTCCATGGGGTAATGTGGTCGGCTTCCATTTCTGATAATTCAAAGTGCTTGTTATGATCCGGACAATTTGGGTTTGCACAGATGCCTTTTTGTTTTTCATAAGCTGCAACTTTCTGGCTATCGGAGAAAGTTCTTATCGAAAGATATTTTTCATTTCGGGTCAGAACAAAGTGGAAAATTCCTTTTTTGTTATTGACATCATCATCAAGAATCAGTTTTTCAATTTCTGTTTCAATTTTATTTGTGTCCAGAACAACGTCCTTAAAGTTATTATATAGCTCAGCCCAATCAACACCTTTCATGATTTTTTTTCGTTCTTTTGTATGCTTGAAAGTACCTTCTACCCATGTAAAAATTGAACTGAAATATTGCCATAAAGCAAGTGCATTAGGATCGTTTTGATGGCATGCCATATATTCTTCTATATTGTTTCTCGAAATCCATTTTATGGCAGTTTCAAGGAAGTCCTGTCTGATAGGGGAACCATTTACATAATCGCCGGCAACTTTGTAAGCAACACAGCCGTTTTTGGAAAAATAATTTTTTGCGTCTGTAACCCATGAGCCAGAATAAACTGCATTTAGGATTTCCTGTTCAGTAAGTTTTTCACCAGCGACATTTATGCGTCTGAACCAGTTTAATTTTTCTGAATCTGTACCACGACAAATGTAAACATTAAGTTCATAATCAAGAATTTGATTCTTTTCATCTTCTTGCAAATTATGAAAGTATCTCATACAGTGAGCAAAATCTCCGGCAACATACTGACAAACCGAAATAGTTCTTTGCTGGCCATCCATAACTTCAAAAGTACCATCAGACCGTTCTGCCCAGTACATAACATTAAGAGGGAAATTCTGTACGATGCTGTCAATAACAAGATCCCGCTGATTTTCGTTATAAACAAATTCCCTTTGATAAGGAGGGCGTATGTCAAGTTTCCCGGCAAAGCCTTTTACACCATTTTCCGCGTTGTCTTCATAACCTTCAGTCAGTTGTCGAATCGTAATCTTTCTTGGCTCAATTTCCATTTTGTTTTTTCCTCTTATTTTGGGCGTTTGTTTCGGATTAGGATGCGATTGTAGATTTTCTTCTCATTGATTTTTGTATAACATTCAAAATCAATCCATCGTGCTGAATTTGCAATTC
>JAKSTQ010000013.1 GCA_024402475.1 Treponema sp. | reverse complement strand
ACTGGAAGTCCATGACAGTCCCAGCCGAAACGGCGTTCAACCTTTTTTCCCTTCATTGTCTGATAGCGGGGAATAATATCTTTGATTGTTGATGGAATAAAATGTCCAAAGTGTGGGAGACCTGTTGCAAAAGGAGGTCCGTCATAGAAAACGAATTCAGGATTACCTTCACGCTGCGAAATAGATTTTTTGAAAGTATCGTTTTCCTGCCAAAATTTAAGGATTTCTTCTTCCTGCTGAGGGAAGTCTGCTTTTGGATCGACTGGCTTATACAAAATAAAACCTCATTTGTAGATAGTTTTTACATATAGTAAATTTGTATAATTATACCAGTTTTTTAGTCATTTTTCAACTGTTCCGGTATTAGTACGCTTACGGAATTCACGCATTAAGGCATTAGTCTGTTCGAGTTTGTAAATCTCTTCCAGGTGCCAGTCAAGGTTAGAAGGCGGGAACGGAGGATCAGGATATGGAGCGCAACGGGAATTATTTTTTTCTACGATTTCAAGAATTTCTTTACGGCCTGCCCTTTCATTTATTTTTGTTGAATAAGGCTTCCCGAAAACCATAATTGATCCAGACTGGTCAATTTTATAATTTTCAAGATTCTGTGATGTTTTTTCTACATTGCGGATTGTAGTTCTTCTGCCGGTTACACAGGTATATACCTTTCCTGCAGACTGAATATGCTTTGGAACACTGTATGTAATTCCGTCAGAAAAATATGCTTTTTCAGTGCTGTAAGGCATGTCTGTCTGCCAGTAACGGATATAATAAATACCCGACTGTGTAATATACATTGAATAAAGGCTGTCCTTAATCCGCGGCTGACTTACCTTAAGACCTGTAGATAAAGCCTGTCTTGACCAGGACCCTACAAGCGGATTCTGGCTGTCTTTAAATTCAGGTAAGGTTGTATTCAACGCAAAATCAAGATAAATTTCATTACCGATAACAGCAACAGGAATTATTGTCTTTTCTTTTATCCGGGGATAAGACAGAATGATTTCCCAGGCACTTGCATTATCTGTCTGGAAAAGACTCTTAAATTTAATCTGAATATTCTGGTTATCAAGAAAAACAGTATCATTATGATCTTTTACAGAATCTTTTGAAATTGAAGATGGTTCAGCGGCGCGGTCAGTATACCAGCCGTAAAAAGTTTTAAGATAAATCCAGATGTAATTATTCTGATTTTTATCTTCATCAGTTTTTTCAAATACATTTTCTGTAAAAAGAAGATAGCGGTCGTCGTTTTCCCAGATTCCGCCAAAGCAGGCAGGAACTTCATTTGTTTCAAGTAAAGCATCCGGTGCAATTGAATTGATTGAAGCATTTTCCTGAGAAAAAGCTGTAAATGTGAGGAACAAAAGAAAAACAGATTTATAAAACAGTTTCTTTAATGTCAAACGTTCTGATTCCTTTTAATTGTTAGAGCTGTTTCTTCCTGCAAACAAAGCCTTGATTTCTTTTGCATAAAGTTTTTCGATTTTGTGACGCATTACAATCTGCTTTGCATTGATTTCTTTGCCGATTTTGAAACTTTCATTAAGCAGAGTAAATTTACCGACACGTTCGCAGGTCCTGAATCCGGTTTTTTCATCAACAAGATCATCAATTTCTTCCCGGATAAGTGTATTTATTTCTGAAGTTTCAATAAGTGAATCATAAGTGTCATACATGATTCTGTTGTCATTAGCATATTGAAGGATTCTGTCTTTTGAAGGAACAATCAGCGCTGCAATATATTTTTTATCCTGACCGACAACTACTGCTGATTCAACATATTTACTGCGGCAGATTGCACTTTCGATTGGCTGAGGTTCAACATTTTCTCCGCCTAAAAGTACGATGGTATCTTTTGCCCGTCCAAGAATAATAAGTTCGTTACGGCGGCTGAGCATACCAAAATCTCCTGTATTAATCCAGCCGTTATTGTCAATAATGTCCTTTGTCAGATCCGGGCGGCGGTAATAACCTTTAGTTACCTGTCTTCCACGGGCAAAAATAATTCCTTTCTTACAATAACCAAGATCAGTATCAGAAAGTGGAACACCATCCTGGTGAGCAACAATCTTAACTTCCATTGTAGGATAGATTTTACCTGAACATCCTGACTTTGGCTTTTTAGCATTACGGATAGAAATAATTGGAGCTGTTTCTGTCATACCATAAAGGTCGATAAGCTTAACACCGATTGTTCTGAAGAACAGGTCTGTTTCTGACTGAAGGCTTCCACCAGCTGTAATACATCCAGTAATTTTACCGCCAAGTTTTTTAACAAGCTTTCTGTAAACAAAAAGATTAAAAAGCCCGTAAAATGGTGCTGTAAAAATCATCGGAAGGAAACTGTAAATGCGGTCGAGAATTGCTGTCATTCTGCTTGTACGGCATACAAGACCTACAAATCTGTCTTTAGCCCAGCAGAAACGCTTTCCGATTGACATTGAAATATTAAACGTAAAAAGAGAAAAGCTGCCTTTGCGTTTTGCATCACGGTAACAGCTTTGAACAAATGCATCGTAAAGACGAGGAACGCCTACAAGCCACTGAGGATGAATGATTTTCATATCCTCTTTCATAATTTCAATTGCAGGTTTTGAATATGCAATTCCGCCTTTAAGTGCAATTATGATATATGTACAGCCGCGTTCAAGAACATGCCATATAGGTAAAACAGAAAGCCAGATATCTCCGTCTTTTGCAGTAGTAAGGGCTTTAGGAGAAGCTTCTGCCTGTGCCAGAAAGTTGTCATGTGTAAGCATAACGCCTTTTGGTGTACCTGTAGTTCCAGAAGTAAAAATGATTGTGGCAAGATCACTGCCTTCTGTCATATCGATTTCTTTTTCGATTGCGGCACGCTGGGCATCAGAAGCTTTTTTTGCTTCGTCTTCAAATTCAATGAATTTATGTACTCGGATTCCAAGCAAAGCAGCCCGTTCCATTGTAAGTTCATCTGGAGAATCAAAAAGAATTGCGTCTGTAAGTTCTGGAACTTCATCAGCATGTTCAAGGACTTTTTCAAGCTGGCGTTCATTTTCAAAGAAACATACTTTACAGCCTGTAAAACTTAAAATATAACGGATTTCTGTTCCCATGGAATCACAGCCACGAGGAACATCAGCAGCACCAAGACAAAGCAAAGCATAATCTGCAATGAACCATTCACGGCGGTTATCTGAAATCATACCAACAAGATCACCGCGTTTGATTCCGAATTCTTTTAATGCGCAGGCAAGGTCAATAATATGTCTGTAAACAAGTTTATAACTGCGGTAATCATAAGTACCGATTTCGTTTTTGTAAGCCTGCAGAATGTTATCAGGGCATTCTTCTACCTTATTGCGTAAAAGCTGGCATAGATTTTTGCCTAGTGAATTTGGAGTTTTCTTAAAAATGTGCAGTACTTTATCTATTGTATACATTCAAGGATGTCCTGTAACTTTAAATCTAACATAAGACACGAAAAGTGTAAAGAATGTAATTTTATTCCCCGGTTGTTTGCCTTTACCTTAAGGCATAAAAACGATAATATATCTTTTATGTCTACATATCTTGTTAAAGTTGGTGAATTAACTCTCAAAGGTTCCAATATAAAGGAATTTGAACAGCGTCTTGTTCAGAATACAAAAAATTTTCTTAAACATGTTCCTGCAAAAATCAATCTTCGTGCAGGAAGAATGTTTGTTCAGGTTGAAGACCAGTACGATTCAAAAGTAGAATTCTGTCTTTCTCATATGATCGGAATTACTGGTTTTGCAAAAGCTCATCAGGTTGAAAAAACTATCGAAGCTATTTCTGCAAAAGTTAAAGAACTTGGAATTCAAGCCAAAGATAAGGGCGCAAAAACTTTTAAAATTGACTCAAGAAGAAGCGATAAAAGTTTTCCACTTGACTCATACGAAATTTCAAGACAGGCTGCAGCTCCTCTTTTTGATGAAGGAATTATGGGCGTTGACCTTTATAATCCGGATGTTGTTATTTACATTGAAGTACGCGAAAACTGTTACGTTTATACAACCTCATACAAAGGCTGCCGCGGCCTTCCGGTAGGCTCAAGCGGTAAAGGTCTTTTACTTTTGTCAGGAGGGCTGGACAGTCCTGTTGCCGGCTACAGAATGATGCGCCGCGGTATGAAAGTTGAATGCATTTACTTCCATTCATATCCGTATACATCTGATGAAGCTCAGAAAAAAGTTGAAGATCTTGCAAGCATTCTTTCTACTTATGGATTGCAGACTACTTTAAACATCATTTCTTTTACAGATGTTCAGATGCTCATCAAACAGAAAGCTCCTGAAGCCTGGAGTACACTTGTTTTAAGAATGTGTATGATGAAAGCTGCCAATATGGTTGCAAAAAAAATCAATGCACAGTGTCTTATTACAGGCGAAAGTCTTGGACAGGTTGCAAGCCAGACTATCGAAAACATGAACATTACTGAAAGCTTTGCAGAACTTCCGCTTTTACGCCCTCTTGTTGGTCTGGATAAAGAAGAAATTATTGATACTGCAAACTTCATCGGAACTTACAATACTTCAATTCTGCCTTATGAGGACTGCTGTGTATTATTCAGTCCACGCCATCCTGTATTACGCGGAAGTGTTGAAGATGCAAAAGATATATATGAAAAAGTTGCACCAGATGAACTTATTCAAAAAGCATTTGACGAAAGAGTAATCAAGCATTTTTATTGTTTTGATAACCTTCCGGAGTAATTTTTTATGCTATAATAATAAAGGCTGCTCACTTTTTTCGTGAACAGCCTTTTTTTTATCAGCCTTCAAGAAGGTATTTTGAAATTTTATCAGTCTCTGTATCAATTGTCAGGGCATCGAATTTTTCTTTCATATGCTCATCGAATTTTTCGTCATTTAACAGTTCTTCTACCTTGTCAAAAATTTTACCTGGTTTCTGGATAAAACTTCCGACTTTATTATCTACTGCAAAACGCATGTTGCCCAGTTCCTGGTTATGAATGTAACGACAGATAATTACCGGTTTTTTGCAGGAAAGAACTTCAAGCAAAGTTGCAGGTCCTGCTTTCATTACGACACAGTCTGAAAGTTTTACAAGTTCATCAAGATAATTTACAAAACCATAAACATGGAAATCAAATTTAGGGTGAAGTGCTTTTACACCTTCAAAATATTTTTTCTTAGCAGCATCTTTTCCACAGACAACAGCTACAGAAAATTTTGCTTTCTTTAAGATGCATTTATTGATGATTTCAATTGCACCGGGAATTCCTTCTCCACCGCCTACCATAAGCAGAACCTTTTTATCAGGATCAAAACCATGCTTTTTTCTAAGTGCAAGGATATCTTCCTTAGTAAAAGGTGTGGTGTATTTTTTATTCAATACAAAAGGTATGATCTTAATATTTTCGGCCGGAACTCCAAGTTCAATTCCGTGGTCTTTTGCCTGCTGGGAATATACAAGATATTTTAAAGTTTTATCGTAGTACCAGCAGTTTGGAACAGTAAAAGGATCTGTAATCATTACATTCAGCTTAATGGAAGGATCCACCATTTTAACAGCTTCTTTAATGAACATTGACAAAGCAAAATGGAAACAAACTATATCAGTTGGCTTTTCTTTTTTAAGAACTTCAACAAAATACCTTACGGTTGGTCTTCTGATAACCCGCTTAAAAAGAGTCTGAATTGGTCGGTATTGCCCAAGATCATAAGTCAGCGGGAAAAGACCATGAAGCCAGTTTTGAGAAAGTGAATAACCGTTTTCAAAAATCAGTCGCCCTATTCTATTTTTGTGATCAAATCCGTGAATCATTTTAACTTCACAGTCAGGATCAACCCGCTGCAATGATTCTGTCATAACCCTTGCCGTTGAGATATGACCAGCACCTGTAGTCAGATATAGAAATAGAAACTTTCGCTTTTTAACCATAAAACCCCTGATGTGTTAAAATATTGCCTAATAGCGGTATTTAAAAGCTACCTTAAAATAATTATTAAACTCATTATGCAAATTGTCAATCCAATTTTGCTTAGCTCTTCTTACATCAGCAATAGTGGCTGCATTCTGATCGTAGGCATTTGCACTGGCTGTTGCAAAGTAAGCAGGATACATGCTTGAATCAACACCTTTATTGATAATGGCTTCAAATGTATATCCAAAGATAAAAGAAAAACAGCCGGCTTTTGATGTAATAAGATCATACTGGGCATCAAAACCTGCCTGAATTACATACATTTTATGTTCCTGTGCAAGCCAGTTGTTCATCCAGCGGGAACGAAGTGATACCTGAGAAGCCCAGATACTACCGTCTGTTGCAAAAGAATCGTCTGTTGGGGAACCAAGTTTTTTTGCATCACGGTTAGCGTTAAGATAAGCCTGAGCTTCTTCATCACTGAAACTTTCAGCAATATTTCCATGGCGGGCAAATGATGTTGAAGCATCAATTTTAAGGCCTTTTACAGGACGCAATGTTGTCATGAAAACAAGACGGTCAGAGTTTGGTCCTAATGGTGTTGTAAGTGAAACGTTGCGGGTTATAAGACTGTCTTTATTGTAATCAGAATAATGATTAATTGTGTACTTGTATTTGTCAAAATCCTGAGTAAGTCCATAACAGGTATCAATATGATTGTATGTATATGGAGTGATAAGAGTATAATCCAAAGACATTTTTTCAAAAACCGGATTTTTTGGAACATAAGTTACGCCTGCCTGAAGTCCGATTCGCAGAAGTGTATTCCAGTCACCTTTGAAAAATCCGTCTACATTTATGTCATCAATAAGAAGTCCTGCATCAAGCTGAAGTCTGTCAACAGGACGAACTGTTGTATTTACACCCATTAAAAGATTGTCTGATGCACCGTACATTCCCTGAATCATCATAAATGGAACAGGAACAATGTAAGCCGGATCAAATCTGTCTACAACAGTTGCAGTTTCATAAAAGCTGAAAGCCCACTGCTTAAAAGGCTGAACTCTGACAGAATGGAACGCAAGATATTTGTTATTTGTTGCCCACTGCCCGTTTAAAAGTCCGGCACCCATACTTGATATAAAGTGAGAATAGCTGACATATTTTGTATCCATATTGAAACCGATATTAGCCATGTGATAACTTGTACCGTCAATAGTGATACTGTTACTGAGTTTAGGACCGTGTTCAATTCTGTTGAGTCCTAAAAAGCCGTACATGTTTTTAGTACCGAAAGTAAGATTTGTAACCATATCCATTTTCCCCTGAATTGGGCCAATGGTTGCAGGGTCCCCGTGATTGTCATTCAATACATTTTGATACATGGGAAGTACATTAAGGTTATTCCACTTACCTACATCAAACAAAAATCCAAGTCTGTAACCGATACCTGCTACATTAAAAAGAGGAAGGTCGCCTGAAAAAGCAGGTCTAAAGCCAAAATAATTATTTGCACCTGTTGAAGATCCAACTTTTGTTTCATTCTGAATTTCTGCTTCAACATTCCACCATTTCTTTAAATATTTATTTTCATATTCAAGAGCAACTTCTACATCTTTTGGAGTACCTTTACTCTTTACAGTTTCGATAATATCCTTGATTGTCAAAATTGAATAAGGTCTTACCTGTGGAAGAAAATCGACAATTCCTTCTGCCTGCCAGCGCGCTGCACTTTGATAAAAATCATCATTAGGATCTACGCTAACCTGTGCAAAAAGAGAAAATGTAAGATTAAATGCAATTAATACAAAACAGATTTTTTTTAAGAATTTCATATCAGTGCCTCATTCAATTATTTATTGATTCTGGGAATTATTTTCAGCAGCAAGTTTTTCTTTATCTTTTTTATCAATCCAGATTCTTGCTTCTTTAGGGAACCACAATTTTGTCGGATAGAATTTTACTCCTGCAGCAATTTCAAAGGAATGTTTTGTAACGCCAGGAACATTATTATAATTAGTGATAAACACATATGATGGCTGAAGATTGATATCAAGGTAAGGAGTTGCAGCTAGAGTTCCTTTTAAAGAGAAAGTATTTACAAACTGAACGACACCATGTGGAGTTCTCTGTTTTGAAATTTCATTGATTGTTTCATCTTTAAAAGGCCATGCTGTCTGATTAAACTTATCAATATCCCAGGCAGACCATCCGCTGTTTTTCAATACCTTAAGGCCACCGTTTTCGCCCATTGCTGCAAGAGAATAAAAACCTTCTACCGACCACACACCAGGAACTTCATAACCTACAACAAGTTTACCGGCAATTGTATCAGGACCATAAGGGCTTCCCATCCACTGATAATAATCACCTGCTCCAACAAGCTGATAATATGTTCGTGCAAATGAAAAGTTAGGACTGTCTTTAATATAAAGGTATGGAGTTGAATAATATGCTTCAAGACCTGCATGGAAATAACCTGGTCCTATCGGAACATAAGTTTCAAGGCCACCCTGTAAACTCCAGCCTTCAGGAATTGGCCATTCTTTTTCCATCAACATCTGATGTTCGTTCTGAGAAAGCTGGGCATAAATTCTTAAGAAATCACATGGAACAAAATTTGCTTTAATTCCAAGATATGAATTTACAGGAGCATTCTGATATGCACCAAATCCATGGAATACACCAATAGGATTGAGATACTTCAATTCAAACTGGTCATATGGAAGAATACATTCAAAAGCCTGCAGTGTAAATTTCTTGAACATCCTTAATTCAAAGTTGTGCATGTAAAGATGTGTTTTTTTATTGAACTGAGTAATTGAACAGGTGTAATTTACATAAGGCGAATATACTTTAAACTGTGCATAAGCTGTGTCAGTAAGATATTCAGACATGATGTTACTTGGCATGAGAGTCTTGCCATATTTTTGAGGACCAAGTCCAAGTCTGAAATTCAATCCTACATTATGAGGGAATTCATAACCTGCGCTTAAATAAGAATCATGAACAATAAATGCATCAATGGAATCAAGGGACAATGGGAGATTGCAGAAAAACTTGTTTCTTTCTACTTCGAAACGGCTTTGTCCAACATCAACATCAGCATAAATTGAAACATAATCGCCTACATTAAATTTAAACGGAATGTCAAATACGTTCTGTCGTTTTGTATAATCGTAAACCCAGTCAACATCATCATTGGTTTTATAATAACTTTCAAAAGCTGCACTTGGTTCAACGCCGCAGCTGAACATACCGATATTGACTGACCAGTTTGGTTCTTCAAAGTAAGCTTTAATTCTGTCGTACTGTTTCTGTCCGGTTTTACTAAGCCGCTCGTAATCGATATCCTGCATGCAGGCTTTAAATTCTGTAACAGGCATTGGTTCATTATCTGCAAGAGAAGATCTTCCCATTTCAAGATAAAGCATCTGCAATGCCTGATAAGTCCAGTGGTTGACTGGAATCAGATCCTGACCGCGGCGGGGAACACTATACACAGCCGAAGCTGAGACAAAAACAAGTAAACAGGTTAATAACTTAAACTTTTTCATAAAACTCATTAATTATAATTATTTTAAAGCGACTTTGTCTTTACCAAGATTCTGTGCTCCAGGTAATTTTATAGGTTTGAATCTTGCAGAAACAGAAAATTCAAATCCCTGTCTGAATTCACCCGGAACATTGTCATAGTTAAAAATAAATGTATAAGCAGGCTGCGCAACAATTGTAAGATATGGAAGAACTTCAAGCTGGCCTTTTACTGCAAGAACATTCACGAACTGTGGAGTTCCAGTAGGACTTACATCATCAGCAATTTTATCTTCCTGATCTTTTTTATATGGCCATGCAGCTGCATTATATTCAAATGTATTTGCTTTCCAGTCAGCATTTCTGAAAAGTTTATAGCCGGCGTTATTACCCATTGCAGCAAAAGTATAAGAACCTTCAACTGCCCATTTTCCTGGAAGTTCAAAACCTACTTTAAGTTTTCCGGCTGCTGTATCAGGTCCAAACTGGTTACCCATCCATTCATACCATGCACCAAAATCACGGGTATTGATTTCATCATAAACACGGGCAAAAGCATTGTTTGGATGATAGCGGACAAACATATATGGAGTTGCATAATAGCCTTCAAGGTTTGCATAGAAGTACCCGTTGTTCAGCGGGAAATTTGTCTGAACACCAGCCTGAATACCCATTCCGTTTGGAATCTTAACGTCACTTTCTGTTGGAATCTGAATTTCGTTCTGAGAATAAAGTCCATAAATTCTAAGGAAATCACATGGAACTACATCAAACTTAAATCCAAAGTAAGACTGATATTCCTTGTCGTACATAAACTGACCGTATCCATGGAAATGACTGAATGGTGCAAGGTAACGGAATTCAAATCTGTCATAAGGAAGGATTCCTTCGATAAGGGAAAGTGTGAATCTGTCCCAGAATTTGAATCCAATTCTATGTGAATAAAGCATTGTTTTTGTAGTAAGTTCAGTGATGTTAAATTCATAGTTGAATTTTGGACTGTAGAATTTGAACTGACCGTACATCGTGTCTGTAAGATATTCAGAAAGGATGCTGCTTTCCATCAGAGAATTACCGTATTTCTGAGGACCAAGACCGATTCGTAAATTGACACCGCATTTTTCGTCCCATTTGTATCCGGCACTGAGGTAAGAATTGTGGATTACCATTGAATCAATATATTCAAGTCCGAACAGCTGATAGTTGGAAAAGTTCATCCACTGTTCCTGAGCCCAGCGTGTCTGACCAAAATTAATATCACCGACAAGGGTTGCGTAATCTCCCAAAGTCACTTTAACTGGCAATGAGAATACAGGCTTTTTCTTTGTGTAATCATAAACCCAGGCAATATCTTTATCAGTTTTTGAATAGAATTCTGCGTTGAATTCCGGTTCAATTCCCAGGCTTAAAATGCCGGCATCAAAAGACCAGTTTTTTTCTTTAAAATATTCAAGAATGCGTTCATACTGTTTCTGCCCTGCTGAACTCAATTTATTATAATCAATTTCATTGAAATACAATTTAAATTCCTGAATTGACATTGGTTCTTCATCAGCAAAAGTAATTTTTCCTGATTCAAGTTCAAGCTGATGCATTGCAGAATAAACCCAATGTCCTGCAGGAATAAAATCCTGTTCACCACGCGGAGCAGCAAATAAAACTGAAGTTGTTAATAATGATAAAACAGATATAAGTTTACAAATTTTTTTCATACATAGAATATAAACTTTTATTGAAATTAGGTCAAACATTGCGATATACTTATCTATATGACAGGGAAAGACAAAGAACTACTCTATAATCTTATAAAAACAGCATCGCAAAGTTTCAACGGCTATACCAGACCCGGATTTCCTGAAGAAACACCTGATTTTAAGGATGACTGCGAACCTCAGGCTGTTCAGACTCAGATTACAGCTTCTCCTGCCGAACCAAAAAAAGAAATTCCACATCAGGAAACTTCTTCAAACTCTGTTTCCCTCACTGCTGTTGCAAATACTTCTAAAGAAAATATCACAGAAGACCAGAAAAAAGGATCTTCTATGGATCTTATCTGCAGAAAGATTTTTGCATGCAACCGCTGTGACCTTTCAAAATCCAAAAACAACTGTGTTCCTGGAACAGGCGTAATTACTCCTTTAGTTCTTGTTATTGGGGATGCGCCTTCTGCGCAGGATGATCTTGCAGGACTTCCATTTACAGACCAGGCAGGAAATCTGCTTGATAAAATGCTTGCTGCCATCAGCCTTTCAAGAAATCAGAACGCTTTTCTTACTAACCTTGTAAAATGTAAACCTTCAATCAGTAAGACTCCAACTTTAAACCAGGTTGGCGCTTGTATCAGTTTTCTTGATGCACAGATCAGTGTTTTAAAACCTAAGATGATTCTGACTCTTGGAGAAAATACTGCTCAGGCTGTTTTACGAACAAGACAATCACTTAATGCACTTCACGGGGAATTTTTTGATTACCAGAATATTCCTGTTATGCCGATTCATCATCCTGACAATATTTTGAGAAACCAGAGCCTTAAAGCGCCTGTATGGGATTCCCTCAAACTTTTTAAATCACGGCTTCTTGAACTGCAGCCACACTATGACCTTCAATTTAAAAAGGAAATGTAAATGGCATATCTTGAGATAGCCTTAAACATTCCGGAAAATCAAACCTTCACCTATCTTGATCTTCCCCAGGACACGCAAAAAGTCTCGAACATTGAAGAATCAGCTCAAGGCAAATTATTCGAAGAAAAAAAGAAGAGATCTCTTGTAAACTATAAAGCCCAGGTCGGAAAACGTGCAGAAGTAAAATTCGGCAACAAACGCCTTACAGGAATTATCATGGCTGTCCGTGATAAACTTCCTGAAGACTTTAATCTTGCTCCCGAAAAAATCAGGACTATTACCCGCGTCATTGACAGCCAGCCTTTACTTACAACTGAACTTTTAACAACTGCAAGATGGATGTCAGATTATTATCTTTGTCCGATTGGAGAAATCGTAAATTCCATGATTCCTTCGGGTAAAAGAGAAACTGATGCACCAGGTTTTTCTTTTGTAGAAGATTACAATAACCGCCGGGACATCAAGCTTTCAGAAGAACAGAATTCTGCCGTAGAAAAAATTACCAGAGACATCAGCGAAAATAAAATCCATTACCTTTACGGCAAAACTGGTACTGGAAAAACAGAAGTATTTTTGACCTGCGCTGAAAAAGTTTTAAAAGCAGGCAAAGGAATCATTTATCTTGTTCCTGAAATCGGGCTTACAAAACAGGCAATCGAAGTTTTTACAGAACGCTTTGGCCAGACAGTTGCGGTTTTACATTCCGGTTTAACTGCCAGCCAGAAACTTTCTGAATGGAACAGAATTCTGGAAAAAAAAGCAAGAATTGTTATTGGTGCCCGAAGCGCTGTCTTTGCTCCAGTTCCGGATCTTGGAATGATCATCATCGACGAAGAACATGACGGTTCCTATAAATCAAACAACACTCCCCGTTATCACGCAAGACAGATTGCAATGTACAGATGCGCAAGGAATTCCATTCCATTATTAATGGGAAGTGCTACACCATCGGTAGAAGCATGGAATTCAATTTCCAACGAAAGTTTTGTCTGCCATAAACTTACAAAAAGACTTGCAGGCGGTCAGATGCCTTTGATAAAAGCAATTGATTTAAGCCAGCATAATATGAACGGAATTGCCATAAGTCCGCCTCTTGAAAATGAAATCCGTAAAACTCTTGAAGAAAAACGACAGACAATTCTCTTTATGAACCGCCGCGGATTCAATCATTTTTACAGATGCAATTCCTGCGGATTTGAACTTAAATGTAAGAACTGCAGCGTATCAATGACATATCATCTGTCTGCAAACAGATTAAAATGTCATTACTGCGGATGGTCAGTAACTCCGCCTTCAATGTGTCCTAACTGCGGTTCCTTTGATACAGGTTATTCAGGTTTTGGAACTGAATACATTGAAACAGAAGTCAGATCAAAATTTCCAAATGCAAGAGTTGTCCGCCTTGACAGTGACAATCTTACAAAAAAAGGAGAATTTGATGAAAAAATTGCTGCCTTCAAAAATGGTGAATATGACATTTTACTTGGAACTCAGATGGTCGCAAAAGGCCTGAACTTTCCTAACCTCAAACTTGTCGGAGTAATTCTTGCAGACACTGGCCTGCATTTACCGGATTTCCGTTCCGCAGAAAAAACCTTCGCTTTAATTACACAGGTTGCAGGCCGCGCCGGAAGATTTTTCCCGGACGGAAAAGTTTATGTCCAGACTTACAATCCTGGAAGTGCTCCGATTTATTGTGCGGTAAAAAACCTTACAAATGAATTTTACAGTTACGAAATCACTCAAAGAAAATTACTTGGCTTTCCGCCTTTTTCAAGAATTGTACGACTTGTATTCAGATCAGCATCATTGCAGAATGCACAGTCAACCGCAGAAGAAGCATTCAAAATTACAGGTGAATATTTTGAAGAACTGCAGAAAAAATTTCCAGGTCAATGTGAAAACGTTGAAATACTTGGTGTAAGCGAATGTCCACTTGCTGTAATTTCAAACAATTACCGCTTTCAGATAATTTTAAAATCTGACAACATTGCAATCTTACAGAAAATTGTAAAACATTTGATTTACGATTACAGAAGACCTGCAAACGTTTATATCGAAGTTGATGTTGATCCTAACAGCCTGCTTTAATAAAACAATTTTTAGACGTGAACACGCTGTCCTTCAAAATTTACTTTCCAGAGAAATAATCCGTCAGGCGGTGCTGTAGGCCCTGCTTTCTTACGGTCACAGCTTTCAAGCACCTCTTTAAAATAAGATACATCTTTGTTGTCCCGTTCGAATTCAATTAAAGTACCTGTAATAGAACGGACCATTTTCCACAAAAAGGCATTTGCACAGATTTCAAAAACTAAAACTTTTGAGCCTGTAAAATCTTCCTGCCAGAAAAAATGTGCATCGTACATAAATCGTTTTGTAGAAAGGCTTGCATCTCCTGCAGCTGTAAAAGTTGCAAAATCAATTTCACCTTTAAGACACTGTGCCATCTGATTTAATTTTTCTATATCCGGTTCATGTTTTACATTCCAGACATAACGGGTTTTACTTGCACAGGGAACTCCAGCCTGTATGAAATATCTGTAAGTTCTGCTGACTGCGTTGAATCGTGACGAAAAATCAAGAGGCTTTTCCTGTGCGTCAAGAATACGGATATCTTTAGGCAAAAAAGAATTTATTGCAGGAACATATTTTTCTACAGGAATTGAATCAACAGGACTTAAAAAATTTGCAGCCTGTCCATAAGCATGAACGCCGCTGTCAGTTCGTCCTGACCCCTGAAGATTAACTTGAGTTTTATGAATTTTGTAAAGTGCATTTTCGATTTCTGCCTGAACAGTTCTGACTGGTTTACCGCCGTCACTTTTATCCTGACGCTGCCAACCGCAGAAATCAGTTCCATCATAAGAAACCGTTAAAAGAATATTACGCATCGCTTATAATTAGAAATCCGGAAGAGTTCCGTCAACTTCTTTTGTAAGGATATCGTAAAGGTCTCTTGAATGTTCAAGAAGTGGACCCGGTTTTTCTTTTGTTGTTTTACCAAGACCGAAAATTCGTGCAATGGCAATTTTTGATTCTTCAAGTTTCTTAAGTCGAAGCGCCTGATCTTCCTGCTGACCATATTTGTATTCAAGAAGTCCGCAAAGATAAATTACACCATCCCATCCGTAATTCTTGTCGGTATCAGGTCCCATATTTGGCAGTGTCGAACTTTTTTCAACACGGTTAGTTTCGTTGATTACAGCCTGCTGGTAAAAGAACATAGCCTTTTTGTAGAATACGTCTGCAACTACATCATAATGATGGTCAGGAACTTCTTCGTTAAGGTCAAGACAAAGCCAGGCAAGACGCAGAGAAAGAATTGCGCGCTTCATTGTAGGAAGATACGCAAGGTCAACTTCGTCATAAGTTAAAAGTGCAAGATAATACATTGCAGCACCGTCAAGGAGATTACGGTTGCGGGTCAAATCATAATATGGGAAAACAGCATTTACAGCTTCTTTGCGTTCTTCCATTTTGTCATAAATTCTGCTTAAAGATTCTTCGTGGGTAATTTCTTTAAAGTCTGACCAGAGAAAAGCACTGTGACAGTTTGGACAAGCGCCAACTGCATAAATTATCGGATTGATTTTTCCATAACGCTTTGAAGGAATGTAGTGTCTGTGAAGTTCTTCTGTCAAATCCCCTGCATTAAGTCGTCCTGAACCACTAAGCATTTCTTCGTGTGGAAAGTCCTTTTTACATACAGGACAATGCATTTTATTTTTTGACCAGAATGAAATTGCAGGCTTTTTCTTTTCACCAGTCTGCTTTTTTTTAACTCCAGAAACCATTTTTTCCTCCCATATTTTTATTATACCCTAAAATCGTTATTTTTCAATGATTACATTTGCAATTGCAAATTCCTTTTCATGGGACATCGAAAGATGAATTATTGAACCGGGACAAAGTTTTTCAAAAACTTCTTTTGCAGAATCCTGCAGCATGATATAAGGTTTGCCAAGTTCATCATTCTTAACATAAACATCTTTAATGGAAAAATTTCTTATTCCCGTTCCAAGTGCTTTAGAAAAAGCTTCTTTGGCCGCAAATCTTGCAGCATAATGCTGTGACGCAGATGAAATCTGTCTTTGAGTCAAAACCTCTCTGTAATTTTCCAGAAGTTCTTCTTTGTGAAAATTACGTTCAAGCATATCCGGATTTTTAACCCATTTTTCAAATCTGCTTACCTTTGCAAGATCAATACCTGTTCCAAAAATCAATTCTGCGCTCCAGTAACTTCACCTGCAGAAAGCGCAGATTTATTTTCCGTAATCTTAATTTTTATTTTTTCAACAGACTGATTTTGAATTTTAAGTGCATCAGGAACATTTATTATAACAGGAAGTTCATATTCACCTGCTACAGTAATTCCAGAACAGTCAGCAATTACAGTATTGTTTGTAGGAAGGAATTTTTCCACGATAAGTTCTGCACCGCTTACCTTAAATGAAACTTTTGTACTGTCATCAATCTGGAACTTAGAATCAAGCCCTGTTAAATGCAGGTTTACGTCAGTAAATTCTTTTGTAATAAGTGAAGCCTGGAATGATACAGAAACATTTGCTCTGTAAGGAGTAACAATTTTTATATGACGGCTTACATTATGAAGTTTAGTTTCCTGATTAACAGTATCCTTAAGATTTGAAATAACAACTTCATCAGTTGAAAGTGAACTGATGCTTTCTACGATAGATTTTGGTCCTGCAATTACAGCATAGTCTGGAGTAACCTTAACATCTTTTACTTCATATCCATGCATAGGAAGCCCGGAAATACTTGCATTGATTGGAACGGATTTTCTGATTCGTTCTTCAAGTGTAACTTTAATTGCTTCAGGTTCAACGATAATTTCTACAGGATCAATCAAAAGTACATCTGAAGCAATTTCAAGATTAACAGGAATATCAAAGGAGCCTTCTTTTGTGAAATAACTTAAGTCAACGCCTGCCTTAATCTGATTACTTGTAATTTCCGGCATTTTCTGACTTTCTGCACGAACACTTACAGTTACGGTTGACGGCAATGCATGAGTATTAACCATTGTTCCATCCTGAATAACATTCAACGGAACTGTAAAAGATTTTTTTTCAATTCTTGCTGTACGGCCAAAAAGATATAATACGATTGCGGCAATGATACAGCAGGTTTTGACCAGCCAGTTACTGGTAATTTTATTTAACAATGATTTTACTTTCATCTACTGTATCCTCAATATTTCTTGAATCGGAAGTAATTTCCAGCAGTTCTTCCAGAGTTCTTGTAACTTCATTCAATGAAAGGTCATAATGAAGCTTAGAATCATATGCAAGACTGATTGCTCCTGTTTCTTCTGAAACAACAAGAACAATTGCATCAGAAACTTCTGAAAGTCCAAGTGCTGCACGGTGGCGGGTACCGAAAGTTTTTTTGATGTCGTACTGTTCACTTAAAGGAAGGAAACATCCTGCAGAAATAATTTTTCCACCCTGTACAAAACATGCTGCATCGTGCAAAGGTGTATCATGACTGAAAATTGTATAAAGCAATGCTGAAGAAAGGTTTGCGTCAATTCTTGTTCCTGTTTCAATATAATCATCCATCTTTGTATGGCGGACAAAAACAACAAGCATGCCACGCTTCATTTTACTAAGCTGATCGGCTGCAATAATTACTGCATCAACATGAGTATGTTTTGATCGTTTACCAAAAGTAAGCCATTCAGGCTGCCCAAGCTTAATGAAAATTTTTCTTAATTCAGGCTGGAATACAATTGCAAAACAGACAAGAAGTCCAGGTGCGATAATATTCATAAGCCAGATAAGTGTTTCAAGTTTAAGAATATTTGCAAGCATAAAACACAAACCCACAAGAATTGCAGATTTAATGATCTGAACACCATTGGTTTTTGTAATAAGTTCATAACCCTTGTACAAAATGATTGCAAGAATTGCAACATCAAGAACCGGGCGAATCACATCATAAATCTTCTGCAGCTGTTCAAGTGCGAGCATCTCTTATTCCCTTTAATACTTCTAATGTATCAACTGTTTCTTTAACATCATGAACGCGGACAAAACGAGCACCATTCATGACACAATATAAATCTGCCGCAAGTGTTCCACAAAGACGGTCAGCAACCTGTCTTCCTGTCAAAGTTCCTATAACGCGTTTTCTTGACAGAGCCATCATCACAGGATAACCGCAGGAACAAAGTTCTCCGATGCGTTTTATTAAAGTCATGTTACCGTCAAAATCTTTTGCAAAGCCTATTCCAGGATCAAGAATGATTCGTTCTTTTTTAATCCCTTTTGAAACAGCATACTCTGCTCTTTGCAGAAGATAATCACGCACCTGAACAAAAACATCATCGTATTGCGTACATTCATCCATTGTAACAGAATTTTCCCGTTTATGCATTAAAATTACAGGAATATCTGACTGTGCACAAAAATCAGTCATTGCCGGGTCATCTTCCATTGCAGAAACATCATTAAGTATATCTGCTCCAGCTTCATAACATGCCTGCATTACTTCTTTTTTTCTTGTATCAATTGAAATAGGAATATCACTGATTTTTCTGATTTTTTTTATAAGTGGAATCAAAGCATGAATTTCCTGTGCAGCAGTTTTGTACAAAGCTCCAGGACGGGTAGATTCGGCTCCAATATCAAGAATGTCAGCACCCTCTTCTATCAGTCGCTTTGCAAGAGAAAATCCTCCACGACTTTTTTTCCAGAATGAATCATTATCCGCATTTACGATACCAGCAACAAATGCATCTTTATCCGTACTGATTGTTCTGTTTTTTAACTGGAACTCAATCATCTTTATTTTTCCATTATGACTTTTTCAATATCAGAACTTGAAAGACCTGCATCTTCAAGAACTTCTGATCTTTTTCCCTGACCGATATATTTTTGAGGGAATGCAAGAACTTTTACATTACACATTCCGTTCAATGCAAGAAGTCCCTGGATGTATTCTCCTGCACCGCCTTCCTTAATTCCATCTTCAACAATAACAATTTTCTGATACTGTTTTGCGACAGAAAGTAAATATTCTTCATCAAAAGGTTTTATATAGCGAATGTTATAAATATCCGCATAAGTTCCTTTCATTAAAGCACCGCGGCATGCAACCATTACTTCACTGAACATTGAACCTGTGCAGCATACAAGAGTTTTTTCAACTGATTCTTTATTTTCAAAATCGGCTTCAAGGCTTGCTGCAAATTCTGATGCTTTTACAACAAGTCCCCGGCCGTTTACAAAAGGTGCTTTAAAAACTTCAAGTTCTGTTGGACAGGAAAGTTTTGGATAACGGATAACTACAGGTCCCTTTGCATGAATTGCAGTTTCAAGACACTGTTCAAGTTCACAGGCACAAGCAGGACTTAAAATCGTAAGACCAGGAACAGGACGGAATAATGCAATATCAAAAATTCCCTGATGAGTTTCTCCGTCAGCCGGAACTGCGCCTGCACGGTCAAGCATAAAAATCACATGGTAATCAGGCAGCGAAACATCATGAATAATCTGATCAACTGAACGCTGTATGAAAGTTGAATAAATGCAGACAACAGGAATTATTCCGCCTTTAGCAAGACCACCTGCAAAAGTTACTGCATGTTCTTCTGCAATTCCTACATCAAAAAATCTGTTTGGGAAATGGCGTGCAAAAGCATCAAGACCGGTTCCCTTTGCCATAGCCGCTGTAATTGCAACAAGGTTAGGATATTTTTCTCCGGCTTTAACGATTGCATTTGAAAAACATTCTGTAAAACTGACTGTATCGTATTTTTCGCTTAAGCCGTCGCTGATATTAAAGGGACCAATTCCATGGAAAGACTGAGGATCATGTTCTGCAGGTTTATAACCCTTTCCTTTTTTTGTAAGAATGTGAACAACCACCGGACGTGGAAGTTTCTTTACTCTGGAAAAAACCATTTCCATTTCTGAAATATCATGACCGTCAAGAGGACCTACATATTCAAATCCAAGATCAACAAACATATTGTTGGAAAGAAAAATTCCTTTAAGTCCCCGCTTGAACTTATAAATGAATTTTGAAAGCGGTTTATTTAAAAACGGAATATGTTGAACAAAAGTATCAATTCCATAGCGGATATTCTGATAAGAAGAAGACATTGTCATGCGGCTTAAATAACGGGAAAGCGCACCTTTATTCTGGCCGATGGACATCTGATTATCATTCAAGACTACAATAAGATTTTTCTGCAGCTGGCCGGCATGGCAGAGTCCTTCAAAAGCAAGACCGCCTGTCAATGAACCGTCCCCGATAACAGCAACTACTTTAGCGTCAGGATTATTTTCGCCAGACAAAAGACTTCTGGCTGTCAAAAGTCCAAGACTGCTTGAAATTGAAGTTGAAGCATGACCGTTATCAAAATAGTCATGTTCACTTTCTGACATTTTTGTAAAACCTGAAATTCCGTCATGCTGTCTTACACCTTTAAATTTTTCAAATCTGCCTGTTAAAAGTTTATGGGCATAACACTGATGGCTGACATCCCATACAATTGCATCTTTTGGACTTGAAAAACTTCTGTGTAATGCGATTGTAAGTTCCACCACACCAAGGTTAGAAGCAAGATGACCGCCGTTTTTTGCGACAGTTTCTATAATAGTTGAACGGATTTCATCAGAAAGAACAGGAAGTCTATTTTTGGGAACATTTTTTAAATCTTCAGGTGATTTTATAGAACTTAATATCATAATTTATCCCAAAGCCTCCTTATTCGAATGTCTTTACAGTATAAAAAAAAAGACCGCATCAGTGCAATACTGTTGCAGTCTTAATTGCCATATAATCTGCTGTAAAGCAGAGATTATTTACTTACTCTTATGGCGGTTTCTTCTAAGCATCTTCTTACGCTTATGTGTGGCCATCTTCTGGCGCTTTCTTTTTTTACCACAAGGCACGGGTGCGCACTCCTTATAAAATTTGAATATTCGGTTTATTATCACTTTTTTAACCTTTCAAGTCAAGTCCTAAAAACCATAATTATTATTCTTTTTAAATCGCCTATATGTTCACTTTTTTATTAATTTTTAGTATATTTATATAGAAATAAGTTGAGGTTAATATGTCAGATAAACTGCTTGATATTCAGAATTTAAACGTAAGTATTGATTCAAAACCGGTTCTTAAAGGACTTGATCTTTCTATCGGAAAAGGAGAAATTCACGTTCTCATGGGACCAAACGGTGCCGGTAAATCTACATTAGGTAATGCCCTCATGGGAAATCCTGTTTACACAATGGATGACGGAAAAATCATTTTTGACGGAACCGATATTTCTGATATGGCAACAGATCAGCGTGCAAAACAGGGAATGTTCTACTCTTTCCAGACACCAATTGAAATTCCAGGAATCTCACTTGAATCTTTTATCCGCAGTTCTTTACAGGCAATTACAGGTGAACGTGTAAAACTCTTCCAGTTCCAGAAAGACCTTAAGGCAAACATGGAACTTCTTAATATGGATCCAAGCTATGCAAGCCGCGACCTTAACGTAGGATTTTCTGGTGGTGAACGCAAGAAGTCTGAAATCCTTCAGCTTTTAATGCTCAACCCGAAATTTGCAATCCTTGATGAAACTGACTCAGGTCTTGACGTAGATGCTGTCCGCACAGTTTCAAAAGGAATTGAAATCTATACAAAAAAACAGCAGGGTTCTCTTTTAATTATTACCCACTCAACAAGAATTCTTGAAAGCCTCAATGTTGATTATACACACGTTCTCGTAAAGGGAAAAATCGTAAAAACCGGTGACGGCTCTCTTGTAAAAGACATCAACGAAAACGGCTTTGAAAAATATATCAGCGGAGAAAACGCTTAAATGGCAGAAACTAACACAGAGAAAACTCAGGTTAGTGACATTGACCGTTCAATGTACGACTTCCGCTACGAAGAAAAACCTGATACTTTCAGAATCACAAACGGTCTGACAGAAGAAATCATCAAAAAAATCTCTGACGAAAAAGGCGACCCGGAATGGATGCGCCAGATGCGTCTTGACTGTCTTAAAGTATATAACGAACTTCGCGTTCCTGAATGGGGACCTTCCATCGAAGGCCTTAACATGGACAACATTGCAACTTATGTCCGTGCAAATACAAAAATGCAGGGCAACTGGGAAGACGTTCCAGACGACATTAAAGATACTTTTGAAAAACTCGGTATTCCAGAAGCTGAACGCAAATCTCTTGCCGGCGTTGGCGCCCAGTACGACTCAGAACTTGTTTATCATAACGTTCAGGATGAAGTTGCAAAACAGGGCGTAGTTTACATGGGTTTTGAAGAAGCCCTCAAAAGTGAAGAATGGGGACCAATGGTAAAAGAGTACTTCATGACTCTTGTTACTCCCCGTGATCACAAATTTGCTGCATTACATGGTGCTGTATGGTCAGGCGGTTCTTTTGTTTACGTTCCAAAAGGCGTTAAACTTTCCTTCCCGCTGCAGTCATATTTCCGTCTTAATGCAAAAGGTGCAGGACAGTTTGAACATACATTGATTATCGTAGACGAAGGTGCTGACCTTCACTTTATCGAAGGCTGTTCAGCGCCAAAATATAATGTTGCAAACCTTCACGCAGGCTGTGTTGAACTCTTTGTAAAAAAAGGTGCTCACCTTCGATATTCAACAATCGAAAACTGGTCAAAGAACATGTATAACCTTAATACTAAACGTGCTAAGGTCGAAGAAGATGCTTCAATCGAATGGGTTTCAGGTTCATTTGGAAGTCATGTATCATACCTTTATCCGGAAAGTGATCTTCTTGGAGCCCGCGCAAAAGCAGAGTTTACAGGAATTACATTTGCCGGCGAAGGACAGAATCTTGATACCGGTGCAAAAATGGTTCACCGTGCACCAGATACAACAAGTCTTATTACAACAAAATCAATCAGCAAATCCGGTGGTATCAGCACTTACCGTTCTGCTGTTTATATTGACAAAAATGCACCAGGTTCAAAGGCAAGTGTTTCATGTCAGTCGTTAATGCTGGACAGCCTTAGCCGCAGTGATACAATTCCTGCAATGACTGTCTTAACAGACGAAGCTGACGTGGGCCACGAAGCAAAAATCGGACGTATTTCAAGTGATGCCATTTACTACCTTATGAGCCGCGGAATTCCAGAAGACGAAGCCCGCAGTATGATCGTAAGCGGTTTTGCAAATCCTGTCAGCAAGGAACTTCCGCTTGAATATGCTGTAGAAATGAACAATCTTATCAGACTTGAAATGAAAGGAACTTTATGATGAAAATCGATGCAAAAGTAAATAATATTCCAAGTCTCACATGGAACTGGCTGCGTATTAATAATGCAGACCTTAAAGTAGAAGACAATTTTAAACTTTGTTCTAAAGTTGCAATTTCTAAACTTCCATCTGGTGTAACTTTTACAGAAAACAACCTTCCCTACATCAGCAAAATCCGCAATATCGATTCTGGAATGGGTCCTGCAATTTCTAAATACTTTTCTGATAATTGCATTGAACCTTCAACAGTTGTAGTGGATTCAAATACTAAAGTTGAAAAACCTGTAATTTTTGATTTTGAACTTAAAAATAATACAGCTAACAATAACCACATTGTAATTGATGTAAAAGAAAATTCCGCACTTACAGTTATTTATCTTTTTGAATCAGATAAAAAGGCCTGTGGAATTAATACTGTATTAACAAAACTATATGCCCGCAAAAATGCAAAACTTCACTTTATTACCGTTCAGCTTGCAGGAAAAGAATTCATCAACTGCGATGACATCGGTGCTTTCTGTGAAGAAAACGGACGCATAGAAATTACTCAGATCATTCTTGGCGGTAAAAAATCTTATACTGGAACTTTGTGTCTCCTTAACGAATATCAGTCAAGTTTCAAATCAGACCTTGCATACCTTTGCAAAGATGAACAGGAACTGGACATGAATTTTGTTGTTAATCATACAGGCAGAAAAACAGACTGTCTTATGAATGTTAAAGGTACACTGAAAGACAGCGCAAAAAAAACTTACCGCGGAACAATTGATTTCAAGAAAGGCTGTGCTGGTGCTACCGGTAACGAAATGGAAGATGTATTCCTTCTTTCTCCTTCAGTTACCAATAAATCAATTCCTGTTATTCTCTGCGATGAAGAAGACGTTGCAGGTGAACATGGGGCCACAATCGGAAAGCTTGACAAAAACATCAGTTTCTATATGAACAGCCGCGGTATTTCTACAAAAGATGCAGAAAAAATAATTGCCCAGGCAAAAATTAAACATGTAGCTGATCTTATTCCTGATGAAAAAATCAGACAGAAAATTACAGACTTTACAGAGGAATGCTTTGATTAACGTAAACGACATCAGAAAAGATTTCCCTGTTTTTTCACAGGAAATAAATAAAGGCCTCATTTACTTTGACAGTGCTGCAACAAGTCAGCGCCCGGTTCAGGTTATTCAGGCAATAGAAGAATTCTACAAAAAGAATAATGCAAATCCGCTGCGCGGCCTTTACGATTTAAGTCAGCGTGCAACCGATGCTTACGAAGACAGCCGTGCTTATCTTGCAAAATTCCTTAATGCAAAACATCCATGCGAAGTTGTATTTACACGCAATGCTTCAGAAAGCCTTAACCTTATTGCCTACACTTACGGTATGACATTTGTTAACGAAGGTGATGAAATCGTTGTAAGCATTATGGAACATCACTCAAACATTCTTCCATGGCAGATGGTATGTCAGGCAAAAAAAGCAAAACTTGTCTGGCTTGAATGTGACAAAGAAACAGGTGTAATTCCAGAATCTGAATTTGCTAAGATTAATTCAAGAACGAAAATTGTTGCCTGCACTCAGGTAAGCAATGTTCTTGGTATTACAAATCCTGTAAAAAAGATTGCAGAAATCGCCCATAAATTTCAGGCTGTAGTTGTAGTTGACGGAGCACAGTCTGTTCCTCATATGAAAGTTGATGTTCAGGATCTTGACGCAGACTTCCTGGTATTCAGCGCACATAAATTCTTAGGTCCAATGGGGCTTGGAGGAGTTTATGCAAAAAAAGAACTGTTGGAAAAAATGCCACCATTCCTACGCGGCGGCGAAATGATTGAATATGTAACTCGTGACAGTGCTACATGGGCGGAAGTTCCTCATAAATTTGAAGCAGGAACAGTAAATGCAAGCGGTGCTGTTGGCGCTGCTGCAGCTGCAAAATATCTTACTGATATTGGTCTTGATAACATCAAGGAACACGATGATGCTCTTTGTGCTTTATTGATTTCACAGATGAGAACAATTCCTCATGTGAATATTATAGGAAATCCAGACCCTGCAAATCATTGCGGAATCGTTACTTTTACAATCGATGATGTTCATCCTCATGACATTGCAAGTATCCTTGATACAGAAAAAGTTGCAGTTCGTGCAGGCCATCATTGTGCTCAGCCGCTTGGTGCTTATCTCAAGTTACCTGCAACAGCCCGAGCCAGCCTTTATCTATACAACACAGAAGAAGAAGTAATGGCATTTGCAGAAAAACTGAAAAATGTCCGCAAATGGATGGGAATCAAGGACTAATCATGGATACAAAAGAACTTTACAGAGAAATCTTAAACGAACACAACCTTAATCCTTCGCACAAAAAAGATCTGGATGGAACAACAATTTCGTTAAATGGCGTAAACCCAAGCTGCGGCGACAACATCACACTTAACCTTAAAGTTGAAAACGGTGTCATCAGCGACGGAAGTTTTACAGGTAACGGATGCGCAATCAGTCAGGCAAGCTGTGACATGATGCTCGACCTTATTATAGGAAAGCCTCAGGAACAGGCAATGCTTTTAGCAGACAACTTTATGGCTATGATAAAAGGCGGCGCCACAGAAGAACAGATCGACAGTCTTGATGAAGCTGCAAGCCTTCAGGATATAGCAAGAATGCCAGCCCGCGTAAAATGTGCAGTCTTAGGATGGCGAACACTTAAAGAATGTTTTGAAAAAGACGGTTGTGCAAGCTGCAACAATCCTCACTGCGAAAAACAGTAATCATAAAAAAACCCTTTTAGAAATAATTCTAAAAGGGTTTTTCTTTAATTAAGTTCTATTAGAACAATCCGGAAATAATTCCATCATCATCAACATCAATGTTTTCTGCCGCAGGAACTTTTGGAAGTCCAGGCATAGTCATAATATCACCGGCAAGTACAACTACAAAACCTGCTCCGGCATACAACTGAACATCGCGCACTGGGAATACAAAATCCTTTGGAGCACCAATCGCCTTTGCATCATGGCTGATTGAACTTTGAGTCTTTGCAATACATACAGGAAGATTTCCATAACCTTTTTCTTCAAATTCCTTAAGCTTTTTAAGGCTTGTTCCCTGGAATTCAACTGAACCTGCACGGTAAATTTCCTTTGCAAGAGTTTCAATCTTTTCTTTAAAAGACATATGATCTTCATACATAAAATGGAAATCAGATTTCTGTCCGCAGATTTCTACAACTGCCTGTGCAAGATTTTTTGTACCTTCTCCACCGAATTCCCAGCCTTCACTGAGAACAGCCTTTGCACCGTAATTTGCACAAAGGTCCTGAAGTTTTGCAATTTCTGCATCTGTATCTGTAACAAATTTATTTACTGCAACAACTGCAGGTACGCCGAATTTTTTAATGTTTTCAATATGAACGGCAAGGTTTTCAAAACCTTTTTCAAGAGCAAAAAGATTTTCGTCAGAAAGTTCTGTCTTTGGAACACCGCCATGCATTTTAAGTGCACGGATTGTTGCAACGATTACAACTGCGTCAGGAGAAATTCCTGCAGCACGGCATTTAATATCCATAAATTTTTCTGCACCAAGGTCAGCAGCAAATCCGGCTTCTGTTACAACATAATCACCAGTTGCCAAAGCAGAAAGTGTTGCATTAACTGAGTTACAGCCATGAGCAATATTTGCAAAAGGACCGCCATGAACAAAGGCTGGTGTTTTTTCAAGTGTCTGAACAAGATTAGGACGGATTGCATCTTTAAGTAAAGCAGCAACAGCACCAGTACAATTCAACTGACCGAACTTAACATCTTCTTTGCCGTAAGTCTGAGCAATTACAATATTTGAAATTCTTTCTTTAAGTTCAGAGATTGATTTTGAAAGACAGATGATTGCCATAATTTCAGAAGCAACCGCAATTGTAAAATGATCTTCGCGAGGAACACCCTGCATTTTTCCGCCAAGACCAATAGTGATGTTACGCAGAGAACGGTCGTTCAAATCCACACAACGCTTCCACGAAATTGTACGCGGATCAATATTGAGGGCATTTCCCTGCTGAAGATGATTATCAATCAATGCTGCAATAAGGTTATTTGCAATTGAGATTGCGTGAAGGTCGCCTGTAAAATGAAGGTTAATGTCTTCCATTGGAACAATCTGTGCATAACCGCCGCCGCATGCTCCGCCTTTAATTCCAAAGCAAGGTCCTAAAGAAGGTTCACGCAGAGCAACAACAGAATTCTTTCCGAGTTTTCTAAGACCGTCTGCAAGACCGATCGAAACAGTTGATTTACCTTCGCCTGCTGGAGTTGGTGTAATTGCAGTAACAAGAATGAGTTTCCCGCGGTTAGCAGGATTTTCAACTTTCTTTTGAAATTCTCTCAGAGACTTCATTGAAACTTTTGCTTTGTACTTTCCGTAAAGATCAATATCATCCTGTGAAAGTCCAAGTTTTGAAGCGATACCTGTAATAGGTTCCATTTGATTTTTCTGTGCAATTTCAATATCTGAGAGCATAGTTCACCTGTAAATATAGTTTATGAGATAATATTATAGTAAAAAATGGTTAAAAACAAGAGAGCTGCTGGACTTCTTCTGGAGTCAGATGACGGTATTCCCCGGTTTTAAGGCTTTCATCAAGCTGCAGGCCGGACATTGAAACGCGTTTAAGGTAAACAACTTTATTCCCAAGGGCGCTGAACATTCTTTTTACCTGATGGTACTTGCCTTCAGTGATTGTAAGGAAAACCTTGTCCGCCTGATCTGTGAATTCTATAACAGCCGGAAGACAGTCAGCTTCAGGTTCATTACCTTCAGGTCCGATGTGAATTCCTGCTTTAAGTTTATCTGTATATGATTTTTTGTCTTCTTCGGATAAAGATGATTCAAGGCCTACATAATATTTTTTTGAACAGCCTGATTTTGGAGAAATAATTTTATGAGTGAGTTTACCGTCTGTTGTAAAAATCAAAAGTCCTTCAGTATCAATATCAAGACGACCGATAAGGTGAAGGTTTTCAAGATTCCAGCCTGTCTGATAAACCGGATCAAGAAGTGAAAAAACTGTGGCATGCAGGCCGTCTTTATTTGCACAGACCACATCCTGAGGTTTATTCATCATAAGGTAAACATTTTTAGAAACAGCAATTTCTTCTCCATCGACAACAATGGAATCTTTATCAGGATCTGTATGAAATCCAGGATCTAAAATTACCTGACCGTTTACTAAAACTGTCTGTTTCCTCAAAAGATGCTTTACGTCCTTACGGGTTCCAAAACCATTATGAGAAAGAATTTTATCAAGACGTTCTGTGCTCATGAAAGACCTATTTTCGTTTGTTCATTGGAACGTATTCTTTTGGTTCAAGTACGTTCTTATAAGCAGGACGATAAATTCTTCCACCTGCAGAAACTTCCTCAATACGGTGAGCACACCATCCGGCAATACGGGAAATTGCGAAAAGCGGTGTATAAAGTTCACGAGGAATTCCAAGCATTGTATATACAAAACCTGAGAAGAAGTCTACGTTGGCGCAGATCATTTTTTTCTTTCCGTGAAGTTCGTACAATACTTCAGGTGCAATGCGTTCAATTTTTTTGTACAGGTTGAATTCTTCAAGACAACCTTTTTCTGCTGCAAGTTTTTCAGCGAGCTCATTCAAAAGAATTGCGCGAGGATCACTGATTGTATAAATTGCATGTCCCATTCCATAAATGAGACCTGTCTTATCGTAAGCTTCTTTTTTGGCAATTTTTGTAAGATAAGCACGAATCTGTTTTTCATCAGACCAGTTCTTAACATGAGCCTTAATGTCATCCATCATTTCGATAACACGAATATTTGCACCACCATGACGGCTTCCTTTAAGGGAACCAACTGCGGCTGCAATTGCAGAATATGTATCAGTATCAGCAGAAGAAACTACATGGACTGTAAAACTTGAGTTGTTACCACCACCATGTTCTGCGTGAAGAATCAATGCAAGATCGAGAATCTGTGCTTCAAGAGGTGAATAAGATTTATCTGCACGAATCAAGCGCAAAAAGTTTTCTGCAGTAGAAAGTTCAGGATGAGGATTGTGAATATACATACTCTTACCGTCATAATAACGGCGCTTTGCCTGATAAGCATATGCTGTAAGAGTTGAAAATCTTGCTACAAGTTCAATACACTGACGGGTAATGTTTGCAACGCTTCTGTCTTCTGGATTTTCATCGTAAGAATAACTTGCAAGAACACCACGGGCAAGTTTATTCATAATATCACTTGAAGGTGCTTTCATGATCATGTCTTCTGTAAAGTTCGGAGGAAGAACACGAAGTGAACCAAGCTGTGCTGTAAATTCTTCAAGCTGTTTTTTTGTAGGAAGTGAACCAAAAATCAAAAGGTAAGCTGCCTGTTCAAATCCAAACTGATGATGCTTTTCAGAGTCGTGAACCAGTTCTGCAACATCATAACCGCGATACATAAGTTTTCCAGGAACAGCAATTTTCTTACCATCCTGAATTTCATAACCAACTACATCACCGATTTTTGTAAGACCAACGAGAACACCCGTTCCGTTTGCATAACGAAGTCCGCGTTTAACATCATACTTTTCATAAAGTGAAGGATTAATAACGTCATTGTGTTTTGCAATTGTTGAAAGGTGTCTTAAAAAAATCTTATCTGTCTTTACTGCCAATGTAGTCTCCAAAAATGTATATTTATTCAGTTTTTTTGAATATCTTTTAAATAATTATACGGGAATTTAATCATTGTTACAATACTTTATTAACATTAAAACAGTGTTTTTAGCCAGTACATTATTTTTTGTAAAAATACTGATTTTTCCTAGACATATTGTTCAACAAAAGCTCTTAAATCTGATAAAAGTTCTTCAGTGTATTCTTCCTGTTTACTAATATCATAAATTTTTGCCTGAGGGATTCCTTTCATGAAAACATACTGCTTTTTTGCGTATTTACGGCTGTCATGTTTTATTTTTTCTTTGATACTTTCAACATCCGGCAAATCCATAAAAAATTCCCTGTAACCAATTGCCTGCATTCCAGGATCATCTTTGCAATACCCCTGCTCCAATAAGCCCTTAACTTCCTGTTCAAGCCCTTGACTGAACATCTGGTCAACACGCATGTTTATTCTATTATAAAGATCTTCCCGCTCCCGCTGCAGAATTACGATTTTAAAATCATATTCATCTCTTAGCATCTGCGGAACATCATAATCACTTCTTGGCTTTCCGGTTATTTCAAAAACTTCTAAAGCACGAAGAATTCTATAGGCATCATTTTGATTTATTTTTTGTGCGCTTAGAAAATCACATTCACATAATTTTTTATACATGTAATCAACGCCATAAAGTTCACATTCATCCTTAAGGCGCTGACGGATTGCAGGATCACTTTCTGGAGTTGAAGGAAGACCGCACAAAAAATTCCTGATGTAAAAACCGGTTCCTCCTGCCATAACAGGAATCATTCCTTTTACATAAATTTCCTGGCAGGCTTTATCTGCAAGTGAAACAAATTCTGCTGCTGTAAATTGTTCTTTGGGAGATCGTAAATCGATTAAGTGATGGTAAAGATCGTCTAAGAGAATTGAATCAGGCTTTGCAGTTCCGATATTCATTCCACGATAAACCTGCATGGAATCTGCGCTGATAACCTGCCCTTTACCTTTAAAAAAAGAATGACTGCTCCGACCAAACAAACGGCACACAAGAGCAGTCTTACCTGTTGCGGTCGGAGCAAAAACTACGACCACAGGAATTTTCGCATTAGTTGCTTTCAATGCGATAAGTTACTTTATTGTTAAAAAGCTGTTTAGCTGCAAGTGAAACAACTTTTCCTTCGTTTTCTTCAATTTCAGGATCTTTTACCATAGAAAGCTGATATGCACGGCGGTTTGCTGCAACAGTAATTTCGTATGCGTTACCCTTAAATTTTACAAGTTCTTCAAGTGGAAATACCATTTAATACTCCGTCAAATTACAAAAATTTGTAAAAATATTATAATATATTGATTTTTTTATGTCAATTTTAATCAAAAAAAAGTATTATATAAGTAATGAGAAATCTAATCGAAGAAGCACTGATTCTTAACGTTAAACCTCAGGGAGAAAACAACAGGCTTGTTACCTGGTTGAGCCCTCAAAAAGGAATTGAAAAATCAGTGCTTTACGGCGGCCCAAAATCAAAACTTCGCTCATGTGTAAGTCCGTTTAATTACGGCATACTTTACATATATAATGATGAATCAAAACATTCTTCAAAAATAACTGATTTTGATGTAAAAAAATATCATCCCTCATTTCGCGAAAGCCTTTTTAAGTCCTGGGCTGCAACTTTCTGTGCTGAAATTATTCTTAAAACAAATGCGGCAGGTTCCTTTGAAGAATGCCTGAAAATCACTAATGGATTTCTTGACGGGCTTGATATTACAGAAGATGAACAGGGAAAAAAAGGTCTTGTAAGATATCTGTGGCGTTACCTTGAACTACTAGGAATTCTTCCTGACACAAAATCCTGCATTCACTGCGATGAAGATTTTTTCACTTTAAACTTAACCTCAAATACTGTATCATATAAACAAGGTGGGGCCTTATATTCACAGACTGAAAATGGTTTTTCCTGCAGTAATTGTGCCACAGTTTATGGGCAGAATATTCCGGGAATTACTACTGATTTTTTGTCATCTAAATCTCTTTTCTATTTATATGCTACAACTTTCTGTGAACCGGTAGTTTCCCGCAATCTGATTCTGGGAAAAGATGAATTTGAACAGCTTAAAGGTTTTGTGTTTACACTTATAGAACACGCCTGCGGTTCTCATCTTAACACTCTTGAATCAGGAGCCGGAATACTCTGATTCCCCTGCTTTTAACTTAGGAATAATTATGAAAAACTGGATAAAAAAAGACATTACATCCGATCAGGTAAAAAAACTTTGCCAGGCTTACAAACTTGATCCTTTAAAGGCCAGTATTCTTTTGCGCCGTGGAATTACTTCGGGCAGCGATCTCATGTTCTATCTTGAAGATGACATGCGCTATACCCACAATCCATTTCTGTTGAATCAGATGGAAGATGCCGTTGACAGAATCATCGATGCAAAAGAAGAAGGAGAAAAAATTCTTATTTTTGGCGACCGTGATGTTGATGGTGTAACAAGTACAACACTTTTATATCAGGCCCTTCTCGATTTTGGAATTAAACCAGAAGATTTGACATATAAAATTCCAACCGGCGATGATCCCTACGGTTTAACAGAAGATGCAGTTAATCAGCATGCTGCAAATTACGGCTCACTTATTATTACTGTAGACTGCGGAATTTCAAACCATAAAGAAATAGAACTTGCATCAAATCTTGGAATTGATGTCATCGTAACTGATCACCATAACCAGAACGGACAGCTTTCTGAACCTGCAATCGTTGTAAACCCAAAACGAACTGACACAACTTATCCTTTTTCCGGGATTTCTGGCTGTGCTGTTGCATTTAAGCTTGCCAGTGCACTTCGCTTTTCAAAATCTGATATTTATAAACAGGATGTCTGCCTTTTGTCAGTAAGACCAGATGGTGAAGCATTTATCATTGAATGTGCAAAACTTCATAATCTTGTAAAAAAATCAGTTTTAACAGAAACAATTGTTCCAGGCACAAAAAGAATTTCTGACACACGACTTGTAAACTATCTTACAGGACAGCAGATTTTTGTATGGGACGATAAAGCGACCCAATCAATGCTGCAGGAAATTTTCGGACAAGGTGTTGAATTCAATACTTTTGACATCCGCCCTGAAGTTTCAAAAATATTCCCGGCATTTTCTTCAATGACACTTGAAGCCTTAAAAGACAAATCAAAAATTGCATTTTACAACAACAGTGTTTTTACAGAACTTGATGCCTTTGAAAACGTCTTCATTACTTATGTAAATAAAATCATTGAAGTAAGTCATCCAGGCAACATCAAAAAAACTGAAGAAGAAATCCAGCTTGTAATGCTTGCCGCAATTGCAGATATCATGCCATTACAGAATGAAAACAGAATTTTTGTAAAACACGGACTTGATTCCATTAACAGCGGAAAATGCCGCACAGGAATCACAGAACTCCTTGCAAGAATGAATCTTCTTGGCAAAAATCTTACTTCTACCGATATTTCCTGGAATGTGATCCCGGCCCTCAATTCCTGCGGCCGAATGGGAATCCCTGAGGTTGCACTTAACCTTTTACTTGAAGAAGATCCGGCACAGCGAGATAAAATTGCAGCACAGATTATTGATACAAACACTCAAAGAAAATCTCTTATTTCCACAGCCTGGGAACTTGTTGGAGTCCCTGCAGGAGATACTCTTCCATCATATAATAATAAATTCTGCGTACTGATTGACGAACGGATTAACCGAGGAATTTTAGGTCTTGTCGCAAGCAAACTGGTTCAAAGATATAAAGTGCCTTCCCTTTGTCTGACTTACATTGATCAGGATACGGTTATCGGATCAATGAGAAGCTGTAGTGGAATTGACTGTACTGCAATTCTTTCAAGTTTAGGCGATATTTTCATTAATTTTGGCGGTCATAACGCTGCAGCAGGCTTTAGTCTTTACAGACAGAATCTTGAAACATTCCTTGGCGGACTAAAACAGATCAGTCAAACCATAAATCTTTGTTCAGATAATGACGATATTATAATTGATGCACAGTTACCGCCAGAATATCTTACACCTGATATTCTTAAGCTTTGTGACAGTTTTGAACCAATTGGAGAAGCAAATCAAACACTCCAGTTCATGTCAACAAACCTTACAGTAAGTCAGGCTCAGATTGTAGGTAAAACTGAAAAAACCCATTTAAAACTTACATTAGATAATGGGCTGCACAAAGTTCCTGCAATGTTCTGGGGAGCCGGAGCAATGTTAAACAAAGAAATCTGTATCGGAGACAAGATTGACGTTGTTTATAATATTGAAAGAAACATATTCAACGGAATGGAATCCATGCAGCTTATAATTGTGGATACAAATAAAAATTAAACATACACCAAGAGGAAAAACATGAAACTAAAAAAATTAATTGGAATTACTTTTATCGCACTGACAGGCCTTACATCAGCTTTTGCCAAAGAAGCATATTTTGATGGAGAAGATTATAATATCGAAGTAATTTACGAAGAAGAAGTAAGTCCTTCAGACGCATTCTTTGTGCGCATGACAGTTACAAGCAAAAAAAAGATCAAGACAGAACAGGTAAAAGCTACTGCTGAACTTTTTGGTGAAAAAAAACGTCTTGATAAATCAAATTTCTATTTCCTTGGACAGAAGAAAAAAACAGCTTCGATGATTGAACTTCTTACCGGGATTCCTGTATCAACCTGGACTTCTGCTCAGGACGGAAAAATTGTAGTTACATATACCCTTGATGATTCAGGAGAAAAATCATTTGAACTTCCTGTTAAAATTACTAAAAGAGAATTTGATCATTATACAATCGAAATGAATGAACAGATGACAAATGTTTCAACAACAACAAATCCAAAAAAAGTTGAACAGTCAAAACGCCTTAACGAAGTAATCTGTTCTATTGATCCTAATGGTGTATATGACCTTGAAGGATTCATTCAGCCGGTAAAATCAACAAGAATTACTTCACCTTACGGACAGCGCCGTGTTTATGTATACCCAAGCGGAAAGAAAACTACAGGACTTCATACTGGAAAAGATTTTGGTGTTCCAACAGGAACAGAAGTTTATGCTGTAGCAGGCGGAAAAGTTCATATTGCAGAAAACCGTATCCTTACAGGTTTTACAGTTGTAATTGAACACTTACCTGGTCTTTACACAATGTACTATCACAACAGTGAACTTAAAGTTAATGAAGGTGACATTGTTAAACAGGGCGATGTAATTGCATTGTCTGGAGCTACAGGTTTTGCAACAGGACCTCACTGTCACTGGGAAGCACGTCTTAACACACTTCCACTTGACCCTGATTTCTTTACAAGAAACTACACATTCAAAACACTTTCAAAATAAACAGTATTAAACGTTTATTTCAAAAGGCTGTAGAACTGCTCTTCTGTGATTACCCGAATGCCAAGTTTTGCAGCCTTTACATTTTTAGAAGAACCGGATTCAGTATCATTTGTTACAAGATAAGAAAGATCTTTGGTAACGCTTGATTTACAGCTTCCGCCATTTTCTTTTACAAGCTTTTCTGCATCCTGACGCTTCATCTGTTTCAATTCACCTGTAAAACAAAAAGACATTCCTGTAAGTTTTCCTTCAGAGATTTCTTTTACAGTAACAAGTCCGTCATTTATCAACGAAAGAATTTCTTCTTTATTTTCCTGCAAGCCTTCGAATAATGTCTGGGCAGTTATCTGTGCAAACATATAAACTTTTTCAAAGTCCTGAACTGTAGCTTCTAAAAGTTTATCAACGCTTGTAAAACCTGCATCAACAAGTTTTTCAATCATTGTTTCACCCATTCCTTCGATATCAAATCCTGCAATAAAAGCTGTAAGGCTTACTTCTTTATGTGATTGAATAGAATTATATACTTTTCTTGCACCAAGACTTACCTTTTCTCCAGCAGAAACTTTTTCCTGACTTTCATTATTCAAGAAATATGGAACAAGATCGTTTTCAGTTAAAAGATAAATGTCTTTAATGCTGTTGATTTTCTTATCATTGAACAATGCCTGGACAAGAGCTTCTCCCATGTCTCTGATATCAACACATTCAATCCATTTGTATATCCTGTGAATGATTCGTTTACGGCAATTTTTTTCAGGACAATAAAGTCTTGAACCGCTGTCAACAAGTTTTGTACCGCATACTTCGCAGGTATCAGGAAATTGAATTTCAGAAAATGAATCTCCTTCACCTTTAACAACCTGAATAATTTTAGGTATGATTTCTCCGCGTTTAACAACAACTATATGACTGCCAATTTTTATATCAAGTGCGCGCAATGTATCAGGATTTGCAAGACTTGCTCTTTTTACTGTTGTTCCTGCAAGCTGAACAGGATCAAAAATTCCAACCGGTGTATAAGTGCTTCCTGACTGGCTCCATTCAACCTCTCGCAAAACAGAAACAGCTTCTTCAAGACTGAATTTAAAAGCTATCTGATGATCAGGACGGGCACGGCTTGCGTCTTCAAGATTAATTTTTCTTTCTTTAATTACAAGTCCGTCAATATCGTAATCAAGTGCATTTCGTTTTTCCATAACTTCAGCACGATAGTCAATTACATCCTGCGGAGTTTTACATATTTTTAATGGACTTGTATTAAATCCCAGCTGTTTAAGCCAGTTAATTTTTTCTTCTTCATCATTAAAAAAGCTCTGACCGTCTGTACTTAATGCATCATAAACTATAAGACAAAGATTTTCGCAACCGGTTCCTTCTTTCTTTTTCATAAGACCATTGGCTGCATTACGGCAGTTTGCTTTATCAGAATACAATCTTTTATGAACATCATGGGTCATAATAACTTCGCCACGGATTCCGCCTGTAAAATTTACTGGAGTTCCATCATTAAGAAGTTTTACGCTGACTCCGCTCATTTTTTTTGCATTGGAAGTAATGTCATCACCTATAGTACCATCACCACGAGTTACTGCCTTAACAAGTAATCCGTTCTGGTATTGCAATTCAAGAGATGCACCGTCAAGTTTGTATTCAACTAAATATTCCGGATAAACATGTTTTAATGCCCATGCAAGAAAACTTTCAGGGTCAGCGGCTTTTTCCTGACTTCCCATAGGCATGATATGACCTGCTTTTTCAAAATTACCGCTGTCGGCACCAATTTTTTGAAGTATCTTGTTTGATGGATCTAAATCTTTTAATTCATCCCAGAGTTTATCAAATTCAGAATCTTCGATTTCAGCTTCGCCGTTATAATATGATTTCTGATATTTTACGATAAGTTTTTCAAGTTCTCTGATTCTTTTAAGATTATTATTTGTTTTTGTTTCTGCTTCCAAATCAAAAAGATCCATCTGTTCCTCCCCAAACAATAAACAGGACTTATTTTTTTACAAAGAAAATCTCATTGATTTTTCTGTCTGCATTAAGACCTTTTCTTTCGAACTTAGTCTGTGGTCTCCACGGCTGAGGCTGTGCGTAACCTTCGTATTTATTTTCAAGACCCTCAGTCAGTGACAATTCTTCAAGTGCAAATTCGGCGTATGGTTCCCAGTCTGTTACAAAATAAATATATCCGCCGCCGGCTAATTTTCTGGTAAACAAATCAGTTCTTGGACGCTGCATCATTCTGCGTTTATGATGTTTTTTCTTAGGCCATGGATCGGGAAAGAACACATGGAAACCGCTGATGCAGTTATCGCCGATCATGTTTTCAAGTACATCAAGCGCATCATGTTCAATAACAAAAAGATTTTTAAGTCCCCTGTTTTTAATTTCCCCAAGCACGCGTCCAACACCTGGTGTATGAACTTCTATGCCAAGATAATTTATATCAGGATTTTTTTCTGCAATTTCAATTGTTGCAGCTCCCATTCCAAAACCAATTTCAATAATTACAGGATTTGCATTTCCAAAAACATCTACAAGATTCAACTGCTTGTCTTCATAAGGAATGCACCAGCGCTGAGATAATTCAGCATAATCTCTCTGTTGTGCTGCAGTCATTCTTCCTGCACGCAAAACATAAGTTTTTACAGTACGGTAAAAACCTTTTGCACCGGAAACTTCCTGATTTGAATCTGATGTTTCTTTTTCTTTTAATTCATCACTCATTGCTTTTATTTTCTTCCTTATCTAACTGCTGTTCTTGAGTTACTTTATATATTGCAGGCATTATGCATGTTATCTTATCTTTAGTATAAAAAATACGGACAAAGGCACTGTCCTTATACATATTCCACAGATAATCAAAATCGCTGATCTGTGTTAAATCTCCAGTTGTCCAGTTATCCTTGATATCGCCATAATAAATCAAGGCACCGCTGTTTTCATATACGCCGATTGTCTTCTTAAAATTCTTCTGCTCTTCAATTTCTTTTACTAAATCTTCAAGTTTAAAAAGAACATATTTTTCATCATAATATAATTCATAATCAACGACTGCTTCTTCTCCATCTGCGTGAACACAGACAACAGAATATTTTCCCGAAGGCAATGACCTGCCGTTTTCTGGAACAGGCATAAAATCAGTATAACCTGCCCATGCATTATTTCCTTTTTTAATAATAATAGGATTATCAATTACCCAGGTAAATCCTGACTGATTATGAATAAGTTTAATCGCTGCAACACGACGAACTTCACTTTTCAACTGAATAAAAAACGAAAGCTTTTGTTTTGGTAAAGTTTTGCTGTCAGAAAAATCATAAACAACTTTTGAATCGCAGTAAGCAATTTCTGGAGTCACCATCTGGCAGGAACACATTAATCCTGCAACAGCAAAAGCCATAGCCTTTAGAAAACGAGAAAGCATAATATTAAAATTGGCTGGAGGTTTATCCATAACTTAAAAGTTGAAAATCAAGTTGATGACTGTAAGTCCGGAAGCCGTAAACTGATTTACAAGAGATTCAAATTTTACGTTGACCTTTTTACATGCATCATCAAGATAAGAAAGATAATACATACCAAGATCTGTTCCTTCCTGACCATCAGGCATTGACTGATAAAAGTCTACAAGGGAACGTTTATTGGTATCGGCAGCTGCCTTTGATTCAAAGTTTTCTTTAACTTCCTGGAACTCATCATCTTTATTGTACAAAGTGATATGAAGGCGTCCCTGCTTACCGACAGAAGTTGAACCTCCACCGATTTTCCAGCTTAAGAATACCTGTTCATGTTTCTGTTCAAGTTCACGGACAATTTTGCGGCGAACATCAGGGTCAAGAATCAATGTATTGATATCATCATAGTCACTGTACATTGTCTGTGCTTCTTTACGGATATTGGCATTTTCATTGTTCAAAGCCAGTTCCATAACCATTACAGAAATGTATTCAGCAACTTTTGATTTATCCATGTATTTAGTAAGAAGATTTCTGATAGCAGAAAGCAGTTCAGAAAAACCATCGTCCTTACTGAATTTAGTAATAATGTACCAGTTCAACAGACTCAATCGGTTCATGAATTTTTCTGTTGTCAAAAGGTATACGTTTTTTTCTTCTGTTGAATAATCCTTGTTGCTCATAATTCCTTTCCAGATCGGAGCAAGGATTGTTTTACGGGTCTGATCAATAAGACCGTTTTTAGTAGCAAGAATTGAACGAAGTTTTATTTCAGAAATATTAGTTTTTTCATCAATAAGCTGTGAAGGATTCTGGCGGTTATGTTTACGAACACAGTCACAACCGATAAATGCCTGAAAAAGTTCACGGTCAAACTGCTTATAAAGAACAGAATAAACAATGAGTTTTGAAAGATCCATTACTTCCTGGCGTTTAGAAACAAATTCTGACATGGAAATTTCGATTTTAGAAACATAATCCACCATAACCATATTCTGTACAGACTGTGGTGAAAATTTTTCCATTGAAACACCGTATTCTTCGATGTTGTCAGCAAGTTTGATGCGTTTAAGATTTTTTTTATGACTAATGAAATTTGAAGCACCATCTTCAGTCAAAATCAACTTAAGCGGTAAATCAAGCATTAATTTTTTGCCTTGAGCCATTCTATTCTTCTAATCTCCAGGAAATAATACTATGTTTTTACATTATATATCGTAAATATTTTATTGTAAACTACAAATTTACTACAATTTTACGAAATAACTTTAGTATTTTTGAAAAGCATCGGATTACATTATTGCTATTCAATTTCAGCAAAACACAGTATAATATTGGCCATGATTATTGCAGAAATAGGAACTTCCCACCAGGGATCATTTGAAAAAGCATGTGAACTTATTGATACTGCCGTAAATGCAGGTGCAGATGCCGTAAAATTCCAGTGGGTTTATGCTGACGAAATCCTTCACCCGGACACAGGTTTTGTAAAACTTCCTACAGGGAATATCCGCCTTTACGACCGATTCCGTGAACTTGAATGCAATTCTGATTTTTACAAAAAATGTCTCGAATACACACATTCAAAAAACTGCAAATTCATCTGTTCACCATTTGGACTCAAAAGCCTTAAAGAACTTCTGGCCATTAATCCTGATGCAGTAAAAATTGCTTCTCCTGAGCTTAATCACTACCCGCTTCTTAAAGCTCTGGCTCAATATCGCAGTGAACAAAAATCAAAAGGCGAACAGCCGGTTCCGGTAATTTTATCAAGCGGAGTTTCAACCTTAACTGATATCGAAAAAGCTCTTGAAATTACAGGCAAGGAAAATGTTACACTTCTCCACTGCATCACAAGTTATCCCGCTCCAGAAGAAGAATACAACCTGCGCCTTATTGAAAACCTTAGTGCCATAACGGGCGTTCCCTGCGGAGTAAGCGACCATTCCCTTGATCCTGTTCTGGTTCCTGCATTAAGTATTGCATGCGGCGGAACAATGATTGAAAAACACATTACAATCAGCCGCAAAACTGATGGGCTTGATGATCCGGTTGCACTTGAAGGTGAACAGTTTGCCCTTATGGTACATGTTGTTCATAATGCAAAAGCAAGCATGACACATTACTCAAAAGATCTTGGCAAAAAAAGAATTCTTGAACAGATCGAAGAACAGTATGGCAGCGAAAAAGTTCAGAAAGTATTAGGAACAGGAATCAAAGAACTTGCACCTGCAGAAAAAACAAATTACGGAAGAACAAACAGAAGCCTTCATTATATGAATGATTTTTCACAGGGCCATGTCATAAAAGAATCAGACATTGGAGTTCTCCGTACAGAAAAAATTCTTACACCTGGAATTTCTCCAGAGTTTCTTGATCTTGTCATCGGTAAGACAATCCGCAAAGACGTACAAAACGGAAGCGGCGTCAGCATGGAAGACTTTTTATCTTAAAAAGACAACACAGGCTGGATACAAGACTTTATTAAAGTTCATAACTAATTGAAACATTCAATATTTTCAATTATATTTATTTTATGAGTAATTTAATTCAGCCTAAAGTTCTTAAAGGGTTCCGTGACTTCCTTCCTGTTGCGCAGATTCAGCGTGATACACTTCAGGAAAAAATCACAGAAGTTTACAGATCATTTGGATTTGTACCAATCGACACACCTGTTCTTGAATACACAGAAATCCTCCTTAGAAAATCAAACGGAGAAACAGAAAAACAGGTTTTCAGATTTGAAGACAACGGTCACCGCGATGTTGCAATGCGTTTTGACCTTACAGTTCCTTTCGCACGTTTTACAGCAGAACATTTTTCTGAACTTTATATGCCGTTCAAGCGCTACCACATTGCAAAAGTATGGCGCGGGGAAAAACCACAGGCAGGCCGTTACCGTGAATTTGTTCAGTGTGACATAGATACAGTCGGTTCAGACAGTGCAGTATGCGACTTTGAAATTCTTAACGTAATGAAGGCTGCTCTTAACACAATCGGAGTTAATAACATTACAATCCATGTAAATCACCGTGGAATTTTTAACCGCTTCCTTGAACACCTTGGATGTCTTGATAAATCAGAAGACATTTTAAGAAGCGTTGATAAACTTGCTAAAGTTGGACCTGAAGAAGTTATTAACGAACTTGTTGAATACACAGGTGACCAGGATAAAACAAATAAGATCATGGAATACATCAGCGCAAAAGGTGACTTCCTTTCAATTCTTTCAAAGCTTGAAGAAATGGCAGGCGGTCCTGCAGAAGATACACAGCGCATGAAAGACATCTATGCAATGATGCAGGCTTCAGGTATTGAATCAACTTATGTCTTAGATCCTTCAATTACCCGCGGACTTGATTACTACACAGGCGTTGTTTACGAAACATTCCTTAACGAGCTTCCTTCAATCGGTTCAGTTTGTTCCGGCGGCCGCTATGACAACCTTGCAGGTCTTTACATGAAAGAAAAAGTTCCTGGAGTTGGTGCATCAATCGGACTTGACCGTCTTATTGCAGGTCTTGAACAGCTTGGTCTCAATTCAACTAAAGGTTCTTATCTTGATGCAGAAATTTTCAACAGTGACAATGCTGATATTGTTGCTTACCAGAAAGTTGCAGCAGGACTTCGTGCAAAAGGCGTAAATGTAGAAGTTTTCCCAGAAGCAAAAAAGATGAACCAGCAGTACAATGTTACAGAAGCAAAAGGCATGGTATGGGGAATTCTTATGAACAAAGATGAGATTGCTTCAAATACCTTTACACTTAAAAATCTTAAGACAAGACAGATGCATTCAGGAATGGATGTAGAAAAAGCAGCTGAACTTATTCTTTCTTCAAGAACATAAAAGTTAAACTGTAAGTGACCTGATTATTTCAAAAGGTCACTTGCAGCTTTTTTTGCTTTAAGTTTATTGGCATACTTTACAAGGCTGGTTTCACATAACCAGCCTTTTTCAAATTTATACCAGTATTCTTTCTGCCCTGCTTTAATTGCAGAATCCTGAATTGATGTAGATTCAATCATTACGACTTCGCCCATGCGGCAATAATCAACTACCTGGCTTGACCAGTCCGGTTCTTTACGGTATGAAGCATAAGGTTCAATGATTAAAGCCCATGATACACTTGGTACAAGACTTAAAGGATCACTGTCATCAAAAGAGATTTCATTATTTTTTTTACTGCAAGATGCAAGACACAAAACTGCAGACAGGATTAAAAAGAATTTTTTCATACAAGGTTTTCCTTTTCAAGGAATTCTACAACTTTGTCATAAACGCTCAGATCCGAATCTACAAAATTATCTTTTGGAATATCATAAATGCTGATCCATTTATATTCCGTATGTTCTGTAAGGTCGTATGGTTTTTGAATACCGTCATGTTCAAGTTCAACATGATAAACTTCAAGCATTGAAACTTTTCCGTTATGCTCAAATGAACCTTCTGTTATTTTTTCTAAAGCAGTTGCCTTAACATTGAATTCTTCATGCATTTCACGGACAATTGCAGTAACTTCAGTATCATCGCCTTCAACTTTTCCACCAGGGAATTCCCAGCGGTTACCCATCTGACCTGTGGGATTTCTGTGAGCAATTAAGATTTTTTTATCTTTTGTACAAATACATGCAACTGATTTTTTTAGATCTGACATAATTAAAAAATGATTACTCCAGGCATAATAAAGTGAAGGACTGCAGCGCCCAGACACAAAATACCGATATAAAGTTTGTTTTTAACGAGAATTGTTTCTACGATTTCAGGAACTGAACCTGCAGAATGATTTTCAAGATAATACTCAATTAAAACCGAAGCGCCGCCTGCAATACCTGCAACAGCCGGAATAAGATCTCCAAGAACAGGAATTCCTGCCCCTTTAGAACCGTAAGTAAAGAACAGTTTAATCAATGCTGTCAAAAAACACACAGCACCACAAATCAATCTTGTAACTTCATTAGTAAAGAATTTCTGTTTATCTGAAGCTGGTGTAACAAGAATCATACCAACCATTAAATTCATCAGAATCGAAAGAACATACATTTGAGCCATACTACGAACTCCTGGAAAAAAAACTATTCTTTATTAGCGACTATAGAAACCAGAACCATTTCTTCTTTTCCGATTTTTACCAGTGCCCTGACTTTGATTATATCACACTCAGTTGAATTTGTCCTGAAAAATTCAGTAGTATCAAAAACAACACCATTCACTTCACCCGGAATTTTCTGTGTAACATCAGCATCATAAACGCCTTCAAAAGTTACGCTGACATTTTTCCCCATGGAAGATTTTAATTCTTCAAGCTTCTGATTGATCTTATTTTCCGGAACATTTTTCAATTCTTTCTTTTTAATAGACTCAATTGAATTTCTTGTCCTTTTAACAGGATGAACTTTAACGCTTGTGTATAATTTCTGATCGTAAACAAAAGAACTAAGTTCAGCTTCGTACCCTTCAAGCACGCCGATATTTCCGCGGCCATGAAAAGTACTGAGAATCAAAACAATGGCAAGACAGAAAACCATCATTAAAAAAATAATTCTGTTCTGCTTTGTGCTGACAAGAACTTTAAATAATCCTTTGGTTACCTTGAGTCCCGTTCCGTTATAATAATCCTGAACAATTTTTGGTGCATTAGAAATTCGTTCCTTATGATTGTAATAATAATGGAACTGAGGATTATCCGATTCAGAACCTTCTGTTTTGGGATCATAAGTTTCTTTTAAATCATCACCAAATGCCATTTACTTAAATTCCTAGTTGTGCAGAGCATCAAGAAGTGTATCGGTTCTCCACCATACAATCTGGCATTTATCCTTTTCTGCAAGAAGTGCGCTGATAATACCATTATTCGAAAGATTGAAATTCTGATACAAAAGATTTGTATTATCTATACCAAGAAAGCGTTTGATAACGCGGGAATTATCATGATTAACAAGTTCAACCATGTAACCGTTTTCTACAGGCACCATAAAGAAAAGCCAGCTTCCGGAAATTCCAAGAATGTCATAAGGACTTTTATAAACCTTTTTTGAAAATCCCTGTTCAACTGTCTGTTCATATGGTGGAACTTCGACAGGCTTACCGTACTTTCCTGTTTTTACATCAAGTGGATAAACATATGTAGTCTTATATTCTATTCCAGCCTGAACCTTACTTGTTTCGTCAATCTTAATTCCATAATAATCAATCTTTACAAGAAGCTTGTTTACATGGCTGTCAGGAATTACATTTTCAACTTTAAGATAAATTGAATTTTCAATTTTAGTTTCAATAGGATTTGGAGCATCATCTGATTTTATGAGAACGTTATGAAGAAGGCTTCCATTTTCAGAAAACCAGTAAACTTCAATTCCTTCAGGAACAACGCAGACAACAACAAGTTCATCTCTGTCAGTTGTGTAAATACTTTTGATTAACGGGAACGGAGTACCTGCCGGTCCCTGCTGACCGATATAGTCAATAAATTTTTCACCGTCAAAACGAAGGACAACATATTTAAGGATTCTGCCTTTATCATTTTCCTGTCTTTCCGGAGGGAGAACTTCAACTGAATAAATTTTCTGTTTTGAGTCTACACAAATATCAGATGGCGAATTAAAAGGATAATCAATGATTTTTTTTGTACTGATTTCCTGTGTTCCTGAGTTTCCTGTCTGGTTAATCTGTGCATTATTGAACAAAGGTTTTGGATTTTCATCACGGTTAAAATAAAGAGTCAAAAGGTCTCCATAAGAATTCATCTTAAGAATCTTTTTTGACTGGCCGTTGCTGATATAGAAAAGACCGTTTTTCATGGCAATTGAAGTATCAATGGAACCAGTCTGATTCAAATTGAACAGATTGAGTTCATTTTCGAAATTACCATATTTAAGTGAAAAAAGTTCTTCCTTTTTAATTGTCTGAACGATTCCGGCTTTTTTACAGCCTGTGTTTATAAATACTGCTGAAAGTGCGAGAAAAAGTATTGTTCTAACGTTAAATTTCATACCTTTATAAGATAAAAGTTACACAAAAACTTGTCAATTGCTTAGAAATTCATTATTATAGAAATATTATGATAGTAGATAAAATTTTGACAGCCCTTTTCGGTTCACAAAATGACCGTGATGTAAAAAAATTACTGCCTGTTGTGGCAAAAATCAACGAAAGAGAATCCTGGGCACAGTCTTTACCAGCTGAAGACTTCCCTAAACAGACACAAATATTCAAAGACCAGCTTGCTAATGGTGCTACCCTTGATGATATTCTTGTCGACGCATTTGCTCTTGCAAGAGAAGCTGCACGCCGTGTTCTTGGCGAACGTGCTTATGACGTACAGCTCATGGGTTCTTTAGTTCTTCACTCAGGACGCATTACAGAAATGAAAACCGGTGAAGGTAAAACCCTCATGTGTGTTGCTGCGGTTTACCTTAACTCACTTTCAGGTAAAGGTGTTCATGTTGTAACAGTCAACGACTACCTTGCAGAACGCGATGCTGCCTGGATGAAACCTGTATTCGGTTACCTTGGTCAGACAGTTGGTGCAATCCTTAACAGCATGGATAATGACCAGCGCCGTGTCGCATATAACTGTGACATTACTTACGGTACCAACAGTGAATTCGGATTTGACTACCTGCGTGACAACATGCAGATGGAAATGGAAAGAAAAGTTCAGCGCGGATTCAACTTCTGTGTTGTAGACGAAATCGACTCAATCCTCATCGACGAAGCCCGTACTCCACTCATTATTTCAGGTCAGGGCGAAGACGACACATATAAATTCCACGAAGTTGATAAATACGTAGGTCAGTTTGAAGAAATGGAAAAAGATCCTAAAACTGATACTTACTACGATGAATCAATGATGGAAGCAGAAGCCCGCAAGGCTCTCAAAGGTGATTACCAGATTGATGAAAAAGCAAAACGTATTTCTTTCTCTGCAAAAGGTATGGAAAAAATCGATGCAATTCTTCATCAACACAACCTTATTCCTGCAGGAACTTCTGTTTACGATGAACAGAACTTTGAATTTGTTCACTACTTTACTCAGGCATTACGCGCACATGTTCTTTACAAGCAGGATGTTGACTACCTTGTTCGTGACGGACAGGTTGAAATCATCGATGAATTTACAGGTCGTGTTCTTGAAGGCCGCCGTTATGGTGATGGACTTCACCAGGCAATCGAAGCTAAAGAACATCTGCGCATTGCTCAGCGCAACCGCACTCTTGCAACAATTACTTACCAGAACTTCTTCCGTATGTACAAAAAGCTTTCTGGTATGACCGGTACAGCCGCTACAGAAGCAGTTGAATTTTCAAAGATTTACAAACTCGATGTTGTTGCAATTCCTACAAACAGACCAGTTGCCCGTATCGATGAAAACGACGAAATTTATCTTAACGAAGAATATAAATGGGAAGCAATCTGTAAAGAAGTTAAAGCAGCCCATGATAAAGGACAGCCTGTTCTGGTAGGTACAATTTCTGTAGAAAAATCAGAACATCTTTCTGCACTTCTTACCCGTAAAGGTATCCGCCACGAAGTTTTGAATGCTAAAAACCATGCCCGCGAAGCCATGATCATTGCAGAAGCCGGTGCAAAAGGTTCTGTAACAATTGCAACAAACATGGCCGGTCGTGGTACAGATATCAAGCTTGGTGGTTCACCGGAAATGCGTGCACGCAAACGTGCCGGAACAAATGCAACACCAGAACAGTACGAAGCAGCACTTGCAATCGAAAAAGAAAAATGGCTTGCAGACAATAAAGAAGTAAAAGAACTTGGCGGACTTTTCGTTATCGGTTCAGAACGCCATGAATCACGCCGTATTGACAACCAGCTGCGCGGTCGTTCAGGCCGTCAGGGTGATCCTGGACGCAGTAAATTCTACATCTCAATGGATGATGACCTCATGCGTCTTTTCGGTGGTGAACGTACAAAGAACATTCTTGCTCACATGGGTATGACAGACGGTGAACCTATTGAACATTCAATGCTCAATAAGACAATCGAAAAATCACAGAAAAAAGTTGAAACACGCAACTTTGAAATCCGTAAACACCTTCTTGATTTTGATGATGTACTTAACGAACAGCGTTCTGTTATTTATCAGCAGCGAGATGAAATTCTTACAGACAACAATCTTTCTACCCGCGTTTTCAACAATGCAAAAACTCTTGTAGAAGATTACCTCGAAGAATACCAGTCAGACCGCCGCAATCCTAATGCACAGAATGAACTTGTAACAAAACTTCGCGATGCATTCGGCGTGCAGTTCTCTCCTGACCAGCTGAATCTTGAACAGATTGTTGCACACCTTCAGAATGATATTACAGAAAAAGAAACACTTGCAGGTAAAGAAAACCTCAATATGTTTATCCGTTATCAGTATCTTCAGTCAATTGACAAAAAATGGCTTGATCAACTTCAACATCTTGAAGAATTGCGCGAAGCAGTTCACTTAAGAACATACAGCCAGAAAAACCCTCTTACTGAATACAAGATCGACGGCTTTAACCACTTCTATGACATGATGGATTCTATCCGCAATGAACTTGTAAGCCGTGTTTACAAAGTTCGCGTGCAGTTAAGTCCGGAAGCACAGGCACAGCGTCTTGCTGCACAGAGACAGATTCAGATGAATGCAAAACACGCAGAAGCTGAATCAGCATTTGCAGGTGTACGCAGTGGAATTAACGGAGATCAGGCACGCCGTCAGGCAGCCCGCGGACCAATGGCAAATCACACACAGAGCGAAAACGCTACAGTAGTTCGTGTGATGCCAAAAGTTGGACGCAATGATCCTTGTCCTTGTGGTTCAGGTAAAAAATACAAACAGTGCCACGGAAGATAATCTTTCTGACATAATGACTGTATAAAAACAAAAAGCACATTCGGTATTATATCGAATGTGCTTTTTTTATTGTAATATTTGTTACTAAGATTTTATCTTGCTGAATTTCCTGTTCTGCCAGATCTGGACAATGGCCAGAATCTGATTCCAGTAGCACCAAGAATAAGTTTTTTTGGAACATACTGCGGAGCCATGTTTGAATAATAAGTCATTGAATATTCATCAAGCTCGGTTATCTTACGCATATACTCATTGTCGCAATGTCTCATATCAAAGGAATTAAAGCGGTTATCACCCATCATGAAAAAGCAGTCTTCAGGAATATAATCCGCACTTCCATCTTCTTTATTTGGCGGGAATACCGGCATATTTCGTCTGTCCATAAAGCAGATATAATTATGAAGGTTTCGAAGCTGTTCAATATAACCTGCAAGTTCTTCATCCTGATCAATCTGAACTGCTTTTGCACCGCTGTAAATCAGTTTTGCATTTCTTAAAACTGCATTACCAAAAGCAGCCTTAAACATCAGGTTCAATTTAAAACAGGCTTCTTCATAAAGATTAGAATCTTTAAGGCCGTTTGAATTAAAATCAACTTTTGAATTAGAAATCCAGTCAGTCATAAACAATTCAAACCACCTTGAACCTTTTGGATTTGACAAAAGCGCCTGAGTAAACATGAAGTTATCTCTATACAGCATTATTTCCCACAAATCAGAAGGCGCATACATTTTCCTGATTTCTTCACTGTCATATCCATGAGAACCGTTTGTAAGATTATAAAGCTGATTACTGATCGAAATACATTCATCTTTAATATCAGCAAGATTAAGACTGCGTCGTGTTTCTTCAGTCAGTTCAAGTGCATCAAAAATAGGCTGCTCAACAGGATATTCCTGAATATATTTTTTCAATGCAGGGCTTTCTTTATTCAGGTTATAAGCAGCCCATTTTGAATCATCAGCAACTTCTTTAAATTCATTACTGTCTTTTGTACGGCTGTAAAGTTTTCCGTCCTGCATAAAAATCTGTTCACCGCCGACTGCAGTAATTCTTTTTACAAGAGGATCCGCTTTTAATCTGCCGTTTTCATCTTTATTGGTATTAACGGTAGTAAAAGTAAGCATATACAAAAGCTGAGAAATTACAGTTTTAACTTCTGAATTACGGTCAATTGTATAATGTGGATTACGGAAAACAACAATATCTCCGCGGTTATAATTCTTAAAACAAGGAAGTCCCACATCACTCAACGGGAACTTTGGACCTGCAACCAGTTTTGTTACAGCAACGCGGTCATTCACCATAAATTCCGGAACCATTGATTCTGTTGGAATCTTATAGAACTGGAAAAGGAAAATCTGAAAAATAAGAACCATAAACACAGCCTGAACAAGAGCATCAACCCAATCAAGAAGTTCAAAACCAAGCCACTGACCAAAAGTTCTGCTGTTTTCTTTCTGTTTTTTTGTTCTTAAAATTGAAGCAGAATAACTGTTCTTTTTTTCCTGAAGTTCTTTGCCTGTAAGTTTCTTGAACTTTTTTGGGCTCATATAAAACTGCAGAAGACAGCTTGTTGCAAAAACTCCGAGCCAGAAAATTACACTGATTAAATCAAAAACATAAACAGTACCTTCCTTGCCTGCTCTTCTGCAGATAAATGCAAGAAGCATTACGTAAGGTTCATACTGAAGGAATTTTTTGACGATTGCAATTTTTCCATAAACAGTTTCTTTAATAATAAATTTAAAACTGAAATAACCGAAGATTCCTGTAAATACAATTCCAATTACAAAAGCAAAAACGCTTACATCAATTGAAAAGTTTATATTCATTACGGAAAACAAAACTGCAAAAATAAGATTTATAATCAAAATATTCTTAATTCTATTCATAAATTTAAATATAGCAGAATTCACAAAAATATTCTATATTATATATATGAGTGAATTGTTACTTGATGCACAGACAGGACTGGATCTTGTTGATAATGACATGGAATTATATAAAATTTTGCTTAACGGTTTTTTAACAGATAATTCTTTTGACATCGAATACCTGCAGGATTTATACAATAAAAATAAACTGGATGAATGTGCATCCTATGTTCACAGAGTCAAAGGTTCTGCAAGACAGATTGCAGCAAAATTCCTTGCACAAAAAGGACAGGAGCTGGAAGATTTATTCAGAAAAAAAAATGGTCCTTTAACACAGTTTCCGCAGCAACAGGCAAAAGACTTTGCAGATGCCTATGAAAAAACAAAACCTGCAGTTATTGAATTCTATAACATGAATTAAAATTCTTTTTTATCCTGTTACAAAATTCTTCAAAACTTATCTGCGTTTTTTCATCTCTTAATTCAAAACCCGCTTTATAAACTTTTTCAATTTCAAAAGGAAATGTCTGTGTTTCTGATTTTAATTTACAATACGGTGCATCAGTTTCAAACAGAAGATTTTCTAAAGGAAGATTTTTAACACAATCAATTGTTTTTTTATTATTATTCATTATCTGCTTACCAAAAGAAAAATAACCATTTATACCATGATTCAAAAAACTTAACGCCTGAATGCTGTTACCGCAAAAATTGTGAAACAAAACAGTCTGAAGACCTGCAAGTTTTTTGTGATATTCAAATAATTTATCAATTGCCTTCCTGCAATGAATTACAAGCGGCTTATTATATTTTATTGCAAAATCAAGTTGAGATTCAAAAACCTTTATCTGTTCTTCTTTATGAGCAATGAACTGAGGAGTATAAAAATCAAAACCAGCTTCGCCAATGGCATCAATCTGATTTTCTGCCAGAAGCTGTTCAAGAAATTCAATATTCTGAATCAAAGGCATCTGTGGATGAATTCCAAAAGCACAAACCGCCTGAGGGAAATCACTGAGTAATTTTTTCTGATCATAAAATTCCTGTTTATCATGTGCACAGGTACAAAAAATATTTTTTGGCTTTTCAGTTAAATCACATTGAACAAGATGAAGATGTGCATCACAAAAAAAATTCATAAAAACTCTAAACCTTTTTTTCCATATACCGAAAATAATAATGTAAGCTTAATACCTGTATCAAGTAACATTATTTGATTTTTAAAACAAGGGGAAGAAAAATGGGAACTTATACATTAAAAAGCATTGGAAAATCAACAGACTACATGACAATCATGAATGAAATCGACGATGGATATGTTGTAAAAATCGTTCGTGACCGTGATGGTTATTCAGAAATTAAAACTGACTTCATCAGCCATTCTTTATTTGACAGCTGTGTTCGCACAGGATATCTTACAAAAATCGAAGAAACAGCAGCTGTTAATGCTTAATTATTTTTGAATATCTATTTCTCAAAGAAGCCGTTTTGTTAAAAAGCGGCTTTTATTTTTTTTAAAGCATCTTCAAACTTTTTATTCTTATCATTTTCACTTGTAAGCCAGTTAATTTTAACACCTTTCTTTTCCATTCCACGGAACCAGGTTTCCTGCCTTTTTGCAAACTGACAGATTGCAATATATAAAAGATCTGTCATTTCTTCTTTTGATTTAATTTTCCCCTGAAGATATTCAGAAACAAATCTATATTCAAGTCCAAGACGTTCAAGTCTGTCCCAGCTAAAACCGCTGTCATGAAGTCCCTGAACTTCTTCAATCATTCCGGCATTTATTCTTTCATCAAGACGAATCTTAATATTATTACGAAGAATCGATCTGTCAATTGTAGTTCCAAGAACAAGAGGTTTTGCTAATGGTCTTTTTTCAAGTTCCTTCTTTTTAGCAAGACCTTCTTCACTTTGCATAAATAAAGCAATTTCAATTGCCCGGACAACTCTATCCCTTTCGCAAAGATCGCTTTTATTGTGAAGATCAGGTTTCAGCTGCAATAACCAGGAGTCAAGTTCTTCAAGAGATTTACTTTCCATCGAAGCCCTGAGTTCTGCATTTTCAGGAACTTCAACCATATCGTAATTACGGATAAATCCGTCAAGATACATTCCAGTTCCACCTGCCACAAAAGGAATTTTATTCTGGTCCTGAAGATTTTTAAAGACTTTATAAAAATCATCAAGGTAATGGAAAAGATTATATTCCACACTTAAATCAGTAACATCAATCAGATGATATGGAATCTGTCTGCCATTATAAGTGTATTCTTCAATATCCTTACCACTACCAAGATCAAGTCCTTTATAAACCTGACGGGAATCTGCACTGATAATTTCAAGTCCAAGACGGTCAGCTATCATAACGGCAAGGCTTGTTTTACCGACAGCAGTTGGTCCAAGTAAAACGATACTGTTATATTCTTTGCAAACAAGATTTTCCATAACAATCCTTACTAAAAAAACAGATTAAAAAACACGGGCAATAACGCATTTGAGATATTCAGATTTTGGATAACCGCACAAAACCGGATGGTCAGGACCAGCATATCGCTTTTCAAGGATCTGAACTTTTTTGTGGCTGTCCATTGCAGCATGCATGATCATATCATAAAAAGTATTTGGATCAAAAAAGTGAGAACATGAACAGGTCACAAGAATTCCACCTTTATTTAAAAGACGCATAGCACGAAGATTTATTTCTTTATAACCGCCATAAGCTTTAGTAATCATCTTTGCACTTTTTGTAAACGCAGGAGGATCAAGAATAATGACATCGAATTTTTCCTGTGATTCTTCATACTGTTTTAACAAATCAAAAACATCAGCACAGACAGCTTTCATAACAGAGCCAGCGTTATTAAGTGCAATATTTTTGTTTACAGTTTCAACAGCATCTTCACTGATATCAACACTTGTTACATCTTTAGCACCAGCCTTAAACGCATTAAGACCAAATGCGCCTGTATGAGTAAAAGTATCAAGAACCTTTTTACCATGACAGAATTTCTTGATTGCATCACGGTTAAATTTCTGATCGAGGAAATAACCGGTCTTCTGACCATTCTCAAGATCCACTATAAGTTTAATATCATTTTCAACAATTGTTATAACAGTTTCCCGGGAATTACCAATCCAGCCCGACTTCTGTTCAAGACCTTCTTTATTTCTGACATCAGCATCACTTCGTTCATAGATTCCCCATGGCTGAACAATTTTTGTAAGAGCACTAAGAATCTCATTACGGAAAACTTCACAAGCCATTGCAAGAAACTGAACAACAAGAATCACTTTACCTTCTGCAGTACAGTATTTTTCACAGATAAATCCAGGGACAAGATCAGCTTCTGCAAAAATCAAGCGGAATGAATCCTCATTCTTATAATAAAGCTGGCGGATATTCCATGCATCGCTGATACGCTTTTCCCAGAAACCTTCAATATCCTGATAGACAACATCAACTTTTTCATTATCAAAAATACGTACAGTAATTTTTGAATTTTTATTGAAGATACCGGTACCAAGAAAACCGCCGGCTTTTGTATAAACTTCAACAGGAGTTCCTGCAGCAAGTTTTGTTTCTTTTAAAGTCTGGTTAACCCATTCTTCTTTTTCTTTATCAAAAGTTTTAACTTTAAGATGAGAAATCTCATTATCAAAAACCCATGGAAACCCCTGGTTAATTTCTTTTTCTTCTTTTGAATTTAAAAAAACTTTAGCGTAATTCATTTTAATTCCCTGTATATATAATTTTTCTAGAAATATTTTTTCAACAATCTGTACAAAGTTTTTGCATCCGTAAATTGAATAGCAGTCATACCCATTGCATCAGCAGCTTCAACATTTTCAATTCTGTCATCAATAAAAAATACGTCAGTCATGTAAGCGCCTTCAGCGTCAATTATTTTCTGCCAGAACATGCTGTCAGGCTTTTTTGCATTAATAAAATTACTGGCATAAGTCTGATCAAAAACAGCATAATCACCACGTTCAAGATGATTCCTGTAATGACCTTCAATTGTATTTGTCCCGCAGACAACTCTGTGCTTTTTCTTAAGTTTATTGATAATTTTTATTGTCAGCATATCAAGCTGTGGATGAAAGAAAGCAGGAAAAAGATCATAATCAAATTCCCGTAAACTGATTCCAAGTTTTTGAGCACGTTCTTTAAAAGTTTTCCAGTAATCTTCAGCAGTAATTATCCCGCAGCTTAAAAGTCCATAGATATTTTTTTCATCAGCATGATTTATCTGCTTGAACTGATCAACAGAAATTTTCAAAAAATTACAGACTGCATCTGGTGTCCAGGTATTACAGCAAACTCCACCCATATCAAAAATAAAAAGCATAAACAACCTGCCATGACATTATTTTTTGTATTTTACTAAAAATATCGCATTTTAGTCTATTAAAATCTTTATATAAATTGTGTATATTTATATCATTTTGAATGATTTAACACTAAATATAGTATTTGATTGAAATTCTATTGCCTATTACGACAGATTTAGTTATAATATAGGTTGATGAGGGGAAACTCTCCAACTAATACTTTTTATGAGGTATAATCTATGGAATTAAGAGAAGAATGGAAAGGCTTCAATCCTTCAGGATTGTGGACTTCAGAAGTTAACGTACGTGACTTCATCCAGGCAAACTTCACACAGTATGATGGTGATGAATCATTCCTTGAAGGTCCAACAGAAGCTACAAATAAGCTTTTTAATGAACTTATGAAGCTCCAGAAGGCAGAACATGACAAGAATGGTGTTCTTGATATGGACACAGATACAGTAACAAGTATCACAGCTCATGCTCCTGGTTACATCTGCCCAGAAGGAAAAGATCTTGAACAGGTTGTAGGTCTCCAGACTGACAAACCTCTCAAACGTGCATTCATGCCTTACGGTGGTATCAACATGGCAGTACAGTCATGTGAAATGTACGGATACAAAGTTAGTGATGAACTTAAAACAATCTTCACAAAATACCACAAAACACACAACGATGCTGTATTTGATGTTTACACACCAGAAATCCGTAAAGCTCGTTCAGCACACCTTTTGACAGGTCTTCCTGATACATACGGACGCGGACGTATTGTAGGTGACTACCGTCGTATCGCTCTTTATGGTATCGATTACCTTATCAAGGCAAAAGAAGCTGATAAAGCAAACACAGGTAACGGAACAATGACAGAAGATGTTATTCGTCTCCGCGAAGAAATTTCTGAACAGATTAAATGTCTCAAACAGATGAAAGAAATGGCAGCATCTTACGGATACGATATTTCTAAACCTGCTAAGACAGCTAAAGAAGCATTCCAGTGGCTCTACTTCGGTTACCTCGCAGCAATCAAAACACAGAACGGTGCTGCAATGTCAGTTGGTCGTGTATCAACATTCCTCGACATCTATATCGAACGTGATATGAAAAACGGTGTTCTTACAGAAGCTCAGGCTCAGGAACTCGTTGACCACATCGTAATGAAATTCCGTATGGTTCGTTTCGCTCGTATCGAATCTTACAACCAGCTCTTCTCAGGTGACCCGGTATGGGCAACACTCGAAGTTGGTGGTTTGGATATGAACGGCCGCCACATGGTAACAAAGAACGACTACCGCTTCCTCCACACACTCGAAAACATGT
>JAKSTQ010000012.1 GCA_024402475.1 Treponema sp. | reverse complement strand
TTTATAATTTAAAATAAACAATGCCAACTAATCCCACAAATTGAAATTGATGGGAGGAAAGCACTTTTAATTAAAAAAACTGGAAGATTTCATATAGAAACAACAGAAATCTTCCAGAAAATTTAAAATCATCTGATGAAAAATCAGAAATAAAATGTTAAAGTTACTATCAGAGAGGTAGAAAACAGGGTTTAGTACAAATAATGGTAATTTGTATGCCTATGCGGGGAATAATCCTGTGAAGTATGTGGATCCTAATGGAAGATCTGAAAAGAAAAATATATATGAAGATATTGAATTAGTACAGAATATTAAAGGAAAGATTTATTTTTCGGATCGTAAAGCTCCAGATACTTTTATGGCAGATGAAAGATCCTTTTTTTTATTATGCATCTGATAAAAATTATCTGATTACAGATATGGAAAACGGTAAACAGATTTTATGTGAGGAAAAAGACATAAGGGCTTATATTAATGATTAAGAGAATAGTAATTACATTGATTTTGAATTTATTATTTTATTGTGCATTTGCAGATATAAGAACATTGGCTATTGATGTAGAAAACTACCAGAAATTTGGTTATAGACCGCTGTCCTTAGGTTCAGACTATTATTTGAATACCCAAGGTGCTATTAAGGAAGTAGATTATAAATATGCCTTTTGTATTTATGGAAAAGGTTTCTTTTCACTGCTTGATAATAATCAACAGGTCATTTATACAAGAGATGGTTTTTTTCATACAAATGAAGAAGGGGTTTTAGTTAATAAAGATGAGTATCCTGTGCTGGGTATTAACTCAAATATTAGTGAAAAAAAAATTGAGTTTATTTCAGCAGACAATGTATTAGACAAAAACTCTTTTAAGCGTAAAGGAATACAAAGAGCGGGGACAGAAACTAATAATCAGGTTGATTATTTTTTGATTGTAAGTCCACAGAAAATAAAAAATCTTTCAGGGGATTATCTATATGCAGATGATTATTTATGTATTGACTCATATGTAATTCAATATGCAAGAGAAATATTTCCTATGAGTTATGAACAGTTGTTAGATTTATGTATCAATGAATTTAGCGTTGAAAAAGATTGCATTGAGGAAAAAAAAGAAATCTATCAATTGTTAGAATACCAAAAAGATATTATTTTTAATCAAAATATTATAAATCCAAACGACAAAAAAAGAATACTGAAAAAATTGGATTGCCTGATTAAACTATTATAAATGGCACTTTACCCACATCTAGTGTTCCCTTCTTTCAATCTAAATTTAAATAACCGCTTTAATTATTTTTACTTGATATTTTCTATTAACAATTGTATATTTTTGAATATCACAAGTTTGTGATTCAATTCAATTTTCCAATCTGGAAGTCTAAAAAGGAGGACAGCCATGACAAACGTAAACGCATCATTCAAAACAAATCTTATTCTTGGAAGCATGGCTGTTTCTTTGTAGTTCACGGGATAAATCCGTTTTAATCATTACATTTTAATTTTCTCAAAGCTGCAGCCGCTTCCGTAAACTAAAAGGAACTTTATGGAAATTATTAAAGGCAAAAATGCATGTGCCAGAGTCTTTTCTGACACTATGGAATCTTATGCTGGTGTGCAGATTAAAAATATCTGTGATAATGATGTATCGCTTGGGCAGAGCATCTGCGTAATGCCGGATGTTCATCCAGGTTTTGTTGCGCCAATCGGTTTGAGTATGACAGTTGGAAATTCAATTCTTCCTAATCTTGTTGGAATTGATGTCGGCTGTGGAATGACAATTGCAAAAGTTATAAAACATCGGGGGCTTGAGTTTAAGCAGCTGGATAGTTTGATTCGGGAAAAAATTCCTTCCGGGTTTGAGATCCGAAAAACTGTGCACAGGTTTATTGAACAGTTTGATTTTTCAAAGCTGATCTGCAGTAAACATATCCGAAAGGAGAATACTGCTTTAAGTCTTGGAAGTACTGGTTCAGGAAATCATTTTATTGAAATCGACAAAGGGGACAGCGGAATCTATATTCTGGTTCATTCAGGCAGCCGCCATCTTGGAAAAGAAGTTACAGATTTTTATTTGAACTGCGGAAGAAAAATTCTTCGTGAGCGTGGAATGGAAATTCCTTACGAGCAGACTTTTCTTGACGGCAGTATCATGGAAGATTATCTTCACGATATTAAAATAGTCCAGAAATTTGCAGAACTGAATCGTCTTGCCATTATTGATGAAATTGTAAAAGGAATGAAATGGAAAACAGAAGAGCCGTATTCCTGCATTCACAATTACATTGATTTTGATAACGAAGAACTTGAAAAGCCCATTTTGAGAAAAGGTTCGATCAGTGCAAAAAAAGATCAGAAGGTAATCATTCCAATAAACATGAGGGATGGAGTGATTCTTGGAAAAGGGAAGGGAAATTCTGAATGGAATTATTCTGCTCCTCATGGTGCTGGCCGAATTATGAAGCGCGAAGACGTAAAAAAATCTTTTACTGTAAGCAGCTTTAAAGCCTGTATGAAAGGAATTTATTCTTCCTGTATAAATGCAGGAACTTTAGATGAAGCTCCATTTGCTTACCGCGGAATTGATGAAATTCAAAATGCAATTGAACCTGCAGTGGAAGTTACGGAAATTCTTAAGCCTGTTTACAATTTTAAAGCCGGAGGTGAAGAATGATTTTACAGATTTCAAGCGGTCAGGGTCCTGTTGAATGCGAGCTTGCAGTGCGATTATTGTTTGAAGCTTTGCAGAAAGAATTTTATGTTCACACTTTCGAAATTAAAAGCAAAAATGAATCCAGATTCTGTAACGGATGGAGTTCTGTGATTTTTGAAACATCTGCGGATCTTGCTTTTCTTGAACGCAGTCAGGCATTAAACAGAAAACGTGCATTAGAAAAGCTGGAGCTGGAATTAAAAAAAAGAGTGTCTGCGGAAAAATCAAAACTTGGTGAGGCAGCATGGAATTCAAGTAACGGCATCGTTCGTGGAAATCCTGTTCGGATTTATGAAGGTAAGAATTTTAAGCTTATAACTTAAAACAGTATGAACAGCTTGTAGCGTGAAAAATGGCTTGTGAACTTGGCGGAATAGAATCTTTGTTCTATAATATATAGTTATGAGAACAAAGACATTTAAGGGTGGTGTACACCCAGAGGAATACAAGGAGCTTTCGAATGAATGTCCGATTACTCCTGCTTTTCCTTCCAGTAAAACAGTTACAATTCCAGTAACTATGGGAGGCGCTCCTAATACACCTTGCGTGAATGTTGGAGACGCTGTAGTTAAGGGCCAGGTAATTGCAACAGGTGAAGGTTTTATGAACTGTCCTGTACATGCATCAGTTTCTGGCAAAGTTAAAAAAATCGCTAAATGTGTAGTTACAGGAAATCAGGAAGTTCCTTGTATCGTAATAGAAGCGGATGGAACAGATACACAGCAGTTTATGGATGTACTTGATCCATTTACTCTTGAATCAAAAGATATCCTTGCACGCATCAAGGCTGCTGGTATTGTTGGTCAGGGTGGTGCATCATTCCCTGCTCATGTAAAATTTAATCCGCCTGCAGATAAAAAAATTGAATGGGTTCTTGTTAATGCTGCAGAATGTGAACCATACCTCACCTGTGACGAACGAACAATGCAGGAAACTCCAGACCGCCTTATTGATGGTCTTTCTATTGTTCTTCACCTTTTTAAAGATGCAAAAGCAATGATCGCTCTTGAAGACAACAAAGCTTATATCAAACCGATTCTTGAAAAAGAAATCGCAGCTAAAAACTTTGGTGAAAAAATGAGCGTTCAGCTTGTAAAGACAAAGTATCCTCAGGGTGCAGAAAAATTTATTGTCAGTGCATGTACTGGCCGCGAAATCCCAAGCGCAAAACTTCCTGCTGATGCCGGTTGTGTAATCAGCAACGTTGGGACTTTGTGTGCCGTAAGCGATGCATTCAGACTTGGTAAACCTGTAATTGAACGCTGCCTTACAATCAGTGGTGGTGCTGTTGTAAAACCATGCAATCTGCGTGTTCCTGTAGGAACTCTTGTCAGCGACCTTAATCCTGAATTCTTCCAGCTTAAAGAAAATAACGCACCTGACGGTTGTGTAAAAATTATTTCAGGCGGTCCTATGATGGGATTTGCAATGGCTGGAACTGCATTCCCTGTTGCAAAAGGTACAAGCGGTGTAACATTCCTTACAAAGAGAGAAGCTGCACTTGATCAGGAAGATCCATGTATTTTCTGCGGTGCCTGTGTAAAACGATGTGCAATGAAACTGACACCGGTAATGATTATCCGCGAGATGAATGCCGGCAATATGGATAAAGCAAAACAGTACGGTCTTATGGATTGTATTGAATGCGGCTGCTGTGCGTTTGTCTGTCCTGCTCATGTTAAACTTGTTCAGAGAATCAGAATCGGTAAAGGTGTCGTTCGCCAGCAGATGGCAGAAGCTCGCCTTAAAGAACAGATGCTCAAAGAAAAAGCAGAAAAAGAAAGTAAGGAGGCAAAATAATTATGGTACATTTGTCTTCAAGTCCTCACTTCAGCATGGGACTTTCTACAAAGAAAATTATGATGGCTGTAATCATTGCATTGCTGCCACAGACTGTTGCAGGCGTTATCTTTTTTGGTCTGCCTGCACTTTTAACTGTAATCACAAGCGTAACAAGCTGTGTTGTTTTTGAATATCTTTTCCAGAAACTCACAAAACAGCGCATTGTTGTTGGTAACCTGAGTTCTGTTGTATCGGGCCTCATGCTTGCACTGGTTTGTCCTCCGGGTGTTCCTGTATGGATGGTAATTATCGGTGCTGCTGTTGCAATGGTTGTTGCAAAAGGTTTGTTCGGCGGAATCGGTGCTAATACCTTTAACCCTGCATTGACCGGCCGTGCGTTCATGTTCATCAGTTTCCCTGGTGCAATGGGAGCTGTCTGGGCAAACAATAAATATGCCGCAGATGCTTTGACTGGCGCAACTCCTCTTGTAAAAATTGCAGGCGGTGCTCTTGATTTTTCATGGGATACTTTCTGGGAATTGTTCATGGGACGCAACGGTGGATGTATCGGTGAAACATCTGTTCTCTTGATTTTGATTTCATTCGCATTCCTTCTTGTGATGCATATTATTGACTGGCGCGCTCCGGTGGCTATGGTTGTAACTGTCTTTGTTTCTATTTTCCTGTTCAACCTTCCACAGGGTTTTGATGCTGCCTGGCAGAATGCATTGCTTTCGCTGGTAACTGGCGGTCTTGCGTTCGGTGCATGTTTTATGGTTACTGACTATGCGACTGCTCCTGTTACAGGTCCTGGCCGTCTTGTGTTTGGATTTGGATGTGGTTTGATTACAGCCCTTATCCGTCAGTTCGGCGGTTATCCAGAAGGTGTCATGTTCAGCATCCTTATTATGAATGCAGTTGCACCATTCCTTAACAGTCTTAAACCAAGAATGTATGGTTATGCTAAAAAGGGAGGTAAATAATGAGCGACGCTAATGTTGAAAAGAAAACCGGCAAAGAAATCTGGGGAATGATTAAACTCGGACTTATTCTTGTTGCTTATGCTGTTGCAAGCTGTGCAGTTCTTGCTCTGGTGAATTATTTTACTGAACCAGTAATTGCCCGCAATGCAAAAGAAAAGGCAATGGCTGCAATGAAAGTTGTTTATTCCCAGGCCGACGATTTTACACCTGCTGAAATCACTTATGTGCCTTCTAATAAATCAATCAAGCTTACTGATATGTATGTTGCTAAAAAAGACGGCAAAGCAGTTGGTGCTGTAATTCAGGTTGAAGGACCTACTTACGACAGTGCAAAAATTATGGTTGGTCTTACAAAGGACGGAACTGTTACAGGTCTTGAATTCCTTGAAAACCATGACTCACCAAGTTTTGGTCTTAACGCAAGCAGTTCAACTTATACTGTTGCAAACGGAAAAACTTTCTACGGACAGTTTGCCGGACTTAAAGCAGCTGATGGTTTTGAAGTTAACAAAAACTTTGATGCAATCACTGGTGCAACAATTACAAGCCGTGCAGTTGGAAACCTTGTAACAGAAGGCTGTAATGCTATGAATGCTGTTCTTAAGGAGCTTGGCGATGAATAAAAAACTTGCAATTTTTACAAACGGATTCATCAAAGAAAATCCGCTTCTGGTTTTGAATATTGGTCTTTGTTCATCGCTTGGTGTAACAGTAAGCGTGTTCAATGGACTTGGTATGGGAATGGGAATGATGTTCGTTCTTTTGATGAGCGAAATCGTAATCAGTATTTTCAGAAAACTGATTCCTGGTGCAATCCGCCTTCCTGTTTTTATCATTGTAATTGCTGCATTTACAACAATTGTTCAGCTGGTTCTTAAGGCTTATGTTCCTGATCTTGAAGCAGCGCTTGGTGTATTCCTTCCGCTGATTGTTGTTAACTGTATTATCATGGGTCGTGTAGAAGCATTTGCTTCAAAGAATAATGTTGGCAGTTCGATTCTTGATGCTCTTGGAATGGGCATCGGTTATACAATCGTTCTTGTTCTTATTTCTCTTATCCGCGAAGTTCTTGGTAACGGAACAATCCTTACTGGTACTTCACTTTGCATCCGTGTTCTGCCGGAAAACATGTGTATCGGAATTATGAACAGTGCACCTGGCGGATTCCTTGTATTTGGAATTCTTGCAGCTCTTGTTCAGTTTGGAAAAGCTGTTTCAAAACGCAGAGAAGAAGAAAAAGCTAAGGCACTTAAAGCTGCCGGTCAGGAGGCATCCAGATGAGTGAAATGTTGAATATTTTCTTAAAGGCTATGTTGATTGATAACGTAGTTCTTATTCAGTATCTGGCTATCTGTCCGTTTATCGGAATGACCAGTGATACTGAAAAAGCAACAGGTATGTCACTTGCAACTACATTTGTAATCATGATTGCAACAGCTGTAACATATCCGTTGTATCATTTTGTTATGGTTCCTCTTCATCTTGAATTCCTTCAGACTCTGTTCTTTATTCTTGTAATTGCAAGTCTTGTTCAGCTTGTAGAATTCTTTATGAAGAAAATTATGCCTGGTCTGTACAGTGCAATGGGTGTTTACCTTGCACTTATTACAACAAACTGTGCAGTTCTTGGTATTACTGTTAACTGTATTAAAAAAGACCTTACTTATGCACAGAGTCTTGTTTACGCGTTCGGTACTGCGATGGGATTTTTGTTAAGTATGGTTATTATGAGCGGTGTAAGAAGCAAGCTTAAGACTGCAAAAATACCTGAAGCATTTAAAGGAACTCCAGTTCTTTATGTATGTGCTGCTTTGCTGAGTCTTGCATTCCTTGGATTCAAGGGACTTATTAAATAGGAGTGTCAGGGATGAAAGTAATTATTGATACAATTATTGTTGCACTTGTAATTGCATTTATTCTTGGTGTTCTGCTTGGACTTTTCAAGAAGATTTTCCATGTTGATGTAGACAAGAAAGTTCAGGATGTACGCGACGCTTTGAGCGGTGCAAACTGTGGTGGTTGTGGAATGGCTGGTTGTGATGCATTTGCCGGCGCTGTTGTTAAAGGTGAAGCTGAAAGCAACGGTTGTGTAGCTGGTGGTGCAGAAACAGCAAAAAAGATTGCAGAAATTCTTGGTAAAGCCGGTGTGGAAGTTAAACCAAAAGTTATGGTTCTTGCATGTAACGGTACTAAAGAATGTGCAGGCGACAAAGGTTATTACGAAGGTGTTCAGACTTGTGCTGCTGCAAACCTTGTAATGAACGGAACAAAAAAATGTTCATTCGGCTGTATTGGTTTTGGTGACTGTGTTAATGCATGTCCGTTTGGTTCAATTACAATGGGTGATAACGGACTTCCTGTTGTTGATTACGATAAATGTGTTGCATGCGGAAAATGTCTTAAGGCTTGTCCTAAAAAACTTTTCCACCTGTACGACAAAGATACTAAGGGTCCTGTTGCATTGTGTTCGAACCATAGCGATAATAAACCTCAGATTCGCAAAGACTGTTCTGCGGGTTGTTTCAAATGTGGAATCTGTGCAAAGAAATGTACTGCCGGTGCAATTGATGTTACTGGTGGAATTCCTGTAATTGATTACAGTAAATGTACAGCATGTGGTGAATGTGTGGGTGCTTGTCCTGATAAAGTTCTTCACATGATGCAGGATCTGATTAAAGCCTGAAAACTTTAAGCAGATATTGCATAAAATATGAAAGCCCCTTCTTTGGCATTTTAATATGGAGTGTACTTCACTTATATGCAAAGAAGGGGCTTTTTGTTTTTTATGGATTGAATCTTTACTGATTGCTTTTAATCTGTTCCAGTGCCTGTGCAAGCTGATCAGGACAGCTTGTTCCACGACCGCGGCAGTCTGTGCCTTTAAGTCGGTCAATTACTTCCTGGATTTTCATGCCGGCTACCAGTCGTGAAATTCCTGCTGTGTTTCCGGCACATCCGCCGATAAACTGAACGCTTTTTACTGTGTCGCCTTCTGTTTCGATTTCGATCTGGCGGCTGCAGGTTCCTTTTGTTGTATAAGTCATGTCGTTTTCCTTAATAGAGTTTATTTATTCATATAGCAGGCAACAATCTGTCCGATGTACATTGTGTGAATGTCGCCGTCTTTGTAGAACTGGTTTTTGAGTTCATCAGACATGTCCTGCATTTTGATATCTGTGTTGAAGATTTTTTTGCAGATAAGAACGCCAGATGCTTCTTCGAAAGTTGGCTGACCTTCAACTTCGGCAGGTGTTAATCCGGCTTCTTTTACTTTGTCACAGTTTTTTCCTGACTTTGATCCCATTACGCCAAGTGCATCTTTGTGTCCGTTAAAAAGACTGATAGTAAAGTACTGTGAGTCGTCGATGAACTGTTTTGTGTAACGGCTGTGGCGGATGTAAACTGTTGCAGCTTCTGTTCCCCAGATTTCACCCATTGCACCCCAGCTTGCTGTAAGCGCATTTGATTTTCCCTGTGAGTTTTTTGCTGCAACAAGTGTCCAGTTTTTGTTGATTTCCTGGAATACGTTAAAGTTAAGGTCGTATAAATCTGTCTTTACAAACATTTAATTCTCCATAAAAAAAGCTGTTTTAACTTTTCGTTGAGAACCGGTTTTCAGGCAAAACAGAAAAATCTGTCCGCCTGAAAATTTAATTCCTGCAAAAAGAAAACAGCCTTGTAACAAGATTGACTAGAGGAGGTGAGCTCTCATGTCTTCTGGTGACATTGCAGAAAGCATTGCTGGTGGAACATCGAACAATGTTTTACAGCCATAGTCTTTTGCTTTGTTCATTCTTGCAATTGCACGTGCACAAGCTACGAGTACACAAGATGTGAATTCAGGGTTTGAATCAAGCTTGAGTGAGTATTCGATTGTGTGTGTGTTTTCTTCTTTCCAGCCTGTTTTACCTGTGCGGATTACCATTCCTCCGTGTGGGAGACCTTTGTGGTTTTTGTTCATTTCTGCCTGTGTGATAAAGTGAACTGTTGTTGTGTAATCAGCAAAGTAGTTAGGCATTGTTTTGATTTCTTTTTCGATGCGTTTTTTGTCAGCGCCTTCTGCAGCTACAACGAAAACTTCGCGTGTGTGTTTCTGTTTTGTTGTAAGTTTAGGATTTTTCCCTGCACGAACTTTTTCTACTGCTGCTGGAACTGGGATTGTATACTGGCGTGCATCAACAACTCCTTCGATACGGCGAACTGCATCTGAGTGACCCTGGCTTACACCTTTTCCCCAGAATGTATAATCCTGTCCGTTAACGAGGATGATGTTTGAATAAAGTCTGTTCAAGCTGAACATTCCTGGATCCCAGCCTGCAGAAATGAGTGCTGTGTGATTTGATTTTTTAGCAGCTGAATCAACTTTCTTGAAGTGTTCAGGAATTTTTGCATGTGTGTCAAAGCTGTCAACAACATTGAAAAGTGCTGCCATTTTTGGAGTGATAACTGGGAGGTCTGTTGCACTTCCACCACAGATGATAAGTGCGTCAATTTTCTTTGCGTATTTTTCGATGTTATCTATGTGAACAACAGGAACGCCGCTTGTAAGAATTTTAACTGTTTTTGGATCACGACGTGTGAATACAGCAACGAGCTGCATGTCTTCGTTCTGTTTGATTGCGCATTCTACGCCTTTACCAAGGTTGCCATAACCTAAAATACCAACTCTTGTTTTTGTCATATATACTCCTATAGATCCTTTGACGTGCTGTGGATCTGATTGAACTGATTAGATATCGTTTCGTGCAAGGTCTTCGTATGTCTGACCTTTTACTACGATACGTGCATTGCCGTCTTTTACCATAACTACTGGAGGAACCGGATTGCGGTTGTAGTTTGATGCCATTGAATAGTTGTAGGCACCGGTAGAAAGAACTGCCATGATGTCGCCGCCTTTAACGCATGACGGGAACGAAACGCCTTCTCCAAGAAGATCGCCTGATTCACAGCATTTTCCGGCAACTGTAATTTTTTTGTCTGCAGGGGCAGCAGTGTTGCTTGCAAGAACAAAATCATATTTTGACTGATACAGAATGTAGCGTGGATTATCGAACATTCCGCCGTCGATGCTGACATAAGTTCTGATGCCAGGAATTTCTTTTACGGCACCAACTGTATATAAAGTTGTTCCTGCTTCTCCAACGATTGAACGGCCTGGTTCCATAAGAATGAATGGAAGCTTGATGTTGTGCTCCTGTGCCTTTGCATGGATTGCAGCAGAAACTTCTTCCATGTACTTAGGATATTCAATGCGGTCGTCTTCGTCAGTGTAACGGATTCCGTATCCGCCGCCGAGATTGAGTTCGTTGATTTCAAAACCGGTTTCTTTTTTTACTGCAGCAATAAAGTCCATCATTACTTTTGCAGCTGCAACGAAAGGTTCAAGTTCGTGGATCTGAGAACCGATGTGGCAGTGAACGCCTACAAGTTTTACGCAGTCAGTTTTAAGTGCTGTCTTTACGGCAGCCATAGCTTCGCCTGTTTCAAGTGCAAAACCGTACTTACTGTCGATCTGTCCTGTCATTACAAAACTGTGTGTGTGTGCATCAATTCCAGGTTTAATGCGGAACATGATCGAAGGAGTCTTGTTCATCTTTTTTGCAATTGCACTAAGGCGTTCAAGTTCTTCAATGTTGTCAACAACGATGCGGCCAACATTCTGTTCCAGTGCGTATTCAAGTTCTTTGTTAGATTTATTGTTACCGTGGAAAACAAGGTTTGCAGGATCAAAGCCAGCGCTTACTGCAGTGTAAAGTTCTCCGCCGCTGACTACATCAGCACCAAGTCCTTCAGATTTTGCAATGCGGTAAATTTCTTTACATGAAAAAGCTTTAGAAGCAAAACAGATAAGTCCGTTCCCGTTATAGAATTTATCAACAGACTGTTTGTACTGCTGCATGATTGAGCGGATGAGATTTTCATCCATTACATAAAGTGGTGTTCCGAATTGTGCAGCAAGGTCAACTGCATCCAATCCGCCGATTGTCAAATGATTCTTTGAATTAGAAGAGATGTTGTTCATAAAAAATACCTTTCTTCTATAATATAGAGTTTTAGCCTTAATTTCAATATACATGTAATTACAAAGTTTGCTATACTAAAAGAATAAGGAGAAAAAGTGGTTATGAAGAAAGTATTTTTAAGTGCTTTAATTTTTGCAGCAGGAATGCTTGGATTCTCTGGTGGACCGGATTATGGTGGTGCTAACGGCGAAATTCTTTTTGAGTATGTCGATTCATCCGGAATGGAAGTTAAGCGAAAGGTAGAACTTACAATTAAAATTGAGATTGCAGAATTTTTGGACAGTTCAATGCTTACAGTTTATAAAGACGCCTCAAAAGAGAGTATGGTTCTTGCACAAATTTCAAATGGGGATGTCCTTAAAATTAAGGAACAGGATATTGTATGTTATAGATCAGGTTCTTCAAGAGATCCTAGAATGTATGAAGAAATCTGGTATAAAGTAGAAGTTTCTGGGCGTAAAGGATGGATCTGCGTGTACGACGGAATTCGAAATAATAATCTTGATCCGTTTAATGAAAATGCATGGGAAATTCTTGAAGAAGACGTAACATCAAATAAATTTACAGTCAGAAAACTGGAACAGATAATTACGTTGTTGACAGATACAGAACTTTATAGTGAACCTGATATGTCGTCGAACGTTATCTGCAAAGCAGGGGAAGATTATGACTTTAGTCGTGGTCAGCTGAATCTTAAGGTGATTGCAATTACACAGCAGAAAGTTACATTAAATGGTGAAACAGATCATTGGGTTAAAGTTGAGTACAAAGGTAAAGAAGGCTGGATATTCGGCGGATATCTGAGTAACGAAGCTGGTGGTCCAAAATATGCGATTCCTGATTACAAAATAAAAAGTATGTTTTCAATGTAAATAAAAAAATGTCACAGGGGTTAAAACCTGTGACATTTTTTAACGCAACTTCAGGAGATTTTGATAAGAAAAAAGTTTATTTAATGCTGTAGAATGTTTCGATTGCTGGACGGCATTTGATGAATTCTGAACCAAGCTTTGGATCAAAGTGAGTTCCAAGGGATTCTTCAATAATCTGGAAAGCTTTGTCAAAGGAATAACTTTCTTTGTAACAGCGTTCACTTACCAGTGCGTCACAAACATCCGCAAGTGCCATGATTCTGGCTTCTAAAGGAATTTCTTTACCTTTAAGATGTGCAGGATATCCGGTTCCATCCCATTTTTCGTGGTGATAATGAGCGATGTTTTCTGAGATTGTTTTAAATGATTCATCATTTGAATTTTTAAGAACCTGTTTTACAATCTTGGCACCTTCTTCGCTGTGTCTCTTCATTTTTTCATATTCTTCAGGAAGGAATTTTCCAGGCTTACGGAGAATAGAATCATCAACGGCGATTTTCCCAAGGTCATGCATTGGAGCGGCTTTTGCAATGCATGCAAAAAATTTATCAGGACAGTTCGGATAAACATTGTTCAGGATAAGGTGTTCAATAAAAATCTGAATGCATCCGGAAGTTCTGTTGATATGTTCGCCTGTACTGTTGTCGCGGCTTTCGATTACAACGGCCATACTTTTGATGATTGAATTCTGAACAGCGTTGAGGGATTCTGTCATATCATTGAATGCATCTGTCAAAAGACCAAAATCATCGTTACTTACAAAATCAGTTCGTGTAGCATAATTACCGTTCTTGATTTCTTCAGTTCCCTTTAAGAGGCGTTTAAGAGGAATTGTGGCATATGTAACAAACGCAAGATGAATTATAAAACCGATTAATACAATGAGTAAGAAGAAATGGAAAATACGTTTTTGTTCCAGTGTCATGTCTGGCCCAGTTGCAGAATAAAAAGCATAACCGATGTAAGTGCATGGGAAAATTGAAACTGCAGTGTAGAAAACATTTATTACAACACGAATACTTGGATTAAGTGCCTTGTATTTTTTAAGATGTCCGCCCGGAAAGAAATAAGGCAGAACAATGAGACGATGGAAAGTTTCCATTATAAAAAATGAAAGTGAAAAACTGAACATTGCATAAATTGAACTGAGAATAAAAGTCGAAGGCAAAACTGCTGCAATGTTGGACTGAGCATGAGAGCGAAGATAAATTACGATTCCGCTTTCGTAGAGAAAACTTATAATCCAGCCTGTAATTCCAAAGATGGAAAACATAAATGGAAAGTTAATAAGTTTTTTGTATTTGAATTTTATGCTCCAGAAATTGTGGTATGTAAAACACAGGATTGCAGGAATTGAAAAAGTTAGAATTCTTTCTACAGTATGAACAGCTGGATTCTGGGACATGAAAGAATTCCAGATTTCAAGGGCTGTAGTATATACATGAGATTTTGGTGAAGGAAAAAAGTCCTGAAGAAAAACTATAAGAAAGTTTGAAAAAAAACAGATGCAGCCGTCGAACAACCCGACAAGGTAATATTTGACACCAAAAGGAAGATTTCCAAGAAAATTTCTAACTGCTGATTTATGACTCATTCTAACTCCGATGGATATTTAAGAATATCGCATTTTGAAAAAAAGTTATAGTATTAAAAAGAAAATAAGTCCAAAAATCAAAAAAAACTGCCGCTGACTGTGCTCTGTAAAAAAAACAGCGGAACTGCTATAATAAATTCAAAATTTTTTTAGGAAATGAAAATGAAAGTAGCAGCAACTTACGATGCTCAAAGCGGAAATGTTTTTCAGCATTTTGGCCATACACAGGCATTTAAGATTTTTGAAATTGAAAACGGCGAAGTTAAAGATTCCAAAGTAATTGATAACGGCGGATTCGGTCATCATGATCTTGCAACTTACTTAAAGAATCTTGGCGTAGAAGTTTTGATTCTCGGGAACAGAGGACAGGGTGCCATTGATGCTTTGAACAGTGCCGGAATCAAACAGTTTGCAGGTGTAACAGGAAGTGCTGATGAAGCAGCCTGTGCATTTGCAAAAGGAACTCTGGTTCATAATGATGAAGCTAAATGTAATCATAACCATGAACATCACAATGAACCAAAGTTTACTCTTGTAAAATAATTATTTGAACAGCTGTTCCAGGAATTTTGCAGCTCTAAGTCCAAGTCCTCTGTTGGCGCCTGTGACTAATGCCCATTTTCCTTTTACATCTGTTAAGTAGGCCATTATATTCTCCTTCTAATAATTTTTGTAAAGTTCCTCAAGTTTAGGGCGGCATTGTAAAAATACTTTTCCAAGCTCAGGATCAAAATGTGAACCCAGCGATTCTTCGATTATACCGAATGCTTTGTCGTAAGAAAAACTGTCTTTGTAACAGCGCTTGCTTACCAGAGCATCAAATACATCTGCAAGAGCCATGATTCTTGCTTCAAGAGGAATTTGTTCGCCGCTGATATTTGTCGGATAGCCCTGGCCGTTCCATTTTTCGTGGTGATAGTGCGCAACATTAATGGCGATGTTTTTAAATTCCTGGTCGTCAATATTTTCCAGGACAGAACTTACAATTTTTGCACCTTCTGCGCTATGGGTTTTCATGATTTCATATTCTTCGTCGGTGAATTTCCCGGGCTTTCTGAGGACGCTGTCATCAACTGCAATTTTACCAAGGTCGTGCATTGGAGCTGCTTTTATCATCGCAATGCAGAATGATTCACTTAAATGCATGTATTCTTTTGTCTTAATAAGTTCACTCATAAAAATGCGTACACATTCACTTGTTCTTTTAATGTGACCGCCTGTACTGTTGTCGCGGCTTTCGACCATGATGGCCATTCCTGTAATGACTGAGTTCTGGACTTCCAGGATTTTTCTTGTTTTCTGCTGAATTGAATCTGTCATGTCATTGAAGATATCTGACAGTTCTCCAAAAGAATCGTTTGTGACAATGTTTACTTTTGTATTTAAATCGCCGTCATTGATTTTTTGAATTCGTTCCTTGAATTTTTTTAACGGCTTTTCAAAATAACTTTCAAAAGAAACAGATATTAAAAGTCCCATTGCAATTACAAGAGCCAGAACAATGTAAATATTGGGGCCGGCACTGATTCCGGATTTCTGGCTTACGGAACGATACATCAGCCAGATATAAAAAATTGGAAACAGAGTTACAGAAATATAATTGATGATAAACAGAATTCTTGTTGACGGTCGTTTAAGTCCGTTGATTTTTGAAAGCTGACCATCGGGAAAATTCTGCGGTAAAACGAATTTTCTGTGAATTGTTTCCATTATAAAATATGCAAGAGTAAATGTGATGATTGCTTCAAGGCTTACATAAAAAAATGAATAACTTAGGATCTTAAAATATTCAATATGATAACCAATCTTTCGGGCAATAAGCAGCAAAAAAGTTTCTTCAAGAAGGTAGAATGCCCAGCCGGAAATTCCAATTGTTGAAAATGCTATTGGAAGATTTATCAGACGATTTTCGATCGGGTTTTTGCGGTTATGCATATAAAGAGAACACAGAACGGTTGGTAATACAAAAGAAAAATATTGAATAGGATCGAGAATGTGACTGTAATCACTCAAAAAAAACAGCCAGCCTTCCATATAGTCATGGCGCATTTCAGGTGCCATTAAAGCATTTGGAATCAGTATGCCGCATATGTTTGCTAAGATTACAATCAGTCCGTATGACCAGGATACAAATTTAATTTTCTTTTTAGAATAAACCATGGAATTAATTATAACATACTATGAAAAAGTTTTATATTGATACGAAAGAAATTGTTTACTGCAAAAAAAGTCCGGACCCTGACAGAATCCGGACTTAAAGGAAATTATATGGACTTAAGGTAAATACCTTTAAGTTAACAAATATCAGTCACTGAACAAAGGAGTAGAAAGGTAGCGGTCTCCGTTATCCGGAAGAAGTGCTACAATTACTTTGCCTTTGTTTTCAGGACGCTGTGCAAGAATTTTTGCTGCTTTAAGTGCAGCGCCGGAACTGATTCCGACAAGAACGCCTTCGCTGCGGGCAAATGCGCGGCCTTCTGCAAATGCATCTTCGTTTTCGATTGCGATAACTTCATCGTAAACCGAAGTGTCGAGAGTTTCTGGAACAAAGCCTGCTCCGATTCCCTGGATTTTGTGCGGTCCAGCATTGCCTTTAGACAATACCGGTGATGATGCAGGTTCAACTGCAACGATTTTTACATTTGTATTTTTACTTTTAAGATATTTCCCAACGCCGGTTACGGTTCCTCCTGTTCCTACGCCAGCAACGAAAATATCAATTTTTCCTTCTGTCTGTTCCCAGATTTCCGGGCCTGTTGTTTCGATATGAGCCTGAGGGTTTGAAGGATTTATAAACTGACCCAGAATTATGCTGCCAGGAATTTCGTTCTTAAGTTCTTCGGCGCGGGCGATTGCACCTTTCATTCCTTTTGCACCTTCTGTAAGAACAAGTTCTGCACCGTATGCTTTAAGAAGGTTGCGGCGTTCAACGCTCATTGTGTCTGGAAGAGTGAGGATTGCTTTGTAACCGCGTGAAGCAGCAACAGAAGCAAGTCCGATTCCAGTATTTCCGGAAGTAGGTTCAATGATTGTTGCTCCCGGTTTTAAAAGGCCTGCTTTTTCTGCATCGTTGATCATTTTTAATGCAATTCTGTCTTTGACACTTCCGGCTGGATTGAACAGTTCAAGTTTTCCAAGAATCACTGCCTGTGAATCTTTTGCATAGTTATTAAGTTTGAGAAGAGGTGTTTTTCCGATAAGTTCGGTTGCGCTTTCTGCAATTTTATCTGACATAAGTGTTCCTCCATTTAAGCTTTGTTCAGTCTAGCCGTTAAGGGCTTTGAATCCGTTTTCCAGATCTGCAATGATATCATCGATATGTTCAGTACCGATACTCAGGCGAATTGTGTTCTGTGCAATTCCTACATCAGCAAGTTCAGGATCAGTCATCTGGCTGTGAGTTGTGCTTGCAGGGTGAATTACAAGTGATTTAACGTCTGCAACGTTTGCAAGGAGGCTGAAGATTTTAAGGTTGTCGATAAACTTCCATGCTTCTTCTTTACCGCCTTTGATGTTGAATGTAAAGATCGATGCTCCGCCGTTAGGGAAATATTTTTCGTAAAGAGCGTGATCAGGATGGTCAGCAAGAGAAGGGTGGTTTACTTTTTCTACAAGCGGATGATTTTTAAGGTATTCAACGACCTTCTTTGTGTTTTCAACATGACGGTCAAGGCGGAGAGAAAGAGTTTCTGTTCCCTGCAAAAGAAGGAATGCGTTGAACGGACTGATTGTTGCACCTGTGTCTCTTAAAAGAATTGCACGGATATATGTAACGAATGCAGCAGGTCCGACAGCATCTGCAAAACTGATTCCGTGGTAGCTTGGGTTCGCTTCTGCGATGTTCTTGTATTTGCCGCTGGCCTTCCAGTTGAATTTGCCGCCGTCAACGATGATTCCGCCAAGTGTTGTTCCATGACCACCAATAAATTTTGTTGCTGAATGAACAACGATATCAGCACCGTGTTCCAGCGGACGGAAAAGGTATGGAGTTCCGAATGTATTGTCTACTACAACTGGAAGCCCTTTTTCGTGAGCTAAAGAAGCAATGGCTTCAAGGTCAGGAATGTCTGAGTTAGGGTTACCGAGGGTTTCAAGATAAATTACTTTTGTGTTTGGTTTGATTGCACTTTTGATTTCTTCAAGGTTGTGAGCATCAACAAAAGTTGTTTTTACTCCAAAGTCAGAAAGTGTGTGTGCAAGAAGGTTGTAGCTTCCGCCGTAAATTGTTTTCTGGGCTACAACATGATCTCCTGCCTGAGCAAGAGCCTGAATTGTGTAAGTGATTGCTGCAGCACCAGAAGCAGTAGCAAGAGCAGCTACACCGCCTTCAAGGGCTGCAATTCTTTTTTCAAAAACGTCCTGTGTTGAGTTTGTAAGACGTCCGTAAATGTTACCTGCATCAGCAAGTCCAAAACGGTCTGCTGCATGCTGTGAGTTACGGAAAACGTAACTTGTTGTCTGATAGATAGGAACAGCTCTTGAGTCTGTTGCCGGGTCTGGAGCTTCCTGTCCAACGTGAAGCTGAAGTGTTTCAAATCTGTATGCCATATTAATCTCCTTTGGTTTTGTTAACCATGGCTTAACTATACTGTTATTTTATTACCTAGTAAAATACTATGTTTTTATATGCAGTTATAGGAAAATGCTATATCCCTATATTGTTAGTGGGATTAAAATGTTATATTATAAAGTAAGAGGTAATCACGATGCTTGTATCAACACGCGGCAGATATGCAATTAGAATCATGCTGGAACTCAGTTCCCGTAATCCTGAAGAAAGAGTTTCTCTTGCTGAACTTTCTGAAAAACAGGATATCTCTTTGAAGTATGCAGAAGCAATTGTTTCTCTTCTGGTAAAAGCAAACCTGCTTGACGGTATGCGCGGAAAATCAGGCGGATACAAACTCGGAAAGCCTTCACAGGAAATTATGGTCGGAGAAATCTTAAAGCTGACGGAAGAATCTCTGGCACCTGTAAACTGTCTTGACTGCAATCCAAATGAATGTGCAAAAGCCAAGACCTGTAAAACCCTTCCAATGTGGACACGCCTCAATGAATTAATTTCCGGCTATCTTTTCAGCATTTCATTAAAAGATCTGCTGGACGGCAATGTTGAAGGCCGCATAGAAAAGTGAGAAAAAGTTTGAGAGGGGGGGAATGGCTCCAGCCGGGAAAAGAAATAAATAGAAAAAAACAGAATTCCCGGAATGTCGGATTTGACGTGAAGTTTGGGATATGGTATATTAAAGAGGTAAGGCACTGGCATAAGTCGGTTAGCCTGAAAAATTATTTAGCTTGATAGCCGCAAATCTTTCTAGGGGTTGCGGCTATTTTTTTGCTGACATGCTCTTTCCCAGAGAAAAACCTATTGCAAAGCAACCGATACAAAGACCGAGTATTGCAATAAATAAATCTACAGTAAGCATTTGCAAACACCTCCAGAATGATTTTGATTAATCAATTTTTATATTTACCGGGCTTACATTTTTCCTTTGTGTTACTCCTGGATGGAGGCTAACCGCACCTATTACGTCAGTGCCGGATTTTGTGTTAAATCCAAAGATATTATAAAATAAATAAAATAATGTGTAAATATGTCTAGTATATATCTGTAAGGTTATTTTAATTGCAGAATAAGTTTTTCAAGGATTGTGATACTGGGGGATTCTAAAGCATCGATTTTTTGAATTAAAGAATAGTATTTTTTGCATAGTGCTATATTTAGGTCAGGTTCCTTAATTTGAACTTGCGATGAAGTTTTCCCGGTCACCAGATATTCTACGGTTACATTTAAGGCCTGTGCGATTTTTACTGCATTTTCGGCGGTAGGTTCAGTTGATTTTTCTGCCAGATAGTGATTGATAGTTCCAATAGAAATTTCAGTCTTTTCAGAGAGTTCTTTAATTCTTACATCCTGATAGTTTAATTCGTCTCTTAAATTTTCTCTAAAACTCATAGTAATAGAATTACGCAAATATGATTATTATTGTGTTTTTAAACTCATATGAGGGTGAATTATTACCGAATATCAAATATGAGTGATTATCACTAAATAATCAAATTTGCGAGTTGTAAAATGTCATCAATTACTGAACAAGAATACAAATTAAAAATAGAAGAATTGCAGAAGGAAATCGAGATTCTTAAGAAAAAGCAGACTGAAAAGATGAAGTCTGAACGATATGGTCTGAATTGGATTGATGTTCCTGAAGCCTTTGAAAAGGAAAGCGAAAACAAGATCCCTGTATTAAAAGAAGATAAGGGCAAGGCAATTAAAAATGATGACGGAAAGCCAACTCACATTCTGATTGAGGGCGACAATTACCACGCCTTAAAGTGCCTGAACTATACTCACTCAGGAAAAATTGATGTGATTTACATTGATCCGCCGTACAATACAGGAAGTGATGGATTTATTTATAAGGATGCAAGATTTTTGGAACAGTACCCGGACGGGACAACGATTCCAAAGGAACACCCGCTCAGACACAGCACCTGGCTCAGTTTTATGAGCAAAAGACTTAAGCTTGCAAGAAATCTTCTCAGCGAAAAAGGCGTAATTTTCATCAGCATTGACGACAACGAACAGGCGAATCTGAAATTGCTTTGTGATCAGGTGTTTGGGGAAAACTTATTTCTAGGAAATATTGATTGGGAATCGAAAACCAAATCGCAGAATACAAAGACTGCATTTGATAAACTTCAACCAAAAGTCGAACACATTCTAGTTTATTCAAAACGAAATCATTTCAATTTAATAACAAAAGGAGAAAAAGAATATCCTGAAAGGGATGAAAAAAGTGAATTTCGGTATTACAAAATAGAAGTGATGAATGCTTCAGGTGTTCGCGGAAGAGAGACAATGGTATACCCTATTCTTGGAATCAATCCTCCAGAAAATAGACAGTGGAAATGGGGACTTGAAACAATAAAAGAGTATCAAGAAAGAGGCGATTTAATTTTATTAGATGGGGAACCAACTTTAAGAATTCGTCCTGAAGATGAGAGAAATGAAATAACCGAACCTTTTTGGGGATTTATATCAAAAGATTTTGGAACCGGGGAATCTGGAAAAAAACAACTGAATTCAATTTTATTTCCGGTTGATCCTGAATTTGAAACTGTAAAGCCGGTGGAACTAATTAAAAAATTAATTTTCCATGCAAGTTCAAATGAATCCATTATTTTAGATTTCTTTGCTGGAAGTGGAACAACAATGCATTCTGTTTTTGAGACAAATAAGTCAGATGGCGGCAACCGTCAGTGTATCCTTGTTCAGCAGAAAGAAACGGACTCCAACATCTGTGAATCCATCACCTACGAACGTAACCGCCGCGTAATGCAAGGCTACACCAATTCAAAAGGCGAAGAAATTTCTGGCTTAGGAAATTCCCTCAAATATTACAAAACCGACTTTATCGGTGAACATTCTGAAAAGCTTGCAAGCGATGAAGACAAAATTCTTCTGGCACAAAAGGCGGGCTGCCTGATTTCCTTGAGTGAAAATACTTTGGAAGAAATAAAGACCACCGAATACTATCAGCTTTATACAGACGGAAAAAAACTTACGGCAATTTACTTTAACGAAGACCCGGAAATGTTCCCGGACTTTGTAGAAGACATTGCAGAAGTTTCAATGAACTCAACAACCACTCACAAAACCACAGTCTATGTTTATTGTGAAGGAAATCCTGAAATATATGAAAACGAATTTGATGATTTGACAAACATTGAGATTAAGGCAATTCCGCACCCGATTCTACAGATTTACAAAACTTTGAACGAGGCACTCTAATGAACGCACTAAAATTTCAGAACGATGCAATAGAAGAATTGATTTCAAAATTCAAAGCACTTTACAAGGTTCAATCAGACAGTTTTGAAAACACACCAAAAATAATTTTAAAGGCCCCTACCGGAAGCGGAAAAACTTTCATGACTGAAAGTTTTATTCACCGTCTGGCAAACCAACCTGATTTTAACGAAGACGTTGCCTTTGTGTGGATGACCTGCTCTGACACTCTTGCAATGCAGAGTCGCGATAAATTTTATGAGTATTTTTCACCGAATCTTAATTCAAGACTTCTGACGGCCAGTGACATTGAGCAGAATGAATTTCTTTTAAAGAATGACATCTTGTTTTCAAACTGGCAGAAATACAACATCAGCAAAGACAAATTTGACAAACGCACTTTACGCCGTCCGGAAGATGAACGCAAACTAAAGGAAAATGGATTTTATTTTGATGATCTGATTGAAAATACAAAAAATCAGGGACGACAGATTGTCCTTTTGATTGATGAAAGCCACGCGTATGATTCAAAACTTGCGGAAGAATCTGTAATCAAAACCATTGAGCCAAAAATCATAATAAAAATTTCTGCAACTCCTTTTAAAAACGATTCAGAAAAAAAAGATTTCTATGCCCAGAAAGGAATGGGCTATGCAGATATTGTGGAAATTAAACGTGACTCAGTAATTGCGGAAGGTCTTATAAAGGAATCAATTGTAAGCCAGACAGAAGAAGACATTATGAACTATAAAGTTCCTGATGAAGACATTGAAAAACTTCTTTTGACACTGGCAATTGAAAAGCAGAAGTACCTTCGTAAAGAATGGCAGAAACTTGGATTCAACATAAATCCGCTTATAATGATTCAGCTTCCTAATGATTCAAAAACAAAAACTGCAAATGAAATTGAAAGCAAGAAAACCCGTGTTCTGCAGATTCTTAAGGATTTGGGAATTGAAGAAGATAAAATCGCTACTCGTCTGCAGGAAACAACAGAGCGAATGAACGACATTACACAGAACGACTGTCAGATAGATTTTCTCTTGTTCAAACTTGCAGCTGCAACTGGATGGGATTGTCCTCGTGCTCATATTCTTGTCCGTTACCGTGAAATTAAATCTGAAAGTTTTGAGACTCAGACTTTGGGAAGAATTTTGCGAATGCCTGTGGTCAAGAAAGATTTCAATAATCAGCTTTTGCAGACTGGATATTTGTACACAAACTTTCCAAAAAGTTCTGTCCATATTCCAGAGGAAACAAATGAGAATAAGGCAAAGGTAAATCACACTCAGCTGGACGTAAAAATCAAGAAATCATTTTTGCAGGAGAACAACAATAAGGCGATTGAAGATTTATTTTCGGAAGTTTTCGTTGATGAAAATGCAAGAAAAAATCCTGAAAATGAAATAATGTCAGCTTTTAAAAAGACCGTTTCTGATTTGGAATTTATTACTTCCCAATTGAAAGCCGACAGCGAAAAACATAATGCTGCTAAAATTGAGATTCACACAAAAATTGAAAGTCTTAAAAATCATGTGAACAAAATTGTTTCCAAAGCAGTTGAAAGTGTTCCGCAGGATCAGAAAGAAGCGGTTCGAAATGAAGTTACGGCAAAATTGAATTTGATTATTCAGCAGACGGAAGAAATCGCTCTTGGAGAAAAAGAATCAGAAATTGTTCTTGACCCGATGTTGAAAACAGATTTTTTAAGCCGCGCAGATTACGGAGATTTGGGAAAAGTCAGCGAGTTCAGAAAATCATTTTTGAAATCCATGGACACTTATTTTGGAATTGGCTCGCATCAAATTTATAATACAGAAGAATTGAATAAAAAACTTATGGATAAAGGTGTGATTCTTGATTCCTCATTGAAGCAGGAAATCATGGTCAACGCAAAATTCGTAAGTGAACAAGGTTCAGAAAACAGCGAAACCGGGAAAAACATTGATTATGAAACAGCACAAAGCAATGTGGAAGTCGCCTTTACGGAAATGTGCTATGAAATTCTTACAACTCAAACAGAAGAAGATGCCAAGGTTGGAAACGTTGCCCGTTCCTGGGCTGCTTTCAGGCAGACTTTGCGGCTTTGGCTTACAAAACATGCATTTAAGTATACTGATTATCTATCTGCATATAAAATATTTTTGAACGACTGCAACAAGGCTTGCGTATTTAAAGCGGCAATTACAAATGCCCTCAAGGAATACAGAAAAATTCTGGATGAGTTTATTACGGAAAGGGAAAATTCTTCCAGTATATCATTACCATTTACTATTAAGACTCACTATTCATATACAGATGAGTATGAAATTTATGAGGCCGCATCAAAGAGTTTTGTTCAGCCTTTCTACTTGAAGAAAGAATATAATGGAAGAATTAACGAAACTAAGTTCATTCAGTTTCTGGAAGACTCACCCAATGTACTTCACTGGTTCAAAAACGGAGACAGCGGAAAAGACTATTTTGCAATCAAATATTTTGATTCCACAGAAAATCGAAACAGGCTTTTCTATCCAGACTGGTTTGTGATTCTGGATGACGGAAGAATCTGCATTCTTGATACTAAAGGTGGAAACACTGCTTCTTCTCAGGAAACAAAGGATAAGGCTGAAGCACTTCAAGGATATATTATCAAATTGAATCAAAAAAGTACCAATAAGTATGTTGGAGGAATTGTTATAATAACCGCTGATGGTCAAAAATATATAAATACTTGCGATGAATATATATATATAGCTAATAAATTAGAAGCTGGCGGATGGAAGTCTCTGGCATGGAAAGAAATATAGGTCCTTCTACTCCCGGATTTTTGAATAGAGCCTGCCAAAATAAATTATTTCTGCGATTCCTGTGATGAGCCATGAAATCGGGAAAAGCAGGAACAGGCTGAGAATTGATTTATAACTGGCAAAGGCTGTGTAAACCCAGATGATTCTGAAGGCACAGCTTCCCAGTAAAATGATTATTGTAGGAATTATGGTTTTCCCAAGTCCGCGGCTTGCTGCTGTCGTTCCGTCCATTAATGGAGCCAGCCACAGTGAAAATGCCATGATTGCGATTCTGTAGTAACCAAGTTCAATGACATGCGGATTTTCTGAGAACAGGCTTATTATCTGATGTCCGAAAATTAAATACAGTCCGCCGATTATAATGGCAAAAAGCATTGCGTATCCCTGGCTTATAAGATATGAGTGAAGGATACGCTTTTTATTTTTTGCTCCGTAGTTCTGCCCGATAAAACTTGAACAGGCTGTATAAAAAGCTGCCATCACATTGTAGACAAGATTATCTGTGTTCTGTGCAATTGAATTTGCAACGACAAAATCTTTATCAAAAGAATTTATTCCCATCATCAAAAAGGAATTTGCAAAAGCAAAAATTGCGTTCTGTAATCCAGATGGAACACCCACCTTTAACAGCTGAATTGTTTTGTCATAACTTGCATGCAATTTTGAAAAACTGAAAGTACAGTCATCTTGTTCTCTTAAAAGTTTCAGAGTAATTAAAACTGCACTTAAAAACTGGCTGATTACTGTGGCCCATGCAACACCATCTACGGTCATTTTAAAAACTGTGATAAAAAGAATGTTCAGTCCAAAGTTTAAAATGCCGGAAATGCAAAGATAGATTAACGGTGAATGTGTGTTTCCTTTTGCGCTTAGGATTCCGTTTCCCCAGTTGTAAATTCCAAGAGCAATAAAACCGATGCTGCAGATTCTGTAATAAAGAACCGCATCATCCAGAAGTTCAGTTTTTGTTTTAAGAAGAATAAGAACAGGACGGCCCAAAATATTTGCAAGTATAAAAAAGAAAACGCCTGCTAAAAAACAGATTATTGCACCTGTGTGAACAGTCTGCTGAATGTCCTGTGATTTTTTTGCTCCGATGTAATAGGCTGTAATTGCATTGACGGCGCCACCAAGTCCCATCAAAAATCCCATGCAAAAGAACATTACCTGCGGAGTTGAACCAATGGCACCAAGAGCATTGTCCCCTGCAAAGTTTCCTGCAACAATCATGTCTGCAATGTTAAAAAGCATCTGCAATACAAAAGTAAAAATGAGAGGAACGCTGTAAACAAAAATTTTCTTAAAAAGCGGGCCTTGTGTCAGGTCCATTTTCTGTGCCATGAATGGGATAATAGCACTTTAGGTTATATGCGTCTACCGACAATCTGGTACATATTATCTTCAGAAATGCAGACTGTAACTTTAAAATATGGTTCAAACAAAGCTGCAAGTTTATCTGCTTCCATAAGACCGTTGGATACTTTGTGGGCGCTGTTGTGATGAAGGTTGTCCAGCATTTTTTTACCCATGCCGTGGGCAATTGTCATCGTGCCGCCTTTTTTTGTGTGGCGTGCAAGATTAGAAATGATTTTCTGCGGATCAGAAAAATGCGGAAATGCATTGTATACCACAACGCAGTCAAACTGCTCATGTAAGTCTGCTTCTTCCATGTCTGTGCAGATAACTTTGATTCTGCTGCCTTCAATTTTGCCGGCAGCAATTTCTATCATTGCTTTTGAGATATCAACGCCCAGAATGCTTTTAACATTTCGCTTAAGATAATCAGGGAATAGGACTCCTGTTCCGCATGCAACATCAAGAACAGTTTTATTCTCTGTAACTTCTGCGTTATCAAGAATTGTGTTTATGATGTCATCATTACGAATCATTTCTGCATCCCAGCTGGAAGCCCGTTCGTCAAAAAAGTTAATTACATCTGTTTTGCTAAGCATGGATATCTCAATAATTATTTTTTATCAGTTAAAAAAAGTCTTTGTGTCAATTTTCTGGTAGCCGCCGTAACTTGCAGGACTTGCAGAAATTTCTTTTGAAAGATCTTTCCCGTTGAACATTTTTGTAATTTCAGCGATTTTTTTGTTAAGATTAATTTTGTTCGAAAGGCTTGCAGCAAACCAGGCATTGATTAAAGCGATTTCATGGTTTGTGTAGTAGGCATTGTAAGCCATCTGAAGGTAAACTTCTCCATTGTTCCATGCCTTGATGGAATCGAACATCGCAGGATCTTCTTTGTAAAGCGGTTTAATGTTTTTTACAGCGGCAGCGTCAATGATCATTACGTCAATTTTGTCGCCAAGTGAAACAAGTTTTTCCTGTTCAATCTGGAATACGCCTTTAGTTCCAATATTTTCGCAGATATTTTTAATTCCTGAAACTTTGAACATCGGGTAGTTTGAACTTGTCATGAGGTGATTTGTTGTTCCCCAGTTACCAAGACCGCAGATGTAGAAATTGCCGCTGTTATTACCGGAAGAAAGTTTTTCAAGTTCTGTCTTTTCTTTAGCAATAAAATCAAGAAGTTCCTTTGCACGTTTTCCTTTCTTAAACACAACTCCAAGAAGATTGATTGAATCCGAGAAGTTTTTGTCAAAAAGATTCTGTGTTCCTTTAAGTGTAATTACCGGTACGCCAAGCTGTTCCTGAAGTGCATTTGCTTTGTCTGCATCTTCGTATTCAGAAATTACGATATCCGGGTTGCAGTTTAAGATTTTTTCTGCTTCTGCTGTCTGGGCTTTGGGACCGCCTGTTCCACAGGAAGGCAGTTTCTTGAAAACTTCCTGGTTTGCAATAAGGTAAGGACGTGCTACTCCATCAAACATTTTTGGCCGCTGTTTGAGGCTTAAATTATCAATGTCTTCTACGCCGCACAAAAGCTTAACGTCTCCAATATAGCTGTAAAGTCTTAAAGCTCCGGCTCCGATGCATACTACATTTTTATATGTTCCAGGTTTTACTGTAACTGTGCGCCCGATTCCATCTTTGACAGATTCCGCAAAGGCTGTTGAACTGAAAACAATTAATGACAATGCAATGCAGGTTAAAAAGTTAGATTTTTTCATTTGTAGTTTCCTTTTGAGACTTTGAATTTTTGTCCTGAGACTCTTTTTTATTTTTTTTACTGATTACGATTTTACGCTGGTTGTGATTTACAATTTCCATGGGTACATCATATATATCCTGGAAAACTGCCGGCGTTACTTCGTCATAAGTAATGTTGTATTTAATTTTTCCCTGTTTTATAAAGAAGAATCTGTCGCCAAGATACAAAGCACAGTTTAAGTCATGAAGTGAAGCAAGAATGCTGATGTTTCTCTGTCTGGCAATTTTTTCAATTTCTTCTATAAACAAGATTTCATTTGCAATATCAAGATTGCCTGTCGGTTCGTCACAGATGATAAGCCGCGGTGACTGGGCAAGGGCGCGGGCAATTGCAACTTTTCTTCGTTCGCCGCCTGATAATTCATTTGCATAACGATGGGCAATTGAACTTAATCCCATGTCTTCAAGAATTTCATTCACGATATTGATATCTTTGTGTCCTGCCTTGAGACCGAAATACGAAACGCGCCCTGTCATCACTGTATCAAAAACGCTTATATTGCCGAACTGTACATCCTGAGGAACATATGCAAGCACTGTGGCGCGCTGTCTTGCTGACATTGCATTCACAGGTTTGCCGTCAAAAAGAATTTCTCCCTGCTGAATTTTTTCGATACCAAGAATATTTTTAAAAAGCGTTGTCTTACCGCAGCCGTTCTTGCCAAGTATGATTCCAATCTGACCATCATTGAGGTTAAAGCTTATGTTGTCGAGAACTGTTTCTTTTGTACCGTTATATGCAAAGGAAAGGCCTTTAACTTCAAGCATGAGTTTTTCCCCGTGACTTAAAGATGATTGCTATAAAGAACGGTGCACCGAACAAAGTTGTTACAGCTCCAACCGGTAATGCGCCTCCGTTCCCGATGCTGCGCGAAAGTGTGTCTGCAATAAGGATTAAAAGGCTTCCTGAAAGTGCGCTGGCAGGAATTGTGATTCTGTGGTCCTGACCAAAAATTTTTTTTGCAATGTGAGGACATATAATTCCTACAAATCCGATGATTCCCAGAAAAGAAACGCAGACTGCTGTAATTACAGAAGCTGCAAAGAGGCTTGCAAACCTTAAGAATTTCACGTTGATTCCCATAGAAAGGGCTGCAGCATCTCCAGATAAAAGTGCGTTGTATTTCCATGAAAAAAGAATAAAAAAGATGAATGCAGCGGCTACAACACAGGTCATGATAGCATCGGTTGTATAAGTTGCTCTTCCCAGATCTCCAAACGTCCAGATTACGGCTGCAGAAATTCCAACATCTGTAGCATAGAACTGCAGGATTGAGGTCAACGCTGTATAAACTGAACCCATTGCAATTCCTGCAAGAACGACTACATCAGAAGAGTAGGATTTAATTCTGCATAACCCTAGAATTCCCATTATTGAAAGAATCGAAAAGACAAAAGCCATTAAAGATGCCGCATAAGGGTTAAAACCTGCTGTATAGTTGAGGACATTTGCGCCTGTGTCAAGAAATCCGCCTGCAAAGAATATAATAGAAAGATTTGCACCAAAAACGGCCGCATTTGAAACTCCCAGGGTAGAAGGCGAGGCCATGTCATTGCACAAAGTGGTCTGCATGATAAGTCCGGCTAAAGAAAGCCCTGCTCCTGCTACAATGGCAGCAATTACACGGGGAATTCGGATTTTCCAGATGATTCTTACGGCAGCAGGCGAACCTTTATGTAAAAGGGCCTGCAAAGATTGAGAAAAAGTCATATGTGAAGAGCCTGAAAAAATACAAATGAATGTAAAAACTAATAGAAGGATAATCAGACCGGCTATAAGGAATCTATTTATTCTGGATTTGTTCAAATCACTTTTTGTGGTCATTTTCGGTATTATAAAATAATTTATTTTTGAATGTCTAGTGAAAAATAGTAATAGAAAATTTACTTTTCAATTGAAAAAAGTGGGTTTATAATTGAATTTACATATTACTTAAATTGGAGATTTTGTATGCGTTTTATTGATGTTGTGGAATGGGAACCACAATCAAATGATATTTTTGCCTGGAAATATCCAGAAACTAATTTGACTACTGCTACTCAGCTCATCGTTCGTGAGTCACAGGAAGCAGTATTTTTTTCTAAAGGCCAGATTCTCGGTAAATTCGGACCTGGAAAGCATAAGCTGACAACCGAAAACCTTCCATTATTAAACAGTCTTTACAGCATTCCGTTCAGCGGAAAGAATCCTTTCACAGCAGAAGTATGGTTCGTAAATAAAGCCGCACCTCTTACAATTGACTGGAAATCAACCAGCATGCGTTATATGGATCCTGACTACCAGCAGATGATTCCGCTGGTTGCAGCAGGTCGTTATGGTCTTAAAGTTATTGATGCAGAAAGATTCCTCGTTCAGCTTGTAGGAACTCTTGTAAGCTTTACTTCAAGAGATCTTACAAATCATTTTATGGGTGACCTTGTTTCAAAGACAAACAGTGTCGTTATGTCTTATATGAATACAAACCGTATCGGTATCAACAGTATTGCCGCTCACCTTTATGACCTTTCACAGTTCATTAAGCAGCCTATGGCAGAATTCTGGGAGCCATACGGATTCCAGCTTACTGGATTCAATATCACATCTATTGACCTTGATACATCAACTCCTGACGGAAAGAAAATCTCTGATGCTCTTTCTGACCGCTCTGCACAGAATATTGCAGGTTACACATGGCAGCAGAAACAGGGCTTTGGTATGGCAAACAATGCTGTTAACAAGGCTGCAACTGCTTCCGGCGGAATGGGAATGATGGGCGTTGCAATGATGGCAAATGCTTTTGGCGGAGCTGGCGGCGGCGGAATGGGTGCTGCAATGATGGCTCCAACTGCACAGTCACCTATGGCCGGCGGTATGGGCGGAGGAATGGGAGGTGCAGGTGGTTCTGCCCGTGCTGAAGTATTCTGTTCAAACTGTGCAAAAAAATATCCTGTAACATCAAGATTCTGTCCTCACTGCGGTGATGCATACAATCCTTGTCCTGCCTGCGGGGCTGATAACTCAAATACTGCAAAACGCTGTGTAAGCTGTGGAACTCAGCTTATGGCCGGCGGTCCTGGTGCAATGGCTGGTGGAGCAGGCTGTCCAAAATGTGGTTCGCCTGTTGCTCCTGGAGTAAAATTCTGCCCTAACTGTGGCAATATGATGTCGTAATAACTGGAGAGAAATATGACAAGATCAGTTTCGATAACTTTAAGATTGATGATTCTTGCAGTTGGAGCTGCAGTAATCGGTTGTGCATGGGCTTTGTGGCCTAATGGTGCAGTTCAGTGGAGATTGAATTACTTTTTTGGAAGTCTTATGGCTGCCTACTTGGTGTTCTTTTATTCAATGTTCTTTATGCCACGTGATAAAGATAAGTCCGGAAGCGGATTTGTTGCAGGGGGAATGTTGATTGGATCAGTAACTACATTTGCACTTGTTTCTGTAGTACTTGGAATTGTTGTCTGGATGAATGTGTTTGATTCACTTTATTTTCCATTGATTATTCAGGGAATCAGTCTTTTCTTTTTCCTGATTCAGGTTTTTCTTACATTTACTGCCGGTGATCATATCAGTGCTGTAGGTGCTGCAGAAAAAGCGAAAATTGCTGATGTTGCAATGCTTCGTTCATTGTCACAGTCAATGGTAATTACAAGTACAACATTGCCGGAAAGCAAAGCTGAACTTAAAAAGCAGATTGCCTTTATTGCAGATGAATTGCGTTACATGGCTCCAACTGATAATGCTGTAGCAAAAACTCTTGAAGCAAGAATCGCTAGTGAACTTTCAGCTCTTTCTGCTGATCTTTCAGGTGATAATGCACTTGCTAAGGCAAACGAAATAATTCTGCTTATCAAACAGCGTAAAGTTACTTATTAATAGTAAGAATTCAAATTGAGGTAAAATAAAATGACAGGAAAGGTATTCCCGGAATCGGCTAACGTATATCAGGATCAGGCAAAAATTCTGTTTGACTATTACAAGAAGGCTGCAGAAAAAATTGTAGCAGAAGAAAAAGCTGTAGAAAGTGCGATTGCTTCTCTTAAAGCTCAGAAAGAAGAAGCAGAACGAAAATATAAACTTTATAAAATTATTATGATCGCAGGATTTGTTCTTATCATTCCTGGCTGTATTTTCCTTTATCTGTGGAAGAAAAAGGAAAAGGAAATTGCAAAATGCACAGAAGATATTGCACAGCAGGAACAGAACTTTAAGAACATCCGCCGCGATTATGGCGTAAACAAAATTGGCGTTGCATATGTTCCGGTTGCAACTCGTGTTCCATTCGAAGGAAAGAGCTTCCTTGTTGACCATACAAGAAAAGTTGGTGATACAAACTTCCAGCTTACAGTTCTTCATCAGCCTCAGGAATTTACACAGGCTCTTGAAAACCTTCAGTCGGGAATGGAAAAAATTCCAGTTGTTGAATCAAACGAAATGCCGGAAGAAGTTGATACTTCTACATATTCAACTTCGGTACAGAATGTTACTTTGCATGACTATGTAGGTAATATTGACCGCCAGGTTCGCAATATCAGTTATCTTCTTGGTGACAATGAACAGGTTTCTGTAAGCCTTCCTGTTGTAACACCTGGAAGCAGCGAAGAACAGTATGTTGACGAATTTGCTTCTACAGATACTGCAGATAAACCTGTTGTAAATGTATTCGATGTAAGTGATTTTGGCAGCAAGCTTGAAAACTTCGCTTCCCTTAATTCAATGAAAGACCAGATTAAAAAGTCTGACGATTCTGACAATACAGAATACATGAAGAAACTTATGCTTCAGCTTGCAGATACTGTTCAGCTTTTGACTGTTACAAAAAGTTCAGGTTCTTCAAAACTTATCAATTACACAACAAAGATTTTTGAAAACGTTCTTAAGGCTTCGTACAATCAGTATTCTCCAACACTTGAAGCAGAAGAAATTGAACGCATCCGCACTGCAAACTTTGACTATCAGACTTCTGTCAATACATACAAGCCATTCTCTCTTAAACAGGGTTCCCGTGTAAGATATGACTTGTGGTCAGGTAACTGGATTGCAGAAGACGGTTCTCAGACAGTAATGCCATTCGGTATGCATCAGGTTGATGAAGAAGTTATCATGCCGGTTATTCAGAACCTTATGGAAGAAAACCGCATTGAACGCCTTAAGGTTTACAATGATATCGAAGACCAGAAACGCGATTACCTTGAACGCTGGTCAAGTGAAACAGGTGAATACTTCCGCGACAACCGTAAGACTGCCGATGAACTTATTACACACATGCGCGAAGCATACGCAGATTACACAAGTTCTGCTGCAACATACAAATCTTTGATGAATACACAGAACATGCTGGATGAACAGGGCGCAGGTGCTTCAGGAAAAGTTGAAGCAGAAGATGCTCAGGACGAAATGATTGCCGGATTCGAAGCACAGGCTCAGCAGTGCAACCAGCAGCAGATCGCTTTTGCAGAATTCATGGACAGAATCCAGGAAGATATCAACGACAGCAAGGAACGCTTTGGTCATGTTGAATACTACGAAGCTTCTTTGCGCGATAATGAATCACATGACATGGCAGTTTCTATGGCAAATATCCATGAACTTGATCCTCGTAAAAAACAGCTGGTTACAGTAAACCCATACATTGCAAGCAATGCAGTTGTACCACCGCTTCCTGATGTTCAGCAGCAGATGCTGGAAGACCTTGATATTGACCTTAACCGTCAGGCTCAGGAAAGTGTTTCTTCACTTAACGGAATGAAAGGAGAGTAATCTATGGCAACTTTTGATTTTGTTGTTGATACTACTCCTATGGCAGAAAGCGTATCTTCTGTATCAGGACACGTTGCAGGAACTACAGCAGCAGTTGTTGCTATGGAATCTGCAGTTATCCGTACCGAAGAAGAAGCTGCTGCAAATATCTGTAAGAATGTCACAACAGGTTTTCATGTATTGATGCAGTCACAGGTAAGCCAGAAAGCTGCGGCATATTTCAGTCAGATGTCCAGCAAAATGGTTCTGCTTATGGAATTTGCAAAATCACTTGGCACAACTCAGAACCGTATGTTCAATGACTTTCAGCGTCTTAAGCGCGAATATACAAAGATTTTTACAAACCTTGATAAGGCTCTTGAAAATCGTATCCGTCAGCTTGATAAATACGCAATGGAATTAGGTGACGTTAAAAGATCTCTCGTAGTTTCAAAAATCGTAAAGGACGCTCCGGCTGCATTGTTCTATGGACGTGATACACAGAATGCAAACCAGATGATGTTCGGTGCCCGAATTAAATCTAAGGTTTCAAAAGCGCTGGATAATATGGCTGCAAATGTTTATTCAACACAGACTTATATGAATAAACTGGACAGTGTTTTAAATCCTGCAGCTGTTTCAGAAAATACAACCGCATGTATTCCTGTTGTTGTAACAGAAGAAAAAAGTACTTTTGCAGCAGACAGCATTATTAACAATGTTTATGTTTCAGAAGGCGTTGGTTCTTCAAGTAAGTCAACAATTGAAAATACTGTTATGGCAAATTTCAGTGATTATATTTCACACGAAAATTCACAGGCAGAAAATTCAGAAATCAAGAATGAGTTCATGAAACTTGTTGCAGCATCTGGTCTTGATGACAGAGTTTCAAAACAGATTGTGGCTTTGTTTGATGGAGGAAGCAGTAAATGAGTTACAGACGAACTTACCATGACAAGGTAGTTGCAAGAGGCTCAAAAACTGTTTCTGTACATTATCCTGCAAGTGAACACGGAGGTACAACCTCTACAACTGTTTACTTTGAAGAAACAGTTCCTCTTGAATTTAACATTGTCGTAGATACTGACAACTTTGACAGAAGTATCACAAATGCAAAGATAAGCGTTGACTCTTTGACTGGTGCCGTAACAGCAATGGAAGCAGCCCAGTGTAAGGCAATCGAAAATTCTTCAAGAGATATTTCTCAGGCAATTACAAATGGGTTTTACAGACTTATTGGTTCTGAACTTACAACACAGATTTCAGAAAACAAGAGTGTGCTGCAGTCAAAGATTGCACTCATTATGGAACTGTCTAAAGATATCGTAGAAAAGCACGGACGCATGTCAGATGATATGAACCGTCTTAAGCGTCATTACAAGGAAATTTTTGACGGCCTTGATGAAGACTGCGAAAAACGTGTTCTTGCTTTGGACAAGGCTTCGTTCCTTTTGTCTCAGACAAGAGATGAACTTATTAAAGCGCCTTATGTAAGTGGCGGACCTTTTGCATGCTTTGAATTAAAGGATACTGCAAACTCGCAGAACCTTTCGATGATTGCACGGCTTAAGAATAAGGTTTCCGGCGTTTTGAACGTTATGACAGATGCTGCATGGCATACTCAGAAATATATGTCAGATGTTGAAAACTTAAGTTCATCTATTCCTGTTGAGCAGAATCAGAAATACAGTGTTCCTGTTGTGTTCGTAGAAGAAGCAAATATGAACGAAACAGGCAAAGTTACTGAATGCTTTGCAAATGCAGGATTGAATGACAAAGAAGGTGTAGAAGCGCAGGTTAAAAATTATGTTACTTCAGCACAGGCAGACAGCTGGAAAGACCTTTGCGAATTCGATATGGGAATGATTCGCCAGAGTTTTTCTGCAGTCGCCGAAGAAGACCTGAACAATTCTACAGATGTAGATAAACAGAGAGTGTTTGATCAGATAATGCGCATGTGGAATGCCAATACATTGAAGACCTTATAATACTGGAGAAATAAAATGAGTGAAATGAAAGAAGTAAGATTCGGGGATAACCTGGCAGTACTTAAAGACAATATAGTAAAAACAAGTATTCTTCCGTCAAAAGCAAGTGAGCTTAACAGAAACATTAAGCTCCAGGGAAACGTTGTAATCGAAGGCGGCGTTTACGGAAGTACAATTGATATCGATAACGGACCTGCAACTTTTAAAGGTGCTGTTTATGCAAATCAGGAACTTCACGTTTCAAATGAATCAAAAGATGTTGTTGTTTTTGAAAAAGCAGTTGCAACTTCTGGTGCTGTAAACGCTTTTGTTACAGCAGGCCGTGTAGTTTTTGGCGCTGATGTAAACGCTGTTTCAGTTAAGCTTAAGAACTGTCTTGTAGCAGGAAGCATTTTTGCTGCAGAAGTTTTCCTTGAAAACTGTATCGTTCTTGGCGGCGTATTCGCAACAAAAAAACTTGAACTGCGCAACACAATTACAGGAACATTTAATTCACCGGAAGTTCATATTTACGAAGTGAACTATCTTTTGTATCCGTCTGCATTCTCTGTTGAACCGATTCATGCATTGCCTGGCTGTCTTCTTTACAACCTGGCACTTGCTGATCTTGGCGCATTGTTCAAGGGACAGACACAGATGCCGGAATCTGGAAAAATTAAAATGGATTACCAGCACGACAGTCAGCGTACCGTTTTAAAAGATCCAAGCGGAGAAGACGGACTGGGTGCAAATACAATCGTTAACAGTTATTCCATTGCAGCCCGCGTTCTTGCAGCAGATATGATGAATCTTGAAAAACTTGAAAATCACTTCATTATCAGTGCAGGAAGTCTTGGCTCTCAGATCCTTAAAAATTATACACTGGTAAAAGAAGACGGATCTCAGTCAGAAGAACTTACACTTGTAAATGTTGCAGATTTCTTCTTTAAGATTCTCAGCGGAGAACTTGAAGTTCAGGATCTCAACAGCGAAGTCAGTTTCTCTGATCTTAAAAGGGCTTTTGAGTAATAACTGAAAGTCAGGAGACTTAAATAAAATGTCGGCAGAAAGTAAAAAAGAAACTATACTTGTAGCAGAAGATGAATTGATGAATCGTGAGATTCTGACTGGCCTTCTGTCGGATGACTATAATGTTTTACAGGCTTGTGATGGTGAACAGGCACTGGAAGTAGTTCGCAACTGTGGTCAGAAAATCAGCTGCATCATTCTCGACGTTGTAATGCCGAAAATGGGCGGTATGGAATTTATGAAAGCGCTGAACGAAATCCAGGGCGAAGATCATATTCCAATTATTGTTGCAACTGCGGACCGCGATAAAAAAATCGAAGAAGCAGCGCTGGAACTTGGAGCATGGGATTTTGTTCAGAAACCATACAATCCGCGCATTATTAAAATTCGTGTAAAGAATGCAATTCTGCGAAGTCAGTATTCAGCATATAAGGAATTAAAATTTCTTGCTGAATACGATTCTCTTACAGGAATTTATAACAAGACAAAGTTCTTTTCTAAAAGCCGACAGTTTATTGATGAACATCCTGACAAAAAACTTGCATTGATTCGCTTTGATATTGACCGTTTTCAGCTGGTTAATAACTTTTTTGGCGAACATGCAGGTGACAACCTTTTGATTTTTGTTGCAGAATATTTCCGTGATGTACTGCACCTGGAAGACAATGGTGTTTACGGAAGAATTTATGCAGACATTTTTGGGCTTGTGGTAAAATATCATAACCGCGAAACTTTGACAGAATTCATCAAAGGCGGTCAGGAATATTTTAAACAGTTCAATAAAGATTTTGATATTTCGGTTACTGTAGGCGTTTATTGCATCGAAGACCGTGGTATTCCAGTTTCTGAAATGCTGGACAGAGCAACGATCGCTGCAAAACCTTACAAGAATAATTATATCGACACAATCGGATTTTATTCTGACGAAATGACAAAGCGGCTTGAGCATGAACAGGAAATCATCAATGAGATGAACAGTGCTCTGACCGAAAATCAGTTCCAGTTTTATCTGCAGCCAAAATATGCTTTGAGTACAAATACTGCATGCGGTGCAGAAGCTCTCGTTCGCTGGATTCATCCTGAAAAAGGAATGATAAGCCCAGGTGCTTTTATTCCAATTTTTGAAAAGAACGGATTTATTTCAAAACTCGATTACTATATGTGGGAAGCAATCTGTAAGTATCTGCGGACAGAAATTAATGAAGGCCGAAAACCATTCCCGATTTCCGTAAATATTTCCAGAATCAATATGTACAACCCTCATATCGTTGAAATCATCTGTGAATTGATCGAGCGTTATGAAATTCCTGCAAGCCTTCTTCAGCTTGAAGTAACAGAAAGTGCTTACATGGATAATCCTGAAACCATGAAAAAAACTATCCGTCAGCTGCAGGCAAAAGGTTTTGCAATTTTGATGGACGACTTTGGAAACGGTTATTCTTCTCTCAGCGTTCTTAAAGATGTGAATGTTGATATCCTTAAAATCGATATGGCATTCATGCAGGAATCAGAACTTTCGGCAGGCCGTTCAGAAAGCGTACTTGCTTCAATTATCCGTATGGCAAAATGGCTCAACATTCCTGTTATTGCAGAAGGAGTTGAACGCTCTGATCAGGTTGAATTTTTACGCAGTGTTGGCTGTGAATATATTCAGGGATATTATTTTGGCAGACCGATGCCGGGCAGTCAGTACAATGAACTTCTTGTGCACAACGAACCAAAAGATGTTCTGCCATTGAAAGATATGGAACTTGACGTAAATTCAATCTGGCGAAGCAATGCAGACATGGAACTTCTGTTTGATACAGCTGTTCAGCCTACATGCCTTTATTCCTTTGACGGAACGGCCGTTGAAATTTTACGACTTAACAAAGCCTTCGAAGGTTTGTTCGGGCCGGCAGAAAAACTTATTGCATGCAACAGCCTTGAAAGAGTTTTTGAAGAAGACCTGCCTTATGTTCTGGATGCCATACGTGAATGTTCCAACACTTATAAGAGTGCAGACTGCGAGTACCGTATCAGAACAATCAAAGGTAAGGTCATGTGGGTTCATCAGCGAATTCAGCTGGTAACAACAGTCGGCAATCAGAAGATTTTCTGCGGCAGCTTTATGAACATTTCATTCCAGAAAGAGCTTGAAAGTAAACTTAAACGAATCGAAGCTGCAGTTGAGCGTTCTGATAAAACACTGAACAAAATGCTTATTGTTGATGATGATGAAACTACCTGTCAGATCTTAAAAGAAATTTTTTCTGATAATTATGAGTTATGTTTTGCTGCTGACGGTAAATCAGGACTTGAATATTTTGCAGAAAACAAAGACAGTCTTGCTGTAGTTCTTCTGGATATGATTATGCCTGGAATGTCCGGCAAGGAATTCCTTGAAGCTAAGAAAAAGATTCCAGGTGCAGATGATGTTCCTGTAATTGTTATTTCTGCTGATACGTCTCAGGAAACTCAGATCGAAATGCTTGAAGCTGGCGCAAATGATTACATTACAAAACCGTTCTTCAGGGAACTTGTTATGTGCCGTGTAAATAATGTTCTTCAGTATTCAAGCAGATTCCGTATGATGGTCCGCGAAAACAGTTTAGAAAATTAAAAATTTTCAAGTTCGCAAAGATAGCGTTCCAGTTTTTCTGCATAAGCCGGATCAGCTGCCCATGTTCCTGTAAGGCCTGCAATGTCAGGAGCTTTTCCACGTGGGCGAACATATTTGTAGCGCGGATCAATCAATTCATTGTTTAATTTAATGTCCTCAGTTGTACCATAGGCATGAAGGTGCTGAACATGTGCGCGAACTCCAAGTCGTTTTGTTGCAAATTTCAGTCCGCGCTGTTCAGGACCAATTGCTCCAAGTCCGCAGAAATTGTTCATGTCTTTAGTTACAAGATTTCCGTATTCAAGAAAATTTGTTTCATGGCACATCTGGATAAATGCAACGTCGGAATTGATTCCTTCTGCGGCACATTCTTCAAGATATAAACGGGCCATTGTTCTTACAAGCCATTTGTTTGCTTTTGGTCTGTGGCTTAAAAAGAAAAGTTCAAGGCTTTTAACGCCACGGGTCGGAGTGCTGTAAATTGTTCTCGAAACTGCAATTGCCGGCATAACGGGGATGTTCGACACAGAAGTACAGGCTGTGATAATTGCAATCATTCCTGTGAGAATAATAGAAAATAATGCTGAATAAACGGATTTTCTTGAGTTCATATTAAATTATCGAAAAAAATCAGACTTTTGTGAACTTTTTGACAGGAATTAAGGTAAAAAGAGTCATCTTTAAGTATTCATATGGTATGAAACAGAATTTTGACTTACGAAAACGGGTTCTTGATTACGGTCTTGAAAATCCTACTGATGTTGAGCTTTTGACTTTGATTCTTCAGTCGGGAACAAAAGAACATCCGGTTGAACATCTTTCTTTGCAGGCAATGCAATTAATAGAAGAATGCCTTTCTGCTCCCCAGGGAATTAAAACTCTGCCTAAAGTGCTGATGGAAATTCCCGGGGTTGGTCGTGGTAAGGCGCTGGCGCTTGCGGCTGCCGTTGAACTTGGCCGCCGTCTTTCAAGGCCTAAAGGTGATGTAATCCGACGCCCGGCGCAGATCATGCCTTATATTAAAAAATATGCCTCAAAGTCCCGGGAATATTTTCTTGCTGTGGTTTTGTCGGGCGGCGGGCAGGTTTTAAGCGTGGAAGTGATTTCGGTGGGCAGCCAGAACCGTGCAAAGATTAATATCCGTGATGTGTTCACTCAGGCGTTAAAGTTGAAGGCAGCAGGCGTAGTGCTTTGTCATAATCACCCGTCCGGGAACTGTAATCCCAGCATGGAAGATATTGAAACCACAAAGCTGCTTGTAGAAGCTGCAAAAGTGATCGGGCTGACGGTTCTTGATCACCTTATAGTAAATGAAGAAAAGTATTTTTCGTTTCTGGAACATAATCTTGTGATAAAAACATAGAAAAACCGGCTTTTCGAAGAATAAAATTCACATATAGCAAAAATTTGATGACAAAAAAATACAGATGTATGACAAAAATAGTATAAAATGGAACAGATAAAATCCATATAGTAACAATTATTTACTAACATTGATTTTCCGCAGAAACACTTTTGGCTGTATAGTATCTATGTAAGCTCAGTAAAAGGGCTGCGTAAAAATCAAATGGAGGATTTTTATTTATGAAAAAACTTATTTCTGTATTGGCTGCATTAGTAGTTGCTGGAACAGCATTTGCAGCTCCAAAAGTAAAGGTTGGCGTATCAATGCCTACTAAGTCACTTCAGCGCTGGAACCAGGACGGTTCTAACATGAAGAAAGAACTCGAAAAGAAGGGATACCAGGTAGACCTTCAGTTTGCTAACAATGATATCGCTACACAGGTATCACAGGTAGAAAACATGATTTCTGGTGGATGTAAAGTACTCGTAATTGCATCTATCGATGGTTCAGCTCTTAAGAGCGTTCTTGCACAGGCTAAAGCTCAGAACATTCCTGTAATTGCTTATGACCGTCTTATCATGAACTCAAATGCTGTAACATACTATGCAACATTTGATAACTACAAAGTTGGTACAATCCAGGGTAACTTCCTTGTTGAACAGCTCAAACTTAAGACACGTTCAGCAGATGATCCTGCTTACATCGAACTTTTCACAGGTTCACCAGATGATAACAACATCAACTTCTTCTTTGGTGGTGCTATGGACGTTCTTAAACCATACCTCGACAAAGGCGTTCTCGTTGTAAAATCAAAACAGACATCAAAAGCTCAGTGTGCTACACTTAACTGGTCAACAGAAAAAGCTCAGGCTCGTATGGAAAACCTTATCGCTTCACAGGGATACGGACCAAAAGGACAGAGACTCGACGCTGTATACTCTTCAAATGACTCATGTGCAAATGGTATCACAAACGCTCTTAAAGCTGCAGGATACACAGCTGCTAACTTCCCAATCGTAACAGGTCAGGACTGTGACATCACATCTACAAAGAACATGATTGCTGGAACACAGGCTATGTCAGTATTCAAAGATACACGTACACTTGCTTCTAAAGTAGTAGAAATGTGTGATGCTATCGTTAAGGGAACAAACCCACCTATCAACGACCGCAAAACATACAACAACGGTACAGGAATCATTCCTTCTTACCTTTGTGAACCAGTATTTGCTACAAAAGCAAACTACAAGAAACTTCTTATCGATTCTGGTTACTACTCAGCTGGACAGCTCAAATAGTTAACTGATTTTCGGTAATTAACAAAAGCGGTTCATGAGAAATTGTGAACCGCTTATCTTTAAGTTATACAGTATTTGAAAGCTTAAAGTACGGTTGTATTTCAAAAAAGGAGGTTCTAAAGTGTCAGACTACATTTTGGAAATGAAAAACATAACCAAGACTTTTGGACCTGTAAAAGCTCTTACTAATGTAAATCTTCAGGTTAAACGTGGAGAGATTCACGCGCTTGTAGGAGAAAATGGTGCAGGTAAGTCAACCCTCATGAATGTATTGAGCGGTATTTATCAGTACGGAACCTACGACGGAGATATCCTTTATGACGGCGATGTTTGTAAGTTTCATAGCATCAAGGAAAGTGAAGGAAAAGGTATTGTAATTATTCACCAGGAACTTGCGTTAGTTCCTCTTCTTGATATCGGTGAAAACATGTTCCTCGGAAATGAACGCGGTAAAGCTGCAAAAATTGACTGGGGCGAAACACATCAGAAGGCAAAAGAACTTCTTGATCTTGTTGGTTTGAATGAATCAACACATACATTAATTAAAGATATTGGTGTAGGTAAACAGCAGCTTGTAGAAATTGCCAAAGCTCTTGGTAAAGACGTAAAGCTTCTTATTCTTGATGAACCTACAGCTTCTTTGAACGAAAGAGAATCAAAGGCCCTCCTGGACCTTCTCCTTAAACTTAAAGAAGAACAGGGATTAACTTCAATTATTATTTCCCACAAACTTAACGAAGTATCTTATGTTGCAGATGCTATCACAGTTATTCGTGACGGTACTGTAATTCAATCATTATATAAAGGCAAGGATCCATTTGATGAAGGAACAATCATCAAAGCCATGGTAGGTCGTGAACTTACAGACCGCTTCCCTAAGCGTACTCCACAGATTGGTGATGTATGCTTTGAAGTTAAAAACTGGAATGTTGATCATCCGATTTTTGACGGAATCCAGGTTTGTAAAAACGTTAACTTCAATGTCCGCAAGGGTGAAGTTGTCGGTATTTCAGGACTTATGGGTGCCGGCCGTACAGAACTTGCAATGAGTATCTTTGGTAAATCTTATGGTGCAAATATTCGCGGTGAGATTTATCTTAACGGCAAAAAAGTTGAATTCCCGACTGTAAAAGCAGCTATTAACAATGGTCTTGCATATGTTACAGAAGACCGCAAGGGTAACGGTTTGATTCTTACTGAAAGTATTGCAAAGAATACAACTTTTGCAAACCTTGCAAAGATTTCAAAGAACAACATTCTTGATTTTGGTCTTGAAAATAAATATGCAGAAGAAATGCGTGTAGAAATGCATACAAAATGTGCATCGGTTTTTGAAGATGTCGGAAACCTTTCTGGTGGTAACCAGCAGAAAGTTCTTCTTGGTAAATGGCTTTTTGCTGAACCAGATATTCTTATTCTTGATGAACCTACACGTGGTATTGACGTTGGTGCTAAGTACGAAATCTACTGTATCATTAACAAAATGGTTGCAGAAGGTAAATCGGTAATCATGATTTCTTCAGAAATGCCTGAAATCCTCGGTATGTGTGACAGAATCTACATTATGAACGAAGGAAAGATGGTAGGTGAAATGCCGGGTAGTGAAGCTACTCAGGAAAAAATCATGGCAGCAATTCTTAATACTGCTAACTAATGAAAATTGGAGGAAATTAAAATGGCTGATTCAGTAGCTGTAAATAAAGGTTCAGTTGTAAGTAACTGGATTAAAAACAATACAATGGTACTTGCTCTTGTAGCAGTAGCCATTCTGTTTGAAGTATTGATTCGTTTTGCCGGAGCTGGTTCTTTGTTCCGTCCTATGAACGTTTCTAACATCATTGCACAGAACTCTTATGTAGTAATTCTTGCTGCCGGAATGCTGTTGTGTATTTTGACTGGTGGTAACATCGACCTTAGTGTTGGTTCGATTGTATGTCTTGTTGGTGCTGTTGCTGCAAAATTGATTGTACCTAATGCTGATACAGGCTGGCAGGGAATGAACATTTATGCTGCAATTGCTATCTGTCTGTTCCTTGGAACTTTGATCGGTGCATGGCACGCTTTCTGGATTGCTTATGTTCACATTCCACCATTCATCTGTACTTTGTCTGGTATGTTGTTGTGGCGCGGTGTTGCACTTGTTGTTCTTGATGGTATGACAATTTCTCCAATGCCACAGAATTACCTTAACTTGTTCCAGAGCTTTATTCAGGTAACTGATATCAAGAAAGTAACCGAAACTGCTTATGACTGGGAACTTGAAAAAGAAGTTGAACAGGTAGTTGAAACTGTTGAAACAAATGCAAGTCAGACACTTCTTCTTACAATGGGAATTGCACTTGTAATCTGTGCAATTACAGTTGTTGTTCAGATCCTTGGAAGAATGAGTAAACGCCGTAAGGGTTACCAGGTTTCTGGTTCACTTGGATTTATCGTAAAACAGGTTATCGTTTCTATTGTAATTCTTGCTGTATCTTACCTTCTTGGTAAATACAAAGGTTATCCTATTATCCTTGTTCTTCTTGCTGTTGTTGTTCTCTGTTACAACTACTACACACAGAACACTGTTCCAGGACGTTACCTTTATGCAATTGGTGGTAACGCAAAGGCTGCAAAATTGTCTGGTGTTAAAACTGACAATGTAATGTTCTTTGCTTATACAAATATGGGCTTCCTTTCTGCAGTTGCTGCTCTTGTTTGTGTTGCACGCTTTAACTCAGCTGCACCTACAGCAGGTCAGAGCTACGAAATGGATGCTATCGGTTCATGTTTCATTGGTGGTGCTTCTGCATATGGTGGAACAGGAACAATTGGTGGTGCTGTAATCGGTGCTATCTTTATGGGTATTCTTAACAACGGTATGTCAATTCTGGGTATCGACTCTAACTGGCAGCAGGTTGTAAAGGGACTCGTACTTCTCTTGGCAGTTATATTTGACGTCGTTTCCAAGCAGCGCAAGTCATCAAAATAAAACTGATAATTTTTTTCATTCGTTGCGTTCTATCGGGTGGTAGGACGCAGCCTCCAGGTTGTGTATGAGGTCGGATACGTTGTGTCCGGCCTCTCTTTTTTTTGACTGGTAGTATTTTTATGATTCCTTCATATATTTGTCCGTTAGGGGATATTTTCGAAACAGATTTGAAAAATGAGCATGCAAATTATAAACAGACTTGTGTTTTAAAATAATTTAAGTTTGAGAAATAATGATCTGAAAAAATTATTTGTTTGAGTCCATGAGATACTTTTGTGCGCAGAACAAAAGGCCTTCTACGTAATTATCCTGGACAACCAGTTTGAGCGGAAGGATATTTGTGTCAGGCTGTGAATCTATGACACTTGGAATTTCTGCATCTTCTGAAGGAAGATAGTTTTCTTCAAGGAATGCTTTTGTGTCCTGTGAAAATTCACCGGTATCTTTTGCCATGCAGGCGTAGACAATGTTTTTGTCATGAGAGAATCCTGCAAAGGCGTGAGAGAATTCTCCGTCTTCAATAGGCAGTTTTTCAAAAAGATATACTTTCTTAAAGCCGTATCTTTCAGCAAGACTCTGTGCATATCGAATCAGGTGACTTGAAAATTCTTTTGTAACATTTGCAGATTTTTCTGCAATAACAATAAGGTTTTCAAGTTCTCCGTAGGCTCCTCTTGAACCGGCCGACGCTTCATCAAGCATAATTGAATGTTTTGCAACGCGTTTAAGTATGTTCAGGAATTTCCCGTCCGGGTCTGCCGGGTCTACAGTGATTTCTTTTGCAGCAAGAGATTCTATGTAATTGCTGTTTGAGACAAAATTATCAGTAAGGCAGATAGAAGAAGCCGCTGGGGCCTGAGCTTCTTGTTCTGGCTGCTGGGAATCCAATGAATCCTGAGATTCGTCTGGTTCCTGTGCTGACTGGGAATCTGATGTTTGTTGAGGTTCATCTGGTTCCTGTGCCGACTGGGAATCTGATGCTAGCTGAGAATCGTCAGGTTCATGTGACTGAGCTGCAGGTTCTGGAATCTGTTCCGGCTGCTTGACTGCAGGTGCTTCATCGTCATCATCAAAGATGTCAAAACCATCGCTGTCATCGTCAAAAGTTTCTGGCTGAGTTGTTGCAGAATCCATTGAACTGGTATCGATGACCGGCTGGTCTGATTCTGCAGAAACTGTTTCCTGTGAACTGCAGAAAATTTCATCTTCTTCTGATGGGGATTCTTCTTCTGTGTTCTGTGTAGAATCAGATTTTTCAATGTCTTCAGATTCTTCTTCTGCGTCGTCGTCAGATTCAACTTCTATATCTTTAAGATCATCAAGTGTGATTGGTTTGCGTTCTTCCTGAACCACAGGCGCTGGAGTGTAACCTTCAATTGATGCCTCTGGAAGTAACTGCCTGATGACTGGAATAATCGGGTTGTCACTTGAGTCGTCCTGCAAAGCAATGTGAAACAGATTGCTGCATCCGTCAAACGCACACTGGTCAATCTGGATAACTTCTGCAGGAATAAAATATTCTTCAAGAATTACAGGACACTTGATAAGACGCAAAGCACCTGAATCAACGTGTTCATAAAGACAGCCTGTATCTTCATCAACAAAAATATCCTGACCGCAGTCTTCGATACGAATGTATTTAAGAGAAGTACAGCCGCTTAGCGCACCGTCTTCGATTTCTTCGATATTTGAATTGAGAACTAAAGTTGTAAGTCCTTCACAATTACGCAATGCACCGCTGCAGATTTTTTTTACTGAAGGCGGAATAATCATGGATTTTACGCTGGTACATCCGCAGAAAACGTCAGCAGGAAGTTCCTTTATTCCATTACGGAAAGGAATGTCCTTAAGATTCTGGCATCCTGAAAAAAGGCTTTCTGGAAAAGCATCAACATTTGCAGGCATTTCAACTCGTTCAAGGTTCGGGCAGTCTGCAAACATTCCGGCGCTTAAATGTGTGAGGCCTGATGGCAGGTGAACGAATTTAAGGTTTTCTGAAGAAGTGAACTGATCCTGCCCGATTTTTGTTACACTGTCAGGAATGATAACGGACTGAATGTCTGCACCAAAAAATACCCGGTCTGCAATTTCTTCGCAGCCATAAGGAATCACGATATCCTTTGGCAATTTGGAAAAATCGCAGGAGAGAAGAGTGAGATTGTCCGGTGAATAATTAAATTCGCTCATTCTTCTATTATATGGTGGAATTTGAGAATTTGCAAAGAGAAAATATCAGCATAAAACAGGAGTTACGGCCTGCAATTTTTTTAAGATGTCAAAAAGTTGAATCAGAAAAATCTAATCCTTTGCAAGTTCTGACATTTTCTGGATGGAAGCTTTCCAGCTGTCAACAAAACTTTTTGGCGCAAGAGGTTTTGCAAGAGCTCCCCAGCTTAAGACTTTTGTCAGGACTTTAAAAACCTGGGATGTTGTAAAAGTAATTACAATGGAATCTTCAAGTTCTTTGTAAGTCTGGTCCACGGCAAGTTTGTGGTCTTTGTGCCACTGGGCGGCGGCTTGCCATAACTGGATTTTAATTTTTTCGGTTTTGTTTCCCTTAAAGGCACCAAGTAATCCGCCGCCTGTCCTTGAAGAAAAATCGTAGTCTTCAGGCAGCGTAAAAGTCTGTGGAAGGATTCGCAGGCCTTTGATTCTGTTCACGGCATAAAGCAGGTCAGTTTTTTTCTGTTCATTGTAGCAGAAAAGGTATGCGCTGCCTTCGTCGAGCAAAAGCTGATAGGGCTGGACAATTCGTTCTGTGGTTTTATCGGAATTGATTCCTTCGTAATGGAAAGCAATTTTGTGGTTGTCTTTCATTGCCCGGCAGATAAGTTCCCAGTTAGTTGTGTTGATTGCATATTCAATTGTAGGAGGAACTGCAATCCTGCTGAAGATTTCTGTATTTTTGGCAACTTTTGGTTCAAGAAGAAGAATGAGTTTTTCGACTTTGGAATATAACGGTGTGTTTTTGTACTGCTGAAGAACACCTTTGAGGCTTGCAACAAGAGCTATGTTTTCTTCTGTTTTGCGTGAATAAATCTGGTCAATGTCTGTTTTGATTTTAAAACTTTTAAGGCTGCGGTCGTATTCTATCAGATCAAGGTCTGAAAGTGATTTTATGTCACGGCTGATTGTAATTACAGAAACGCCAAAGTAGTCTGCAAAGGAATTGGAATTATATCTGATGTTTGATTCATTTGAAACATCTTTTAATTTAAGGAGAATTTCATAGCAGCGGTCATTTAAAAGTTCTGCTTTCTGTCGCTTCAATTCTTCTTTTCTGAGTGCACGTTCTAAAGACTTGCTGTTTTCTGAATCTAAGCTCATAAATCAAATATAGCACGGATATATGCAGGAGTCTATCATTTTTATGACAGATTGAAAAAATCGCTTTGTGCAAAAAAAAGGTCAGTGCATTAAACACTGACCTTTGATTATTCAATATTGAATTAGAGGTTTTCTACAACAAGAGCACCCATTTTCTTTGTTCCTACAAGTTTACCGCTTGCTTTTACTGCATCGATATCACCTGCGATGTCAGCTGTTCTCCAGCCTGCATCAAGAACTTTTTCTACAGCTGCTTCGATTGCTTTTGCTTCTTCTTCAAGTTTGAAGTCGTAGCGGAGGAGCATTGCAGCAGAAAGGATTGTTGCCAATGGGTTAGCAAGATCTTTTCCTGCGATGTCTGGTGCTGAACCGTGAATTGGTTCGTAAAGTCCAGGACCTGTTCCATCACCAAGAGAAGCAGATGCCAGCATACCGATTGAACCTGTAATCTGTGAAGCTTCGTCAGAAAGAATGTCACCGAACATATTGCTTGTTGCAATTACGTCGAACTGTTTTGGATTGCGAACAAGCTGCATTGCTGCGTTGTCTACGTAAAGGTAGTTTACAGTTACATCAGGATATTCTGTTTTAACTGTTTCTGTAACTTTGCGCCAGAGACGGCTTGATGTAAGGATGTTTGCTTTATCTACAACTGTAAGAATCTTGCGGCGTTTCTGAGCTGCTTCAAATCCGAGGCGAACGATGCGTTCAATTTCTTCCCATGAGTAGCGTTCTGTATCCCATGCTGATTTTCCGTCTTCTGCTGTTCCGCGGTCACCAAAGTAAATACCGCCTGTAAGTTCACGAACGATGAGGATATCAAGGCCGTCGCCTACAACTTCGTCTTTAAGTGGACAAGCTGCTTTGAGCTGTTTGAACATAAGTGCTGGGCGAAGGTTAGCGTAAACTTTCATTCCACCACGAAGGCCAAGAAGAGCTTTTTCAGGGCGGAGTTCTGGAGCAACGTCATCCCATTTTGGTCCACCAACAGCACCAAGGAGAGCAGAGTCTGCTTTAAGTGCAATTTCGAGCTGTTCTTTAGGAAGTGGTTCACCAAACTTGTCGATAGCACAACCACCGGCAATTACATCCTGGTATGAGAAACTGTGTCCGTATTTTTTTGCAACGGCGTCAAGAACATTGCATGCTTCTGCAATTACGTCTGGTCCGATTCCGTCACCTTTAATCAAAGCGATAGTCTTGTTCATATAAAACCTCAAAAAAGTGATATTTAATGTAGTTAAAATAATACAGTAATATTAAAGTTTTGGCAAGTCAAATATAAATTGTAAAAAAAATACAAGCGCGTATGGGAATTCCGTGTTATACTTAAATATTGGAAAATATAAATGAAGAAAAATGAACTTACTCGTTTAACGGGAACTGCGATTCCCCTTGGTGCCCTTTATACAAAAGAATCTCCTGTTATTGGTGAATATACCAGCCTCAAACTTTTTGCCGATTTTGCAAAAAAAGCCGGTCTTAAAATCATTCAGCTTTTGCCTGTAAATGATACTGGAACTCAAAGTTCGCCGTATTCTGGACTTTCTGCATTTGCACTTCATCCGATTTATGTGTGTTTAAAGGAACTTCCGGAATTTTCAGGCTGTTACGGTTCTTCAAAAAAGTTTAAGAAAGCTTACGATGAATTTGAAAAAAACTTCACATACACAGGCCGCTATAATTATCAGGAAATTTTAAATTCCAAAGTTGAACTTTTGCGTGTGCTTTACGAAACGACTTCAATTGCAAAAGATAAAACTCCTGACCTTGAACTCAATGCATGGATTACTGAAAATCCGTGGATCGTATCTTATGCTGTTTATAAAAGACTTAAGTGGGAAAATCTAAGTGCCAGCTGGAAGTCATGGGCTAAAGAAGATCAGCTTCCCGGTGAAAAAGAAATTCAAAAGCGCTGGGATACTGTAAAATTTAAAAAGGAACATCTTTTTTATGCATGGATGCAGATGCGTCTTTGTCAGCAGTTCAGTGATGCATGTGAATATGTAAAAAAACAGGGAATCATTCTTAAGGGCGATATGCCGATTATGATGAACGAAGATTCCTGTGATGCATGGGCTTATCCTCAGTTCTTTAATCACAATTTGCGTGCCGGTTCTCCTGTTGACGGCGAAAATCCATCAGGCCAGAACTGGGGATTCCCGACATATAACTGGGCAAATCTTAAAAAAGAAAAATACGCATGGTGGAAAAACCGCCTTACAGTAGCGCAGAAGTTTTATGGCGCTTACCGTCTGGATCATATTCTTGGATTCTTTAGAATCTGGGCAATTCCTGAACGGGATACAACTGCAATTATGGGACACGCAGATCCTTATGCCGCAATTGAACGGGCTGAACTTAATGAAATCGGTTTTGATGATTTGAGACTGCGCTGGTTAAGTCAGCCTCATATCAAGACAAGTGACATTGATTATTTTACCTGGAGCCAGGAAAAGTCTCATGAAGTTTTAAATATGATTGCAGAAAAACTTGACGGCGAAGAACTCTGGCTGTTCAAGGATTGTGTAAAGGGCGACCGTGATCTTTATGAACTTGAACTTCCGCAATGGTGTTCAAAAGAAACTGGGGATGCAATCAGACAAAAGCTTGCTGAATACTGGAACAACCGTACGCTGATAGAAATTGAAAAAGATAAATTCATTCCGCTGTGGACTTTTGAAAAAACTTTTGCATGGTCAACTTTGAATGAAGAAGAGCAGACTTCACTTAAAAAAATTATCGAAGAAAAAAATGAACTTCAGGATAAGGTATGGAGTGAACAGGCAACTGACATTTTGAAAAATCTTACAAAGACTGTTTCTATGCAGGCTTGCGGAGAAGATCTTGGAGTCGGACTTGCCTGTGTTCCTGCTGTTATGAAGGAACACAATATTCTGGGACTTAATGTTGTAAGATGGACCCGTTACTGGGATAAAGAAGATCAGCCTTATGTAGATTTTGCTGATTACAGACCTTTGAGTATTACAACAACTTCAGTTCATGATTCTACAACAGTGCGTCAGTGGTGGGCAGATGAATCTAAAGCAGCCCTGGATTTTGTAAAAGATAATGAAGAGGCTTTTGCAGAAATTGCTGACTGTTCAACAGAAGAAGGAATTGAAAAACTGAAAACATTTACACCGGAAATTGCGCAGGCTGTTTTGAATGCAGCGGCTTCAAGTGCAAGTACATGGTGTATTCATCCGCTGCAGGATTTTATGTACATGGATGAATCTTTGTGGCTTGAAGATGCAAAAGATGAACGCGTAAATGTTCCTGGCTGTGTAAATGAATTCAACTGGACCTGGCGAATGCCTTGCCTTGTTGAAGAATTGATTAAGAATAAAAAACTAACAGATAAAATACAAGATGTGTGCAAAAAACACGAATCATAATGGGGTGCGTTTATGAAGATTTCTTACAATGAATTTCATATTAACAAAGATATCCGCGATAAGTGCGGTTTTTCTCTTGCAATGTTTGCTTCTACCGGTAATGCGATTTTTACTGATATGAAGGCTGTTCGAATCTTTGCAGAAAAATTCAATACATATCTTGATAAAATCGGTCTTTCAGAAAAACGCGTCAGTGCCGGAAGCCTTAATGCAATGGGATTGATTGATGAGATTCTTCATTATGTGTGTATGCTTTATCGCCGTAATAAAGTTGCAGGATGTTTTCAGGATGCACTTGCGCTTTTAGATAAAACTTACGGTAAAGAAAAAGTTGATGAACTTCTGCTTGAGTTTACAAATGAATTTCCTCCTGTTGCAGTTTATCGCGGCGAAATTACTGCAGAAAAATATCTTGCTGCAATTGCACATGATGTAGGAACAGGCCGCACCCGTTCAAATCGTGAAGCAACTTTAGAAGAAATGGTTATGCTTCATCTTGAAAATGAAAACCCTGCGTTCATGCCGTTTTCTCATCTGTTCAGTGATTCACGCCTTGCACGCAATCCGCTGTACATGCAGTCATGGAGTGATATCCAGAAATATTTTGCTGACCTTCCAAAGTTCGGTCCATTTGATCATGACCTCATTAACTTTATGCGTGAACCTGTTGTGTTTGCACCTACAAGTCTTCGCGGTCAGCTTGAATATATTCAGAAGAACTGGCTTGCACTTATCGGTGAATGGTTAAAGCGCCTTCTTGCCGGCCTTGATACTTTGTCAGAAGAAGAAAAGGCAATGTGGCATCCTGTAAACGGCGGTGAAGTTGATGCACCGGTTTTAAGTTTTGAAAACCTTATGAATGAATACGAACGCTTTTCGCCGGACCAGGAATGGATGCCAAAAGTTGTTCTTATGGCAAAGACAGTTCTTGTATGGCTTGATCAGCTTACAAAAAAATATGGTTATCCAATTGAACGCCTTGATCAGATTCCAGATGCTGAACTTGATGCTCTTCGCGATGAAGGTTTTACAGGACTTTGGCTTATCGGTTTGTGGCAGCGTTCAAATGCTTCTAAACGCATTAAGCAGATCTGCGGAAATCCTGAAGCCGCTGCCAGTGCATACAGTCTCATGAATTACAATATTGCAGACAATCTTGGCGGCTGGGATGCTCTTGATAATCTGCGCCGCCGTTTGTGGATGCGTGGAATTCGTCTTGCAAGTGACATGGTTCCTAACCACACTGGTATGGATGCAGCGTGGGTTGTTGAACGCCCGGATCTTTTTGTTCAGCGCCGCGATAATCCGTTCCCTCAGTATACTTATAACGGCGAAAACTTGAGTCATGACTCAAGAGTCGGCGTTTACCTTGAAGATCATTATTACAGCAAGAATGACTGTGCCGTTGTATTTAAGCGCGTTGATAATCAGACCGGTGATGTCCGTTATATTTATCACGGAAATGATGGTACCGGAATGCCATGGAATGATACTGCACAGATTGACTTTTTGAATCCAGCAGCCCGCGAAGCCGTTATTCAGGAAATTCTTCATGTTGCAAGAAACTTCCCGATTATCCGTTTTGATGCTGCGATGGTTCTTGCAAAAAAACATATCCGCCGCTTGTGGTATCCGGAGCCAGGACATGGAGGCGATATCGCGACACGCAGTGAAACAGGCCTTAGTACACAGCAGTTTAATGATGCAATTCCAAATGAATTCTGGCGCGAAGTTGTAGACCGCGTTGCCCGTGAAGTTCCGGATACACTTTTGCTTGCAGAAGCATTCTGGATGATGGAAGGTTATTTCGTCCGCACTTTAGGAATGCATCGTGTCTATAACAGTGCATTCATGAATATGCTCAAAAAAGAAGAAAACCAGAAATATCGTGACACTGTAAAAAATACAATTAAATTTGATCCGCAGATTTTAAAGCGTTACGTAAACTTCATGAATAATCCTGATGAAGAAACTGCAGTTGCTCAGTTTGGAAAGGGCGATAAATATTTTGGTGTTTGTACTCTTATGATTACAATGCCTGGTTTGCCGATGTTCGGTCACGGGCAGCTTGAAGGTTTTGAAGAAAAATACGGAATGGAATACACAAAGGCTTATCGTAACGAAGTTCGTGATGAAGGCCTTTATGCCCGTCACCAGCATGATATATTCCCTTTGATGAAAAAGCGTTATCTGTTCTCTCAGAGCGAAGACTTCCTTTTTTACGATGTATGGGATAACGGTCATGTAAACGAAAATGTTTTTGCATATTCCAACCGTGCCGGAAATGAACGTGCTGTTGTGTTCTATAATAATAAATACGAACAGGCAAGCGGCTGGATTAAACAGTCGTGTGAATATGCGGTTAAGAACGGTGATGACCTTGTAATGAAGAGCCGTTCAATCAGTGAAGGTCTTGGAATTAATGATGATCCTGATAATTATCTTATTTTCCGTGAACATAGAACTGATTTGTGGTATGTAAGAAGCTGCCGCGATATTTGCCAGAACGGTCTGTTCATTGCACTGGATGGATTTGAATATCAGGTAATGATGGATATTCAGATGGTTGCGGATACAGAAGATAAAAAGTGGAGCACATTGTATTCACTTTTGAATGGCCGCGGCTGTTATGATCTTGAAGTTGAATGGCAGGAAGTCTGCTACAGGGATCTTTACAAAGCCCTCGGTGAATTTATTACACCTGCAGTTCTTGATGAAACTTCAAAACTTCTTGAAAAATCAACAGATGCTCTTGTAACAAAATATGTAAAGACTCTTGAAAAGAAGGGAACAGAATTCTATAAAGTTGCGAATACTTTTGTTCCTGCTAAAAAAGATGCAAAAACAAAGAAGGCTGTAAAACCGCTTGAACCTAAAAAACAGTTTGCAGCATTTGCAAAAAATTATAAGTCAACTGTCAGTCTGTGTAAAAAAGCTCTTGCCGTAAAAGATAAAAAGAATATGGCAGAAGATTATGTAGTTGATCTTGCAAAATTTGCTAAGGCTGGAAAGGTAAATGATTTTATAAGTCTGGGCATCAAAAAAGGTGCGGTGAATGCAATGGCTCTTGTTTTGAGTTCAGTAGTATTTGCTCTTGATGATAAGACAATGGCAGCAAAATGGTCTCTTGCCCGTAAGTTTACAGAATATATGCGTATTGCAAAAATCAAGGATGCTGATAAACAGCGCTGGCCATTGGACCGCATGTATGCAATGACAAGTCTTGTTGATCTGAACCTTACAAAGAAAGAAAGTGCTCTTGCAGCAAGTGAACTTTTGATGCACAGCAGATATTCTTATCTTCTTACAGGAACTAACAGCTTTAATAATGTTGTCTGGTTCAATAAAGAGTCTTGTGACAGTGCACTTTATCTTCTGGTTTGCGATCTTGTTCTTGCAGGAATTAAACCTGATAAAGCATTTGCGTTCTACAAACTTTTGTGTGATGCACAGAAAAAATCTGAATATCAGGCAGCTGCATTTATCGACTGTTTTGTAGAAAAGAAAAAGGCAAAGAAGGTTGCCGGCAAGAAGGTTTCTGCAAAAAAGGAAACTGCTTCAAAGACAAAGAAAGTGGCTGACAAAAAGGCACCTGCAAAAAAGGAAACTGCTTCAAAGACAAAGAAAGTGGCTGACAAGAAAGCTCCTGTAAAGAAGGAAACTGTTTCAAAGGCAAAGAAAGTTGCAGAAAAGAAACCGGCTTCTAAAAAAGAAAAAGAAGTTAAGGTGAAGAAAGCTACAGAGAAGAAATCTCCTGCTAAGAAAGAGGCTTCTTCAAAGGCTAAGAAAACTGTCGAGAAGAAAACTCCTGTAAAGAAAGAGACTGCTTCAAAGGCAAAGAAAGTTGCAGAAAAGAAACCGGCTTCTAAAAAAGAAAAAGAAGTTAAGGTGAAGAAAGTAGCTGAGAAGAAAACTTCTGTAAAGAAAGAAGCTCCATCAAAAAAAGAAACAGTTTCAAAGGCTAAGAAAACTGTCGAGAAGAAAACTCCTGTAAAGAAGGAAAACGTTTCAAAGACAAAGAAGGCAGCTGATAAAAAAGCTTCTGAGAAGAAAACTCCTGTAAAGAAGGAAACCGTTTCAAAGACAAAGAAGGCAGCTGACAAAAAAGTTTCTGAGAAGAAGTCTCCTGCAAAAAAGGAAACTGCTTCAAAGGCTAAAAAAGTCACCGTAAAAAAGACTTCTAAGAAGTAACAATTAAAAAGCCTTTAGGGGAAATCCTCTAAAGGCTTTATTTTTTTAACCGTTAAGTTTTTTCAAAATCTCAACTACATCTTCAACTGATTTTACAAGGGGCTGTTTAAGGTTTACAGGAGCCTTGATGTCTTTTATGAAATCTGGAACTTCCACTGTTTCTCCAGTACAGTGCCGGATAAAGTCTTTGGACCAGCCGTTATGGAAAAGTGAAAGAAGAACAACTGTTCCATTTTCATCAAAGAGATTTGGATGAGCCATTGCGGCTGCATAAGCATTTGCAGTCGAACGGTCTGCAAGCATTCCGTATTTTATAAAAAGATCTTTTTCTGCCTGTTCAAGGGCCGCATCATCAATTTTTGCCGCATAGACAAAGTTTTTCATCATAAGGCTATGGTGAGAAAAGAAGTCTTCCATGCGTTCAAGGTTTGTCGGATCACTTGGATCTGCAGGCGGGCGCTGTAAAACAGGAACAACAGAATCCATCAGCAGAGCGTTTCCTCTTGCATCAACTGTAAGAGCGCCTGATGCTGGAACAATGAATCCGTTTACAGGAAGGCAAAGTCTCCAGCTGTAAAGACCTGCAACAAGATTTGAATAGTTTGCAGGATCCATTGAATAATAAATGTCACCGTCAACTTTATCCTTAAGGCGTGAAAAAGCCCATGTATAAAAGAATGACTGCGGAAGAACGCGTCCAAAGTTTGCTGTGTTTGAAACAGACAGGTTGTAGTTTGTGACAAGTTCCTGGCTGGCAAAAATATTCTGCAAAAGTTCACGGCAGAATTTTTCGTCGCCGTCTGCTTCAATCGGATAGATGTTTCCGCCGTTCCATACAAAATCTTCTTCTTGTATGCCGGCAACTTTTCCTTTTGGATAAACAAGAATTGCTTTTACATTCTTTTTACCGCGAAGTACTTTAGCAAGGAGGGATCCGTGTTCACCTGTTGTATAGTCAATAAAAACGGCTTTCTTTTTTTCAAGCTGGCAGATGGTTTCCATTGTTGCGGCAAGGTAAGAAACACCAAAGTCGCGGTAACAGCCTGTAGGTCCGTGGTACAGCTGAAGTTCAAAAAGTCCGTTATCAATCTGCTTTAATACTGGTTCAAAAGGAAAAGCACGGGTTGCAATAGTTTCACAGATGATAGGGCTGTATTCGTTGTTGATGCAGGCAGAAGTCAAAGTACCTGCGATTGATGAGAATGAAGTTTCTTCGTTTGTGTATAAAATCCAGCGTCTTAAATCTGCGTTTCCGTCCGGTACATAAAGTCCGCCGTCAGCTGGCATACAGTTGCGGATTGCATTAGAAAAAGTTGAAGTTACTGATTTGTCTCTCGTACTTGTTAATCTCATAATTGGTGTAATTATAGCAATAAAGAAAAAAAATGACTACTCTATGCAGAGTTAATGGAGATTTTGAAAAACAGTTGAGATTGCGTAAAGCCGCTTTTTAATATATTCTATATAATAGTATGAAATTCTTAAAAAACAATTCCGCAGAAGAAAAAGAACTTCTCGAACGCTTTGTTAAATATGCAAAAATCTGGTCTACAAGTTCCTCAGAAAGTGCAGATCAGGGAATTCAGCCGTCTACACCGCAGCAGATGGAATTTGCTAAAATTTTAGCTGCTGAACTTGAATCTCTTGGCCTTAAAGGAATCAAACTTACTGAACACGGTTATGTTTATGCTTACCTTGACTCTAGCCCTGAATGCCAGAATGTAAAACCTTTTGCTCTTCTTGCTCATATGGACACTGTAGAAGAAGCCAGCGGAAAAGACGTTAAACCGAACATAATTCCTGGTTATGATGGCAGCGTAATTCAACTTAAAGACGGAATTGTTCTTGACCCTGAAAAAATTCCAGCCCTCAAAGAATGCGGCAAAGTTCATGATACAGTCATTACAACCGACGGAACAACACTTTTGGGCGGCGATGATAAGGCAGGCGTTGCAGCAATTGTTACTGCAATGAATTATCTTATCTGCCATCCGGAAATTCGCCACGGAAAAATCGAAGTTATTTTTTCACCGGATGAAGAAACAGGCCACGGAATGGATAATGTTCCTGCAGATTTAATTGAATCAAAATTTGCATATACAGTCGACGGAAGTGCAGAAGGTGAACTTGAATGTGAATGTTTCAATGCCTTTAAATCTGTCGTAACTTTTAAGGGAGTTGCAAGCCATACAAATAATGCACGTGCCAATGGAATGGTTAATGCAATTTCAATGGCATCATATTTTGTTAACGGACTTCCCCGCAATCAGGCTCCTGAAACTACTGACGGTCGTCTTGGATTTTTCTGCCCGCTTGGAATTTCTGGTTCAATGGAAGAAGCCTCTGTGTCTTTGTTCCTGCGTGATTTTGACATGAACAGCATGAATGAGCGCAAAGCATATGTTAATCAGCTTGCAAAAATGACAGAAAGTGCTTTTGGCGGCAAGGTCTCAGTTGAACATATTCAGCAGTATCTTAACATGAAAGACATCATCGACAGGACACCGTATGTAAAGGATGTTCTGGAACAGGCTTACCGGCACAGTGGAGTAGAACCTGAGTTCACCATAATTCGTGGAGGAACAGATGGTTCACGCCTTACAGAAATGGGCATTCCAACCCCGAATATTTTTACTGGTGCCTATAATTATCACTCGCCTTATGAATGGGTTTCTCTATCGCAAATGCTAAAAGCAACCGATATTCTAATAGGACTAAGTGAGTTAATCGCAAAATAAAACTGGAGTACATAATGCACGAATATATAATCGAAGGCGGATTTCCTATTAAAGGAAAAATCAAGGCAAGCGGAAATAAAAATTCTGCTCTTCCATGTATCGCCGCAACTTTACTTACAAAAGAAAAGGTAACACTTAAAAATATTCCTGAAATCGAAGATACCGGCGTAATGTTCCGTATTCTCGAAGCACTTGGTGCGAAAGTAGAAAAGCTTTCTAAAAATACATGGACTGTTGCATGCGAAAAATTGACCCGCAATGACATTCCTGCTGATCTTTCTAAAAAAATCCGTGCATCAATTTTGTTTGCAGGTCCTCTTGTAGGACGATTTGGTAAAGCAATTATGCCACCGCCAGGAGGTGATGTTATTGGTCGCCGCCGGCTTGATACACATTTTCTTGCTTTGACAGAACTGGGTGCCCGCGTTGATATTGATGGTGCTTTTGTTTTTTCTGCAAATAAACTTGTCGGCGCTGATATATTCCTTGATGAAGCATCGGTTACAGCAACAGAAAATGCCTTGATGGCAGCAGTTCTTGCAGAAGGCCAGACAATCATTTCTAATGCTGCAAGTGAACCTCATGTCCAGGATTTGTGTAACATGCTTAATGCAATGGGTGCAAAAATTACTGGTGTTGGCAGCAATACATTGTATATTGACGGCGTTAAGGAACTTCATGGTGCGGAATTTGAAATCGGTCCTGATTACATGGAAATCGGTTCGTTTATCGGACTTGCTGCTGCAACAAAAGGTTCAATTACAATCGAAGGAATTAATCCAAAAGATATGCGTCCTTTGCGTCCGGCATTTTCTAAACTTGGAATTCACTGGACTATCGAAGGCGATACACTTACTGTAAAGCAGGGGCAGGAACTTAAGGTTAACACAGACCTTGGCGGAATGACTCCAAAAATCGATGATTCTCCATGGCCTGGATTCCCTGCTGACCTTACAAGTATTATGACAGTAGTTGCAACTCAGGTTGATGGAACTGTTCTTATTTTTGAAAAAATGTTTGAGTCACGCATGTTCTTTGTTGATAAGCTTATTAACATGGGCGGCTGCATTACTTTGTGTGATCCTCACCGCGCAGTTGTTTCAGGACCATGTACTCTTCACGGAGATCACCTTGTAAGTCCTGATGTTCGTGCAGGAATGGCAATGGTTATTGCTGCATTAAGCGCACAGGGAGAAAGCCGTATTTCAAACGTTTATCAGATTGAACGCGGTTACGAAAATCTTGTTGAACGCCTGCAGAATCTTGGCGCTCACATTCAGCGTGTAGAAGTTTAGAACGTAATAATTTCTTCGTAAACTTCAATTGCAAACTGATCGGTCATTCCGGAGATGTATTCAATTACGCATTTCTGGAATGATTCGTCATTATAAATGTCAAAGACCTGCGGTGTATCATAACGCATGATGTGCTTACGGTCTTTTTGTGAATTTGGCTGGTAGTTGGAATATTTTACAAGCCAGTCTTCAAATGTATTTCCCAATTTTTTGAAATTCTGCAATGCAGATGATTCTCTTCCGTGCTGGGCGTAAACCTGAGTCTTCATTAATGTGATGTAAATTGTTTCCAGGATATTTTTTGCATACTTCTGGAATTCCTGAAGGCGCCAGTGATCATAGATATGTGTAAAACTAAAGTGCTTGAGTTCTTTAATGAATGCAAAATATTCGTTACTGAAGCATAATCCTTTTTCGGGACTCGACTGTTCACATAAATCAACAATGAGGTCGTTGATTAAAACCGTTGTGTTAACTGCTTTGCCGCTTCGGAATGCTTTCTGGCCTTTGCCTTCAAATCCAAGTGTTGATCCCACAATTTCACGGAGTTTTCTATATGCGCTCATGTCAAGAATATGGTACGCACGGGCATCTTCTATATCGCGGCCAAGGAATGCAACTTTATCTGCAACTTTTACAACGCAGCCTTCCCAGGTGAATGGCTGTAAAAGGCCCGGGCGTTTTATTGTGTAAAGGTCAATGTTGTCAGTGCGCGGCTTGATTCCCTGCTGGTCAATTTCTCCGCAGTGGCAGATGAGTCCGTCTCTTACGGCGTAGGTAAGATTAAGGGATTTCTGAAAACCGTTAGGGTCGGCAAGTGTTTCGATATAATCAGCAAAGAAAAGTGAATTGCGTTCATGCCAGAATTTTTTCGGAGCATTCTGGCCTTCTTTCTGTTCCATAAGGGAATTAAGGCAGTCTTCGCCATAGTGACCGAAAGGTGCATGTCCGATGTCATGACCGATAGCAATTGCAGAAGTCAACTGGTCGTTAAGGCCAAGATATTTTGCAATGGTAGTAGCAACAGAAGCAACGTGGCCGACATGTTCCATTCGTGTACAGATGTGATCATTGTGGGGAGCAAAGAAAACCTGTGTCTTGTGACGAAGTCTTCTGTAGGCCTGACTGTGTAAAAGTCTGGTGTAGTCGCGTTCAAAGTCGGAACGGATATCATTACCGCGGTTGTATAATGGAGAAAGACGCTGTGTTGCGGCTTCCCATTTTTCTGATTGTGGAATACATGCTGCTTCTTTAAATGAATCTTTCATTGGTCACCAAAAATAAAGCCAGGACTTAAAAGACCTGGCCGTAAGTTTTATTTTTTTTCGTCCAGAAGTTTCTGGAGTTTATTCTTTGTTTCAAAAAGTTCGATGATATTGCGTACACGGCGTTCAATAATCATCAGGTTGAACGGCTTTTGAATTACATCAACTACGCCGTAATTGTAGGCATGGTTAACAACATAATCTGTTGTTTCTGTAGTGATAAGGAACAACGGAATACGTTTCATGATTTCCATTTTGTCTAATTCCTGGAGAACTGTGAATCCGTCCATTCCAGGCATGATGATGTCAAGGAAGATTGCTGCAAGGTCTTCTTCGTTATTTTTGATTTTTTCAAGACCTTCAAGACCATCTTCTGCTTCAAGAATTTCAAATTCCTTAGAAAAAGCTTCGCCTAAGATTGCGCGGTTCAATTCAACATCATCAATAACTATGATTTTCTTCTTGTCACCCATATAAAAATTCCCTCTCTAGTTATCAAGCTGTTTGATAAGACCAATTACTTCTTCTCCACATGCAACAGCCTGCGGAATAAGTTCTTTTACTGCATCATTGTTGGAAGCACGGTATTCGTTCACGATTCGTGTAAAAAGGTCATACAATTTTGTAATACCAAGATTTCCTACAAACCCTTTAAGGGTGTGAGCTGTAACTTCAAGTTCTGCCCAGTCGCCTGTTTCTGCAATTTCCTTGAATTTTGCAAAATTGGCATCATCAGGGAATTTTCTGATGAATTTTTCAAGTAATGCTTTATTGTCACAAAAGCGGGCAAGAGTTTCTGGAATATCACCAATAATGGCAGGAAGTAATTCGTCAAATGTCATAATATCTCTATTATATACCCATTCTGCCATAAAAACAACAAAAAAAGTGACGGCCAGTACTTCTTTCTGACCGTCACTCCCGGAGGTATATTAATCTATTTTTTTACTTTGTTTATCAATATAACGGCTGAAATTGAAAAAAGTTACAAAGAATTTATAGAAAATATTAAAAAAATCATGAAAAAATTGAATTTTAGTTCGTTTTAGGGTATCTTATAGGAACATCAGTTCAAAGAGGATATTAACGATGCGCCATCTCAGTCAGGAAAATATGGAAAAAATCTCCCAGGCCGTAAAGACAATTCTTGAGGCATTAGGGGCAGATGTGCAGAACAAGGATCTTGCGCAGACTCCTGACCGTGTTGCCAGAATGTATGACGAAGTTTTTGAAGGCATGCGTTATACAAATCAGGAAATTGCAGATGCTTACGGAAAATGTTTTGACGCTCCGGAAAATTCTGATATGGTTGCAGTTACAGGAATCGAAGCATTTTCTTACTGCGAACATCATATTGCGCTGATGTATAATTTTACGGTGAATGTCGCATATATTCCCAACAAAAAAATTATCGGGCTTTCAAAAATTCCTCGTATCGTAGAAATGGTCTGCAAAAGACTTCAGCTTCAGGAAAGGATTGGAACAGATATTGCATGGATTCTTGAAGAAATTCTTGATACAAAAGATGTTATGGTTGTGATTAAAGGTGAACATGCCTGCCTCACAACACGGGGAATCAAAAAGCCTGGTGCTAAAACTACAACAATGACAATGCACGGCAGATTCAAGGCAGATGAAAGCCTTCGCCGTGATTTTCTTGCCTTGTGCTAGTTAAAAAGTGAATTGAAGGCGTCCCGTGCAGCGGCCGCTTTGTCTTTGCCTGAATCGTTTTCTCCCGCAGTAATTTCCTTTAACTTGAACCAGTCGCAGAAATTTGCATGGTCTTTATCGCTGACAGGATCTTCGATTGATTCCTTGCAGTCATAGTGACTTCCGGGACTGTAGAATTTACAGGCTTTGCATACATGAAGGTCAGCGTGGCAGGAAGGACATTCTGTTGTACGGCTGATCTGAGTAACGTTAATTTCATTTTTACATTTATAACAAATCATAATTAAATTATAGCATGATTATAGGAATTATCTATTGCTAAATGGTATAGTTTTTTTCTATAATAACGCTATGACATTACAGCAGTTAAAATATGTAATCGGCGTTTCAGAAATCGGTTCGCTGAATAAGGCAGCAGAAAAGCTTTATATTTCCCAGCCTTCATTGACTACAGCAATAAAAGATGTGGAAAATGAATTCAATATCCGGATTTTTAACCGTTCAACTAAAGGAATCAGCCTTACAAACGAAGGTAAAGAATTCGTTCAGCATGCAAGACAGATTTATGCACAGTACGAAAATCTTCTTGATAATTTTGACAGTTCAAAAAAACGAAAAAAGAAATTTGCAGTAAGCTGTCAGCATTATTCTTTTTGCGTAAAATCGTTCATTAATCTTGTCAAGAAAATCGAAGCTGATACTTCAAACGGGGAATATGAATTTGCAATTAACGAAACCCGCACTGCAACCGTAATCGAAGATGTTGCTACAATGAGAAGCGAAATCGGTATCCTTAACCTAAGTGACTTTAACAGATCATATCTTCAGAAAGTTCTTAAATCCCGTGAACTGATTTTTACGCCTCTTGTTGACTGTAAGGTTTATGTTTATATCTGGAAAAATCATCCGCTTGCAAAAAAGAAGTCAATTTCATTTGAAGAATTACAGGAATATCCGTGCCTGATTTTTGATCAGAATGCATCAAGTTCATTTTATTATACAGAAGAAATTTTTGCGGACAGGGAATATTCAAAAATTATTAAGACAACAGACAGGGCAACAAACCTAAACCTTATGGTCGGCCTCAATGCATTCTGTTTGTGTTCAGGAATTATCAGTCAGGAATTGAATGGCGATGATTTTATTGCAGTGCCGTTTAAGGACAACGAAAACGCAGACGCTGCAATGCAGATCGGTTATATTACAAAAGCCAATACTGTTCTTTCCAATGCCGGCGTAAAATATCTTGAAGAATTAAAACTGTATCTGAAAAAGGAGACTAAAAAATGAATTACATAAATCAGCAGATGCCGAAAGCAGGTGATACAGTCTTAGTAGGACTTTCAGGCGGAGTTGATTCTACAACCACTGCCATTTTACTAAAAGAAATGGGCTGTAAAGTAATCGGCGTTACAATGAGCCTTTGGGATGGAACTGTCGTTGAATTAAGAAAAGATACAAACCGTACAAAAATTAAAGAAGCGTGTTTCGGGCCAGGCGAAAAACAGAACATTGCAGAATGCAAAAAATTCTGTGAGGAACACGACATTGAATATCATGTTGTAGATGTAAGTAAAGAATATAAAGAAAAAGTCCTCAACTATTATACATCAGAATACAGAAGCGGCAGAACTCCCAATCCATGCGTAATGTGTAACCGTAATATCAAATTCGGTGCAATGCTTGAAGCAGTCGAAAAACTTGGAGTTCATTATGACTACTTTTGTACAGGGCATTACGCAAATATTGTCCGCCCTGAAGAAGGCCTTTTTGGAACAGATGTAAGACCGTTTATGATAAGCGGCGCAGTTGATTCAAGTAAGGACCAGACCTATTTTATTTACAGAGTGCCGTCAAAGGTTCTTGAAAAAGTAAGATTTCCGCTTTCTGCAATTAAAAAGTCAGAAGTTTTTGAAATCGCACGTAAAGCAAATCTTGAAGCTGCCAACAGAGAAGAAAGTCAGGACTTTGTTGGTGAAGAATACCGTGATTCACTTTTTGCAGACAAAGAAAGTATTCCGGGAGACATTATCGATCTTGACGGTCATGTGCTTGGTCATCATAAAGGAATTGAATATTATACTGTTGGCCAGCGCCGCGGATTAGGTGTTGCAGTAAACTATCCGGTTTATGTTCATTCCATCGATGCAAAGAATAATCTTGTAATTCTTGCTAAAAACGAAGAATTAAATTCCAGCGGACTTATTGCAGATGATTTTGTCTGGCCAGGAGAAGTTGAACCTCAGGATGAATTTGAAGCTCTTGTAAAAATCAGGCTTGCAAGTAAACCGGTAAACTGTAAGATAACCCGTTATGTCCGCCAGGACGGCGATGATACAGAATACAAAGGTCAGCCATGGAAAATTATGTTTGATACACCACAGAGAGCTGTTGCCTGCGGTCAGAGTGCAGTTCTTTACAAAGACGGTGTTATTGCAGGCGGCGGAATTATTACAAAGGTAATAAAATAATTCCCGTAACCGTCAATTCTCATGTATTTTCCCAAAATAAATCTTTGATCTAATCTTCTACCCAAGGTGGAAGAAATTATGAAATCAAATTACAGTCGTGAAGAACGTC
>JAKSTQ010000011.1 GCA_024402475.1 Treponema sp. | reverse complement strand
CTTTTCAGAAGAACGGTCAACAAGGTTGAGGATTTCAACGATAGATTCAACACCACCGGCAGCAGTGTAGTCTTCAGAAGACAATGTAGAAAGCTTCTTTTCAAGGACGCGTTCAACTTCACGAAGAACGTCAGGAGAAGTACGGTCCATTGTTGCAAGACGTCTTGAAATTTCAGGCTGAATTTCTTCCGGAAGGTTCTGAAGAATTACGGCTGCTTTACCAGGTTCAAGATAAGCAAGAATAAGTGCAATTGTCTGCGGATATTCCTGCTGAATAAAGTTCAACAAATGAGCAGGGTCTGTACGACGGATAAAGTCAAACGGACGAACCTGAAGGCTCGATGTCAAACGGTTAATGATATCGATGGCTTTCTGTGAACCAAGAGATTTTTCCAAAAGTTCGCGGGCATAATCGATACCACCAGTTGTGATAAAGTTCTGCGCATTCATCAAATCCTGGAATTCTTCCAGAACCTGATCTTTTATTTCTGCGTCTACTGTTTCAAGACGAGCGATTTCAAATGTAAGTGTTTCAACTTCATCTTCACGAAGGTGTTTCATGATTTCTGAAGAAACATCACTACCTACTGATACAAGGAAAATAGCTGCCTTCTGACGACCAGTAAGGCTCTTAAAATCTTTGCCACCTTTCTTAGAAGATGAACTTCCAGCAGGTTTTAAAGTACCAGGCTTTGGAACTGGTTTTGGATTATTTGCAGGTTTAGCGCCTTCTTCTGCCATCTTTCTATTCCTCCATTAACCAAGTACGGATAAGCATTGCAACGTCTTCCGGATGTTCCTTTGCCATTGTAATTGCATTTTCCTGAAGTTCTGCACGACGACGTTCTTCAACAGACATTGTAACTTCCATGCCTTCTTCTTTAGCTTCCTGCAAAGCCATGATTCGGGCAAGTTCCTGCTGGCGTCTAAGTTCATCGGCCTTAATGCGGCGACGACGTTCAAGTTCACGACTGATAATTCTGTAAAGAATGAATACAACAAGTACTGCAGCAAATCCAACAAGTACAAGGATGATAGTAAGAGTACGCTGCTTAGCACGACGCAAACGGTCGTCTTCTTCTTCAAATTCTTTACGGCGGTCAATCTGGATTCCGGTAACAGTTACACGATAACCGCGGGCTCTGTCATAACCGATAGCAGACTGAATGTAATTTGCAAGTTCCTCAAGTTCTTCTTTTGGAGCCGGCTGATATGTACGGGTAATACCACCCTGTTCATTAATAACTTCTTTACCGTTTTTATCACGTTCTTTAATCCAGATACCGTCAACGTTGGCAGATACAGTAATCTTGTCAATTTTAGGACTGATTTCCTGATGAATGATATCAGTATTAATTACATTGTTCTGTGTAACACCAGTTTCTATCTGTTTACCGATCTGATTTGTCATATCTTTGTAAACCGGCGGATTGTTACCTTCTACATTAGTAGGTCCCATAGGATTGAATCCTGTTCCCTGCCATTCACGGGTTACAGTAGAAGATGAAATCGGATAGTAGTCTACATATTCTGAGTCGTCATATGGAGTATCTGGATTGTCCGGTTTCTTTTCGATTGGTTTATAAACAGTTGAATCAATTGTCTTTTTAGAAAAATCAGTTTCGATCTTAACGTTTACGTCACGGATACGGTCTTCACCCTTAATTCCCTGAAGAGATTTAAGGAGGCTTGCAGCCATCTGAATTTCCTGTTTGTGAATGATTTTCTGCTGGCGTTCGTACAACTGTGCACGGTCAAGTTCATCAGTTCCTTCAAAGTCATTCAAAAGTTCAAGAGTAGATGCATCGGTAACGGCAAGGTTATCTTCTTTAAGTCCTTCAACAGCCTTTAAAATCAACTGAACAAGAGACTTCTTTTTGCGGGTATTTGTAGCAAGATCACTGTTGTATGCCAGACGGAGGGAAACGGCACAACTTACTTCATTCTGATCTGCCTTAAAAAGCTTATCTGGCGGAAGTTTAAGGTGAACTTCTGCATCAGTAACATCATCAGAACTTGCAATAATAAAATTACGCAAAGCAGCTTCTGTAGCCTTGGCAAGCTTTACGTTCTGATCAGCATCTGTTGTAGACCAGCCACGGTCATAATAACTTGCAAACGGATCTTCATTTGCAGGAGTAAGATTTTCTCTGGTAAGAATCGCACGGATTCTTGTAGCAGTAGCTTCATCCTTTACGGTAATAAAACCTGCTTCGTCGATAACTGGTTTAGGTGTAATATTCTGGTTATCGATTACAGTCATAATCTGACTGGCAAGCTGACCTGTAACAGGTGTTGAGAAAACCTTTACTGTAGTTGGTTTAGAAGAAACATTGAAAAGAAGAATAATCGCAACAAATACAGCTGCGACAATTCCTATTAAAATTCCTTTTTGAATTAACGACCATTTAGCCCACTTCTCTTTTAAACCTGAAGTGAACTTCTTAAGCCATTCGTTCATCTGACCCCTCCCGTGAACGAACACAAACAATTATAGTTATATTATTTTAACACAGAAACTAAATTCTGAAAAGAGAAAAATTCATTTTTTTTGCATTATATAGAAAGAATAAAAAATGCCTCCTGTCAAAAGGAGGCATTCAATTTACTAGCGTGTAGTTGTAATTTCTGACCAGCCAGTTACGACACGGTCAACAACTGTCTTTGCAAGTCCCATAGCCATCTGAGCTTTTGCAACTGCAGTAGTAACATCATGAATATCAATTGAATCAGGATCAACTAAAGCCTGTTCTTCAAGTCTTGAAACATCCATCTGCTGGTCGTTCATCTTGTTAACGGCTTCCATCAGAAAATCACCAAAGTCTTTTCTGCGTTTCCCCTGAAGTTCTTCTGCATGAGAAGGAATATTTGCATAAGGCGCACTCAATCGTGTCTGATTAAGTGCCTGGTTAATTGTCTGTAAATTAGTTGTATCGATTGTCATCATTCCACCCTATCTCCTATAATACCGCAGATTATTTTGCAATATCAAGGGCTGCAGAGAACATTGACTTTGCACCTTCGATAACTGTTGTATTTGCCTCATATGCTCTTGAAGAAGCAATAAGGTCAACCATTTCGTTTACGATGTTTACGTTAGGATATTCTACGTAACCTGCGCGTGGACCAGATTTAATTGCATCAGGATGATCCGGTGAATATACAAAATGACCTTCAGAATCATCAACAGCAATTTCGCGTACCTTTACGCCTTTTCCAGGACCATTATCAAGGTTAGCAGGAAGGAATGGAGTACGCCAGATCGGTTTATCTGCTACAGGCTGAAAAATTACTCTCGAACGTTTGAATGGACCGCCGTCCTGTGTTCGTGTAGTAGAAGCATTGGCAATATTATTTGAAATTACGTCACTGTGAAGACGTTCTGCTGCAAGACCAGTAGAAGCAATATTAATACTTGTATACAATCCCATAATTAACCCCTTATGTTATCGTTAAGAATATTGTTAGCGGATGGCAGTCATGGCTGTTTTAACCTGACTGAATTCATGGCTTTCGAGAAGGCTCAAAAGCTTGTACTGCATCTGGATTTTTACAATGTTCATAGCTTCTGTTTCTACATCAACATTGTTTCCATTTGCTTTTTCTGTTGAATCATAGTCTACAACACGGCGAGGCTGAACCTGTCTGTAGTCATAAACTGTATTAAGCTTGAAATGACGGGCATCTGTTCTTGTAAGTTCAAATGCATCTCTTGCATTGTCTTCAGATTCAAATGCTCTCTTAAGTTCGGTTTCAAAGTTTACCTGAGTACGCTTGAAATTAGGAACTTCTGCGTTTGCCATATTGTTGGCACTGACCTGATAACGCAATGAACTTACGTCAAGGCCTCTCTGTAATAAATCAACGGATCGTGTAAAAGAATTCATACTATAGATATCGGAATCTGAAAAAAAAACTTAACAAAAAAAAAGGCCTGCAAATAACTGCAGGCCTTTATAACCGAAAATCAGTTTACTAGAGAATATAGCGTGACAGATCTTCGTTTTTAGCAATATCGCTCAGGCGGGAATCAACATAAGCACTGTCGATAGAGAAAACTTCACCCTTATGTTCGTCAGCTTCAAATGAGATTTCATCGAGAACTTTTTCCATAATTGTATGAAGGCGGCGTGCACCGATGTTCTCTGATTTTGCATTAACTTCTTCTGCAAGAGTACTGATGCGGTCGATTGCTTCGTCCTTAAAGTCAAGAGTAACGCCTTCTGTAGAAAGCAAAGCCGAATACTGCTTAAGAAGAGCATTTTTAGGTTCTGTAAGGATGCGTCTGAATTCTTCTTTATGAAGTGAATCAAGTTCAACGCGCAGCGGGAATCGTCCCTGAAGTTCAGGAATAAGGTCGCTTGGCTTGGAAACGCTGAAAGCACCTGCTGCAATAAAGAGAATATGTTTTGTATCAACAACGCCCCATTTTGTATTTACATGACAGCCTTCTACGATAGGAAGGATATCACGCTGAACGCCTTCCCGGCTTACACCAGGACCACGGCCAGCTTCTCCATGAACTGCAATTTTATCAATTTCATCGATAAAGATAATTCCAGAATTTTCTACCTGTTTTTTTGCAATGTCTGCAGCTTTATCTGCATCAACCATTGTTTCAAGTACCTGTTCTGTAAGAATTTCGCGGGCCTGGGAAACAGTAACAGTTCTCTGCTTTTTACGGTTTCCGTTCATCATATCCTGAATGTTCTGCATTGCAGATTCAAGGTCGTCCATATTTCCGCCGGCAAGAATGCCTACATTGCCTTTAGGCTGGCTTGTAACAGTAACTTCAACTTCCCGTTCTTCCAGCTTGCCGTCTCTAAGCATTGTACGGAATTTTTCTCTTGTAGACTTGTTTTCTGCAGCCTTTGCAGCTTCTGCTTCAGGGTCAGTCTTTGGTTCTTCTGTTTTTGGAACCTGCATTCCGAAAATATTTCCAAGGATATTACCTTTATTTTCTTTCTTTTCACCTGATCCCGGAAGAAGAAGGTCCAGAAGCATTTCTTCTACTTTTTCTTTACTTGCTTCACGAAGTTCATCTTCCATTTCGCGCTTAACTTTATTAAAGCCAATTGCCATAAGATCGCGGACCATTGATTCAACATCACGGCCTACATAACCGATTTCTGTATATTTGGTTGCTTCTACCTTAAGGAAAGGCGCATTACAAAGCTTTGCAAGGCGGCGGGCAATTTCTGTCTTACCTACACCGGTTGGTCCGATCATAAGAATATTTTTAGGAGTAACTTCTTCCCTGATATCTTCGTCAAGCTTGAGTCGGCGTGTTCTGTTACGCAATGCAACTGCAACAGCTTTTTTGGCATTGTGCTGACCGATGATGTAAGTATCAAGGCGCTTAACGATTTCTTTTGGAGTAAGATCAACTTCCTGTACAACAGGCACAGTTTTAGATTCTGCTGAATTGTCTCCAAGGACAATTACATTATTTGTATCGCTCATTTAGAGTTCCTCTACTGTAATATTCTGGTTTGTGTAAATACAGATGTCACCTGCAATTCTAAGACTTTTTTCTGCAATTTCCTTTGCTGAATAAGATGAACCGTCAAGGTAAGCCAGAGCTGCACTGTATGCGTAGTTTCCGCCTGATCCGATTGCAATAACATCGTTTTCCGGTTCAATTACGTTTCCGTCACCACTGATCAAAAGAATGCGGTCCTTGTCTGCAACAATGAGCATTGCTTCAAGTTTCTGTAAAGAACGTTCTGTTCTCCACATTTTTGCAAGTTCAACGGCACTGCGCATAATATCACCGGAATGTTCACGAACCTGTTCTTCAAATTTATCAAGCAGAGTAAATGCATCTGCAACAGAACCTGCAAATCCTGTAAGAATTTTTCCGTCATAGATTTTGCGGACTTTGCGGGCATTACCTTTACATACTGTATTGCCAAGAGTTACCTGTCCGTCACCGGCCATTGCAACCTTTCCGTCCTTTTTAAGGGCGATTACTGTAGTACTTCTGATCTTTGTCTTTGACATTATTCCTCCGCTCCAGCCTCAAACCAGTTATTTTTTACCGTGAGGATGAGCTTTATTATATATTTCTATCAGTTTTTCAGTTGTTACGTGTGTATAACGCTGTGTAGTCGAAATATTTGCATGACCTAAAAGATCCTGCACAACACGAACATCCGCACCATTTGTTATCATGGCAGTTGCAAAAGTATGCCTGAATGCATGAGGCGAAACATGATGATTCGTTCCTTCTGCCCCAGAATAACGGGACACAATCCAGGATATTCCGCGAACACTTAACGGACCGCCTTTCTGATTTACAAAAAGGCTTTTTTCCTGCAAACGGATTTTCCCTTCCGCAACAAGCGCCTGCCTCTGTGCAAGATACTCCTTTAACGCAGCACGGGCCTGTTCTTCAAAAAAAACACGGCGGTCCTTTTTCCCTTTACCGGTAACAATTGCCCAGGAATAATTATCCCTGAACGAATCAATCTGCAGCCCGGCAAGTTCGCTTACACGACAGCCAGAAGAATAAAACATTTCAAAAATAGCTTTATCTCTGCCCGGCCACAAAAGGGCTTTTTCATCCGGTGAATTACACAATGCAGTTACTTCTGCCTCAGTCATAAAACGAGGAATCCTTTTAGGAATCTTAACGTTCTTTAACTCAAGTGCCGCATTACTTGTAATATAATTAAATTTATAGGCATAGGCAAATAAACTTCTTACAGCAGCAATAAAACGGTTAATGGAAGCCGCAGCCGCTTTTTTTTCAGACATGCAGCCTATGCAAAAACGCAAGTCATCAAGTCCCAGGTTTTCAATCTGCGAAGATTCACCTGTATACGACAGAAACTGGGCAAGATCGTTTTTATAGCCTGTAACAGTGTTGGCAGAAAATCCTTTTACACTTTCAATATAAAGCAGGAATTCCTGCACAACGTCTTTTGTTAATGCCATTAGTCTTGTGCAGCTTCCTTAGCCAGAGCAGCTGTTTCTTCATCATTTGAATGCAGGTAATCGCAGTCAGGGTTGATGCAGGACTTGTAGTTGCCGTTCTTTTTGTCGTATTTTTCTACCATGAACCAGCCGCACTTAGGACAGTTCTGGTCAGTCGGTTTAAAGTGAGAAATAAAATTACATGTCGGATAATTTGTACAGCCGTAGAATTCCTTACCACGACCCTTTGTCTTGCGTGCAACAATTTCTCCGTCACAGCCGTCTACAGGACAGGTTGCAAGAGGAATTGAACGGGTGTTGTGACATTCAGGGAATCCTGTACATGCAAGGAAGAATCCAAAGCGGCCAAGTTTTTTAACCATCGACTTACCGCATTTTTCACAAACCTTGTCTGTAACTTCATCCAAAAAGCCTTTTACGCTTTCCTGTTTTTCCATTACATCATCAACTTCTTTTTTGAACGGACCATAGAACTGACCGATCATGTCATTCCATACGATTTTATCCTGTTCAACATCATCAAGTTCTGTTTCGACCTGAGCAGTAAAGGTTTCGTTAATGACTTCTGGGAATGATTCAACAAGAATCTTGCAGATCATGCGGCCAAGCTGAGTTGGAACAAGCTGTTTGTTTGTTCTTGTAACATAATAACGGTCAAGAAGAACGGAAATAATCGGAGCATAAGTTGAAGGTCGTCCGATTCCTTTTTCTTCAAGTGTCTTAACGATAGAAGCATCTGTAAAGCGGGCTGGTCCCTGAGTAAAATGCTGTTCAGGATAGAAATCTTTTGCAGCAAGATGTTCACCTTCTTTAAGAGAAGGAATGCTTGCAGTAACATCTTCTTTAGAAGACAAAAGATGAATGACATGGTAAAAACCTTTATCTGTTACTTTGCTGCTTGAAACGCGGAACAAAGCATCATTTGCCTTAATTTCTACACTTGTAATACGTGTCTTTGCATTATTCATCTGGCTTGAAACAAATCGTTCCCAGATGATTGTATAAAGACGAAGCTGGTCTCGTGAAAGATATTCCTTTACAGAATCCGGTGTGTATGTAACATAAGTCGGACGAATACCTTCATGGGCATCCTGAGCACCTTTCCCAACTGCATATTCAATCTGTTTTTCAGGAAGGTCTTCCGGATGATTCTTTGAAATCCAGTCACGAACTTCATCCAGAGCAGTCTGAGAAATACGAACAGAGTCAGTACGCATGTAAGTAATAAGACCAACGCGGTTTTCGCCGATTTCAATACCTTCATAAAGCTGCTGTGCAATCTGCATTGTCTTGCGTGATGTAAAACCAAGACGGTTTGCAGCTGCCTGCTGAAGTTTAGAAGTTGTGAACGGAGCCTTTGGACGAACAATCTTATCCTGATGCTTGATTGTAACTACTTCGCAGTCTGCATCTTTAATTTCTTTGATGATTGCATTAACTGCATCTTCATTTTTAAGTTCAGGTTTTGCATCTTTATAACTTACAAGCTGTGCTGTAAAAGTAGATTTTCCTTTTACAAAATCAGCATCAAGTGACCAGTATTCTTCAGGAAGGAAGTTTTCTACTTCTTCTTCACGTTCACAGATAAGGCGCAGCGCTACTGACTGAACGCGTCCTGCACTAAGACCGTTTTTTACTTTACTCCACAAAAGCGGACTGAGGTTATAGCCTACAAGGCGGTCAAGTACACGGCGGGCTTTCTGCGCGTTAACCTTTGATTCAATAATATCACCAGGATTTTTAACGGCTTCTTTAATTGCAATAGGTGTAATTTCGTTGAACACGATACGACCGATTTTAGCCTGAGTTTTATCCTTAAGGGCATTATTCAAATGCCATGCAATAGCTTCTCCTTCGCGGTCATTATCGGATGCCAGCAGGACAGTATCGCTTTTCTTTGCATCTTTCTGTAATTCCTTAAGAAGCTTTGCTTTACCGCGGACTGTAATATATTCCGGAGCAAAATTATTATCTACATCAATAGCAATTCGGCTTTTTGGAAGATCAATAAGATGTCCCATACTGGCCTTTACTGTATATCCGGGTCCCAGGTATTTTTCGATAGTTTTGGCTTTAGCAGGAGACTCTACAATTACCAGAGTCTGATTTTCTTTTTTCTTTGCCTTAGCTTTTTTCTGTGCAACTTCTTCTGCCATCATATCCTTCCTCAAGTCAGCGTATTTTCAAACAGTTCAAACTGAATATCCTTTCGCTGCCTGTAATTTGTTATATCATGTTCTCCAGGAACTTCTGTAAGACACCTGCAGTAATCCTCAAAACTGTCAATTACTGCCGCTCCGTCCCGTACATAAAGTTCAGGATCATTTTTCAATTTACTTCTATCACAGGCCTTTTCGCTGTATTTCAGGGCCTTTCTTGCAATATCTGCAATCTTAAGGCTTGCATCACTGAAAGCCTCTTTGTGAAACATTACATCCCTGTTATAATCCAGCGCAAAAGCAGCCGTATGCATGGCCCCGCTTCCTGGCGGCGCCTGTATCACAACTGTAACCGGACTTAATCCTGCAATAATCCTGTTACGCTGTACAAAACGCCAGGGCTCAGCTTCAGTTCCAGGCGCATACTCACTTAAAAGACATCCGCCGTTTTCAAGAATCCTTGCTGCAAGCCGTGTATGACTGTGAGGAACTATGTTATCAATTCCTCCCGGCAGCACGGCGCAGGTCTTTCCTTCCGGGGCATTCAGCGCACCTGTATGAGCTTTACCGTCTGCACCAAAAGCAAGTCCTGAAACAACAGTCAGTCCGTTCTGCACAGCCTGCTGTGCAAAATCCACTGCCGCTTTTGCTGCTCCAGCCGTCAGCCGCCTTGTTCCTACCACAGAAACACAGGGGTTATTCAAGACCTCAAGGTTACCGCGGTAAAACAGCATGAACGGCGGATCATCAATTTCTTTCAACAACGCCGGGTATTCATCATCCTGATAAAAAACAGTTTTGATTCCCAGCTTCTGGCACAAAAGATATTCCTTATATGCCTCTTTATAATTTTCAGGTCCATTCCATACAGATTTGGAATTGCGGCCTGTTATCTGAACGAGTTGTGCCGAATTTAATTGCGACAGTTCCCGTGCATTTTCAACACTCTTAAATAATTTCGCCTTTTCTCGAAAAGTTAAAAAAAGGCGGGACAAAGACATCTGTAAAAGTACTACGTCTTTATCCTCATTGCCCATTGGCAACTTCCATTACAAAATCTTTATTTGCCTGAGCTTCTTTTTTGCGGTCGGCAGATTTTGTAGTAGCAAGGATTGTGTCATACATGGCAATTGCCTTGTCAAACTGATAATCCATGTAATAAGCCCTCGCAAGAACGAACATTCCGCTTATGTGCTTTTTTTCGATTGTCAAAAGGCGTTCAAGATATGGAATGGCTTTTTCAGGTTCTGAAAGGTTAAAACAGTAAAGAACGCCAAGACCATAAAGTGCACTTGCAAAACGAGGTTCAATTTCGATTGCCTGAAGATATGCAGTTTCCGAAAGCTTAAGGAAATTTGCTTTTTCTTCCGGAGTACCGTCTCCGTTAAAATCAAGTTTACTCATTGCAACATATCCGGCACAAAGTCCGATGTTGTAATAAATGTTCTGATTCTGAGGATAGTATTCAAGTGCTTTCTGATAATTTTCAAGAGCAAGGCCGTACATCTTTTTTTCTGAATAACGGCTTGCAAGCATTTTATACCAGATTCCAATCTGACTTTGAGCCAGCTGAATATCTGCTACACGGTTTTCATATTTTGCAATTGCATCCTTGATTTCATCGATTGATGTAGGATTAGAAACGCCTTCTTCAAGATGCTGCATACGGATAATTGTCTTATTCGACTTGGCACAGGAAGTTAATCCCAGTCCCGCAAAAAGAAACGCAGCAATGGTTATACGCCAAAAATTTTTCATTATTCCCCCAATAAATCCATACCCACTATTGGATTAAAAAATTGATATTTTTCTACTATAATACATCAATATATTTTGAATTTTGAAAAATGTAAAGAAAATTCTTTCTATTAAAGAGGAAATTTTTAAGTTTAGGCGTGAATTTTACTATTTCTCGGAAGGATTTTCACTTTCTTCGTGGCCTGGAAAGTATTGAGCGTGATAATCCTTGAGCTGATCGTCAGTAATATGAGTGTAAATCTGGGTTGTGGAAAGGTCTGCATGACCTAAAAGTTCCTGAACACTGCGCAAATCTGCTCCACCTGTCAAAAGATGGGTAGCAAAAGAATGCCTCAAAGTATGAACTTTTGCGTCAATTCCGGTAGCAGTTTCAAGCTCCTTAAACTTTTTCCATACACCTTTACGGGTTATAGGTTCGCCTTTGTAATTTACAAAAACTTCATCAACTGCCTTGTTTTTTGTAAGTTTAGGACGAACTTCGTTAAGGTAAACAGTAAGTTTTTCGTAAGCATCATCTCCAAAAGGCACAACCCTTTCCTTGTCACCTTTTCCGCTGACAAGAATAATGTGTTCTTCCATATGGAGGTTTGCAATCTTTAAATCGCAGCTTTCAGAAATTCTTAATCCGCAGGAATAAATGAGTTCAAAAAGTGCACGGTCGCGCTTGCCAAGATCAGTGGTTTCGTCAATGGAACCAAGAAGTGTGTTGACCTCTTCCTGGGTGAGAACTTTAGGAAGAGATCTGTGGGATTTGGGACGATCAAGGACAAGGGCAACATTTTCTGTCCACAAGCCTTCCCTTACAAGAAAGGAACCAAAGGCGCGCAGTGCAGAAATATCCTTAGCAATTGTGGATTCACTTATACCTGAAGTTTTACGGCTGGTAATATAATAAGCCAGATCCTTTGAAGTGCATATACGGATTTTAAGGTGAGTTTCCTGGCACCACAAAAGGAATTCTTCTACTGAAATTCTATATGTACTGGCTGTATCCTTTGAACGGCGTTCAACCATTATCAATTCAGTATAAAAACTCTGGAGAATCGAGCTGATAGTATATTTTTTTTCAGCCATTAACCGTTAAAACTCCTGTTTAATTGTTTGGATCATCGCGTAATTCAATGGTATTTGAAAGGTTGCCGCTGTATTTTCTCCAGCAGGCAGGACGTTCCTTATTATCATCATCACCATTAAGATCGCGAGGTGGAACAACTGAACTTCTTCTTGCTGCAGTTCTGATATCACTGCCAAGAGTTCTTTCAAGAGGATCTGTATCTGCAGCCTGTCCTGAAGGATTTTTTGGGCTTACAAATGAGCCTGCTCCAGAACCAAGAAGATTTTCAAATTCATCAATGCTTACAATATTTTCTGTAGAAGCTGTTTTGGGGAATGCTTTATCAGCAGGAATATATGAATCTGGTGCTGTATCAAATCCGGTTGCAATAACTGTAACTGCAAGTTCATCATCATCCATATCTTCTTTTTCTACCAGACCAAAGTATACCTGGTGATCAGGATGAGCATCTGCACATACAATTGAAGAAATCTGCTGACCTTCAAGGACACCGATTTCTTTTGCAACAATGTTGATAAGAACAACTTTAGCACCTTTAATGCTGACATCTTCCAGCAATGGATTGTTAATTGCATTAGTAGCAGCTTCCATTGCACGGTCAGGTCCATGACCAACACCGATTCCAAGCATTGCTTCGCCGCGGTTAAGCATTGTAGCCTTAACATCTGCAAAGTCAGTATTGATATCACCTGATTCCATAATGATGCTTACAATACCTCTGATACCCTGCTGAAGAACGCTGTCTGCAATAGCAAATGCTTTTTTGAAAGTAAGGCGTTCATTAGGATCTGCCATCTGATAAAGTTTTTCGTTTGGAATTACAATAAGGGAGTCTACGTGTTTTTTAAGTTCTTCAACACCTTTTACGGCGTACTGCATTCTTACAGGGCCTTCAAAATTGAAAGGAGTTGTTACGACACCTACAGTAAGCGCACCAAGTTCTTTTGCAATTTCTGCAACAATAGGAGCAGAACCAGTACCTGTTCCGCCACCCATTCCGGCAGTAACAAATACCATGTCAGCACCTGCAATTTTTTCCTTGATTTTTTCCCGGTCTTCTTCTGCAGCCTGACGACCTGTTTCAGGATTTCCGCCTGCTCCAAGTCCGCCTGTAAGGTTTCTTCCGATTGGAACCTTTACCTTTGCAGTAGATTTATTTAATGCCTGTAAGTCAGTATTTACAACAATGAATTCAACATGATCAATACCAGCTTCGATCATACGCTGAACAGCGCTTGATCCTCCGCCACCACATCCGACTACTTTAATAATTGCAGGACTTGGCAAGTCCAGTTCTTCATCTTCAGTTCTAACAACTGCATGATCCATCATATTTTAATTCCTCCCAACCCATTTTTTAATGCCAAAGTGAATCCCAGATTCTTGTTAAGAAACCGGTCTTCGGTTCACCAGACGACAATTTTTTTACTCTTGTCTTCCCCTTTGTCTGGCTGTTATTTTTCTGTACTTCAATAAGCCCGATAACGGTTGCCCATTCAGGCTGTCTGTATTCTTCTTCTACTCCACCAAGATTTTCAGGAATACCCAGATGTACAGCGTTAGTGCGGAAAATGGCTTTAGTAAGTTCTACAATACCAGCCATCTGAGCACCACCACCTATAAGAATAATATTTCCTGAAAGTCGTGTCAAATCTGTTTTGCGAATAATTTCCTTGCGGATCATAAGAAGAATTTCTTCTAAACGAGGCTGAATAATATCGCAGATTTCAGCCTGTGTTGTAATTTCACTTTCTCTTCCGCCAACTCCCGGAATTACAACTTCCTGAATTTCTTCAAGAGATTCGTACCAGCAGCAGCCGTATTTTTCTTTGATTTCCTGTGCAATAGGAAGCGGGATTCCCTTAACCTGGGAAATATCCGAAGTAACGTTTCTTCCGCCAAAAGGAATTGAAATGCTTGTCACTGGAGCACTGTTAATCAAAACCAGTACATCAGTTGTGCCTTCACCTAAATCGATTACGATTGAACCCATTTCAAGTTCATCGTTACGAACTACAGCCTGTGTCGCAGCAAGTGTCTTAAGCATAATGCGGTCAAGTCCATAACCGGCTCTTCCAACGCACTGTCTTACATTTTCAATCTGTGTACGGCTTGCTGTAACAACATGAACCTTTGCTTCAAGGCGTACACCAATCATTTTTAACGGATCTTTAATGTTATCAACACCGTCAACAGAATAACGCTGCGGAATTGTATGAAGCATTTCACGGTCCATTGGAATTGGAACCGCACTGGCAGCTTCTCTTACTCGAGCAATATCATTTGAATCAATTTCTCTGCCTGCAGTTCCATGTCCTGAAACTTTTACGGACCCCTGAGAATTGAGGCTTTCTATCTGTTTACCACCGATAGCTGTAACACAGGAATAAACCTGCATTCCGGCTTTCTGTTCACATTCATCAATTGTTTCTTTGATAGAATTCATTGCAGCGTCAATGTTAACAATGACGCCGTTTCTAAGTCCGCTGGAAGGTCTTTTAGCAACACCTATAATTTCTATTTTGTCATCAATGCATTCAGCAATGGCAGCCCGGATATTTTGTGTACCAATATCCAGACCGACTATGATTTCATCACTCAAAGAGTTCCTCCACTTACCCCAGTGCGATAAGAAACTGACCCGTATCTCAAGTCAATCACAGAAGCATTTGGTTCAATTTCGTTTACTACATCCTGAGCAACCATCATGTACTGTAAAGATTCTTCCTTAAGGGAACGGTCTGTAAGAACACGAAGCTTAGAATTAACAGGAATAAGTATAAGTTCGTAATTTCCTGCTGCTTTTGGAACTACACAAATTTCAGAAATTCCCAGGAAATATTTCTGTGGGAGCAAGCTGATAGCATAGATCTGTTCAATAAGAACTCTGTATTTTGCAGGAATACGCATTCCTGTAACAAGGTTTTCAACAGGAATTCCTGAAATAATAGGAATTGAACCGTCATTACTTATAAACTTATCGTCAAGTGTAAATAATACACCATTTTTGTCAATTTGAATAGGCTCTGTGCGGCCATTTACGCTAAGAAACATCATTGCAACAGGAACGCGTTCTGTTACAGTAATTTTAATTTTATCAGGGAACTGTTTTTCCATTGTTACAGATTCAACGCTGCTTACACTGCAGAGTTTTGCACATGCTTCATCTGTATCAAAGTTATACCAGTTCTGTCCATACATTTCAGAAAGTTCATCTGTAAGTTCCTGAGCTGTAAGGCGTTCAAGTCCGGAAAAATAAAGTTTAGGTGCATTAAGGCTTGGATGAACTACCTTATAGATAATGAGTTCTGCACCAAGCACTACCAGTAATACTGCAATGAGAATTTTAATCCATTTAACAAATCCAGAATTCTGTTCAACCGGTTCTCTTCTCAACTCAAACTGATCAAATTCACCGATTTCTTCGATAATACTGCAATCACTCATCCCCATCCACCTATTTGAACATGTCAACATCGCATTCTTCGAATTGACTTACATCCTTTTTTAATTTTACATTCTTAATCAGCGAAGGATTTTCTTCGTCGTAATAAGATGCATTTATAATAAAGCCACACATACAAAGTGTAACAATTAGGCTTGATCCGCCGCTTGAAAAGAACGGAAGCGGAATACCTGTTGCAGGAACAACGCCGGCAACAACCGCACAGTTCATTACAGCCTGAACAAAAATCAATCCAGCACAGCCAAAAGTACCAAGAGCACCAAAACGGCTTGTACAGGTCATGGCAATTTTTACTGCTCTGTACAAAAACAGAATCAGCAGTGCAAAAAACGCAAGGACTCCGATAAAGCCCATTGCGTAACTCCAGCCGGAAAAAATATAGTCCGACTGAATTTCCGGCACTCTGTTAATATCATCAAGACCGATTCCCTGTCCCCAGAATCCGCCGGAAGTAATTGCTCTTTTAGAAGCAAGACTCTGGAATCCTCTTCCTGTTGGATCAGCAGATGGATCAAGGTAAGAAGTAATACGGTCAACACGATATGGTTCAATAAGAGCCACAAGAATAAGTGTCGGAATACCAAATACTGTAAAAGGAACAAGCCACGAAAGCTTAGATCCGCTTAATACGAACATAATAAAACCTGTTGCAAAAACAAGTACGCCTGTTGAATAGTCTCTCTGAGCAAAAATCAGTGCAATTACACCACTTAAAACTATTACAGCAGGACTTACAGTTGCATCATCACTTTCTTTTTTACTTTCATAATTTTCAAAGAAATTAGCAAGAAATAAAATCAGGGAAAGCTTCATCAATTCAGAAGGCTGAAAAGTAAGGGAACCGATTTTAATCCAGCGTGATGCATGGTTTTCTTCAAATTTAATTCCTGGAACAAAAGTCAACAGACAAAGCAAAGCACTTGCAATACAGAATGCAGGCAATATCTTTTTCATAACAGGAAAAGGACAAAATGCAAAAAATACCAGTCCTGCAAATCCAAATAAAGAAGCAAGAAGCTGTCTTTTTACAAAGTACATTCTGTCAGAATTCAATAATGTAATAATTGAAGTCTGTGAACAGATATAGAGAGCAAAAATACCAATACCCCAGAGCAAAATTGTTGAGACAATAAAACCTGTATCGCCCTTTGACTTTCCGCCAATTAATTTCTCAGGGTAAAAATTGTAGGTATTCATACTCTTTTCTACTCCTGACCTGCTTCTTTATCAACAATTTTATTTACGATTCTTTCAAAATGCATTCCGTGAGAAGCCTTTAAAAGAACAAAATCACCGTCCTGAACATAATCAAGAAGTTCACGACAGATAGTTTCGATATTTTCATCACTTGACTGTGAAAAATATTTTACATGCAGTTTTCCGCTCATCTTTGCAGAAGTTGCACCGTTTTCCATTTCTTTTCCAACAAAGCACAAAGTATCTGCTCCACTGATAGAAGCAAGTGCGCCAATGCGGGAATGTTCTTTTGCTGATTCTTCACCAAGTTCAAGCATGTCACCAAGGATAAAAATCTTACGGCCTTTAACTTCAAGTCCTGTACAAAGTTCAATTACTTTTTCCATTGCATCAGGGTTAGCATTATAGCAGTCTTCCATAACCTGAATTTTATGAGACTGACCGCTGGAATTTTTAACTGTTGTTACAGTCTTAATTGAACTGCGTCCGTTAAGGTCAGCAAGGCTTTCAATTCCTGCTTTAATTTCTGCAGCACTGATACCAAGCTGTTTTGCCATTGCAATACAGCCAAGTGCGTTAAGATAGTTGTAAGAACCAGGAAGAGAAAGTTTAACTTCAAGTCCATCAACGCTGAACAAAGTTCCTTCAACACCAAGATCCTTAATAAACTTAACACCGCTTACTGTTTCCGGAACATCTTTACCGTAATAAACAACTTTTCCTTCTACGCCTTCTGCAAGGAAAGAAGCAAAATCATCTTTTTCCGGAATAAAAGCTGCGCCGTCTTTATTGATATAACCAAAAATCTTTTTCTTTTCTTTAGCAATATTTTCGCGGCTTCCAAGAAGTCCGATATGAGCATTACCGATATTTGTGATGATTGCATAATTAGGTTTAAAAACCTTTGCAATTTCACCAATTTCGTTTTCGCGGTTCATACCCATTTCAAAAAGACCGCATTCATGTTCCTTACGGATATTAAATACGCTCAAAGGAAGCCCGGTTTCTGAGTTGAAGTTTCCTACAGTTGCAATAAGATTGTAATGCTGTCTTAAGATAGAAGCTGCAATTTCTTTTGTAGTTGTCTTTCCGCTTGATCCTGTAACACTTACTTTTACAAGATCAGGAAATTTCTTAACATAAGCACGGGCTGCATCCTGCAAAGCTGTAAGGTTATTCTCTACTACAATAAAAACAACCTCAGGATTTTTACTTGAAAGTTCCATGTATACAGAAGAATCAGCTTCGTAAACGCTGCGTGTTACAAAAATTACACTGGCACCGTTTTCAATGCTTCCTGGAATATATTTATGTCCGTCCTGGAATTCACCAATAAGTGGAACAAAAAGAGTATTCTTTGTAACATTACGGCTGTCAGTAGCTACGCTTGTAAAAACACAATTTTTAATATTTTCAGCAAGTCCTGCAACTTTACCGTGTACTGCTGATATAAGTTCATCTAACGAAAGGAGTGATTCAGCCATTTTATCTATTTCTCCGGCATGTCAACGCGGACAATATCTTTAGTTTCTGCTTTATGCATACCAAGCTGCTCTTCTGCAACCTTACCGATTCTCTGAGCGCTCGAAAGAATACTGATGTCAGTAATCAGTTTTTTATTTTCTTCTACCAGGGCAGCCTGTTTTACTTCAAGTGCATGAACTTCTTTTTCGATATCATGATAACGCTGTGCCTGCATTGCATTTAAAATAAGTAAAGCAGGGATTAAAACGCCAGTTACGATATAAACAACTGTCTTGATTACATTCTTATGTTTTTTCATTTTTCCCTCCAGTTTCTATATACTGACTTCCCTTAAATGAAGTTCACCCGCATCGCGGATTTTTCTTACTACCCTCAGCTTTGCACTTCTAGACGGTGAGTTTTCTTTTACTTCACCATCTGTCGGCCCAACCGGCTTTCGGGTTATAACCTGTGCGCAAGGCTTGCCGCCGCATTTACAAACTGCAAATTCCTGTGGACAGACACATTCTTTTCCAAGATTCCTGAAAAAGTTCTTTACGATTCTGTCTTCAAGTGAATGGAATGTAATCACACCCATTTTTCCACCCGGCTTAAGGCAGTTAAACGCATCGAACAACGCTTTTGGCAGATGTCCAAGTTCATCGTTTACTGCAATTCGTATTGCCTGGAAAGTACGGGTTGCCGGATGAATCGGACCATGTCTGTACTTTTCAGGAACAGCTTCCCAGATAATATCGGCCAGCGCCTTTGATGATATTATCTGACCGCCGGCTCTCGCTTCTACAATAGCGCGTGCAATACGGCGGCTTAATTTTTCTTCACCATAAAGATAGATCAAATCAGCAAGACGGCTTTCCGGATATGTATTTACGATTTCAGCCGCGCTTACAGTGCCTTTTTCATTAAGGCGCATATCAAGAGGCTCGTCATAACGGAACGAAAATCCTCTCTGTGACCGTTCGTAATGGAATACAGAAATTCCAAGATCGAACAGAATGATATCGGGTTTTTCCATGTCGGCAGGATAATTAGAATAGAAGTCGTTGAACCAGCCGTTAAAAAACTGCATTCGGTCGCCGTAAACTGCAAGGCGTTCCTTAGCTTTGGCCTGTATTGTACTGTCTGCATCAAGTCCGCAGATATGCAAACCTTCGTAACGTGATAAAAAGGCATTGGAGTGCCCACCCTCACCCAATGTCGAATCAATCATTAAACAATTCTTTTCAAACGGTTCGCCAGCAGGACTAAGATACTCAAGACATTCATTCAGCAACACTGGAGTATGAATAATTTCCACAACAAACCGCCTTTTTTACGTTAAAAAGTAATTGCGTTAAGTTCCTCAGCTGCTTCCAGCAATGACTGTTCGTTTGCCTGGTTGTATGCATTGAATTGATCTGCATCCCAGAGTTCGACGTATTTGTCGATTCCTAAAATCACACAGTCTTTAGAAAGCCCGGCGTAGTCCCTTAAGCTCTGCGGAATAGAAAGACGGCCAGATTTGTCAAATTCAACTTCCTGTGCCGGTGCAATCAAATGTCTTAAAACAAGACGATTTTTTGCATTGAACGGTGAAGCCGATTCCATGACTTTAGATTTAAAACTGTTCCATTCTTCCGGAGTAAAAAGCCATAAACAATGATCGAGAGATTGTGTCACCCAGAGAGTAGTTGATTCAATTGTCGAACGAAGCTTTGAAGGGAAAGAGATACGACCCTTTTCATCCAAAGTATTCTTGTACTCACCAGTCAACAAATCCATGCCACTAATTACCACTTTTTCCCATTTTTTCCCACTTATCTATTATTTTACCCGTAAAATTCATAAAGTCAACACATTTTTACACCGATAATGTTAAGAATCTGCTTTTTTTTAGAAAAATATATAGGTATTTGTTTACTATACATATATCACTAAAAATACTATACTTATGATTAATACATATAACGAAAGTTCACTGCATCACACACTAAAAGTTCTCTATGCACAGCGATATAACGGCGAAACAGAACAGCCTTATGAGAAATGGATTTGTGATATTGTTACAAAAGACCAGAGTATAATAGAAATTCAGACAGGAAGCCTTTCGCCGTTAAAAGCAAAGACTCAAAAAGCAGTAAAAGACAAAAGAAAAATAATAATTGTTCATCCTATAGTCACAGAAAAAACAATTGAAACAATAAACACAGACGGAAAAGTACTGTCTAAAAGAAAAAGTCCTAAGAAAGAAAACCTCTATTCAAAATTAACGCAGCTGACAGGATTTTACGACTTATTGCTCAACAGATACCTGACCATAATTTTTGTCGAAATACATTCAAAAGAAGTCAGAATCAAAACTCAGTCAAAAACCCTGCTGCCCAACAAAAGCCGCCGTTTTGCAAAAGACTGGTACAAAACCGACAAAGTCCTTACACAGCTTGGAACAGAATATGTTTTCCACGGCAAAAAATCCTGGCTAAAGCTTTTACCTGCCCTTCCAGAAGAATTTTCATCTAAGGAACTGAAAGAAGAATTATTTAAAACAAAAAAATCCGCAAGTATCGCAAGTCATGCAAACCTCATATTATGGCTTTTTTCCCACATGGGATTAATTGAACAGACTGGAACTAAAGAAAGAAGAAAATATTATAAATTAAAATAGAATTAAAGCTGTTTAAAACAAAAAAAGGACTGTCAAAAGACAGTCCTTTGTATTTAACGGGTTAACGATTACCAGTTATCTGGCATGTCGTCTTCGTCTCTGTTCTGCATTTCGTAGAGGTCTGTTACAGCTCTAAGATCGTCGAAGTAAACGAAGTATGTACCACGAGCGAGCATTGGGTTACAGTCAATTCTGAATCCAACAATGCGAAGTCCAGGACGGTCTCCGTAGTATGGGCTTGACTGAACGATTCCGTGTTCACCGTCTTCGCTTGGTGGAACAGCAAGTGTCATCTGTTTCCATCCAGAGAATCCAAGGTTACCCATGTAAAGTTCGTAGTTATGTCCGAAGTAATCCTGAACGAGTACCCAAAGGTCATGGTTCTGGTTACGTCCTGCAACCCACATTGAGATAGTCTTTGTAACACCTTCAATAGGAAGTGGACGAACTGCTGTAATGTAAATTGAGTTTACACCACGGCGGAAGAATTCTACTTTAACACCGAGTACGTGTGTATCGTTATCCTTATCTTTATCTTCTTCAAGAGCTTCTTTAGCTGCAGGGCCACCTTCAAAAAGGCGTGCAGAAATTACACCTGCATCTGGAGAGATATGTACATTCCATGCACCGTCGCGTTCAAATTTTTCAATTGAAACTTCTCTAAGTGCACTTGCTGCTGAACCTGTTCCGAGGTCCTGTGAATTAGGATCTGCAAGGCTCTTGTTTCCTTCCTGTGCAAAAGCCATTCCTGCAGCAAGAAGAAGTGCTGCTACTGTAAGAATTGATTTTTTCATTACTTGCCTTCCTTCTTATTTTCGTTATTATCACCAAAATCAGAGTTCTGGAGTTCATATCCGTCAAAGATATTTGAAAGTGCATTTGTAGAATACTTGAAGTGATCGAAGTAGATCATGTAATCATCAACGTATTCAGCAGCATCTGTTGTGATACGGAATCCAACAAATTTCATTTCTGCAGGACCTGAGCGAAGTCTTGAATGCTGACGGATGTATGTAGGAATGTCAATGATGAACTGTTTCCAACCGTCAAATGCAAGGTTACCTGCTCTGAGGATATGTACACGACCATCTGCATCACGAACAAGGATATCAAGGAAGTAAAGGTAATGTGCACCCCATACCCAGAAGTCCAATGCTTTTACTGTTCCAGCAAATGGAATTTCATATGGTTTACCGTCTTTTTCAGGGTAAACTTCAAACCAGTTGTCACCCTTACGGTCAAACTTGATTTTTACGCCAAGTACTTTGTGTGATTCATCAGCCTTTGTAACTGCCTTGAGGCTGTTAGGCAATGCATCAAAAGTATTTACGATAGGATAACCTTCTGTAACGAAACGGCTTGCCTGAACATTCCATGTCCAGTCAACGTTAGAATCTGTTCCGTCAAAGTTATCAATCATGATAGTCTCTACACTTCTAGATGCTACCTGGCTGAATGCCGGAGCGCCCAATCCAAGAAGGAGAGCAAGACTAGCAAAGACAATTACGCCCTTTTTCATTCAAAACTCCTTATACCATCAGGTACATAACGCACAGATGGTTCTATACTTTTCTTATCGGAAAAATATTTATTTACAATAACATTTATTCTATTATAATTCTCTCATTGTTCTTTGTCAAACTATATCTTGAAAAAATCTCTTTTTTGTCTTATTATTGCTTTATTAAGAAAGCGGTTGAGCCTTCTTTCTATATTATCTATAAGGAGCCATTTATGGTATCTTACAAAGAACTCGGTCTTGTAAACACAAAAAAAATGTTTGCAAAAGCTATGAAGGGTGGATATGCAATTCCAGCATTCAACTTCAATAACATGGAACAGATGCAGGCTATTATCCAGGCTTGTACTGAAGAACAGTCTCCTGTAATCTTGCAGGTTTCTAAAGGTGCACGTGCATATGCTGACAAATACATTTTGCGCAACATGGCTCGCGGTGCAGTAGAATATGCAAAAGAACTTGCAAAAGACATGTCTGCAAAAACAGGAAAAAAAATCAAGGCTATTCCTGTAGTTCTTCACCTTGACCACGGTCCTAGCTTTGAAGTAGCTAAAGACTGTATTGATAACGGATTCTCTTCTGTAATGATCGACGGTTCTGCTCTCTCATACGATGAAAACGTAAAATTGACAAAGAAAGTAGTAGACTACGCTCACAAATTCGGTGTAACAGTAGAAGCTGAACTTGGTGTTCTCGGCGGTGTTGAAGATGACGTTGCTGCAGAAGAATCAAAATATACAAAACCAGAAGAAGTAATCGACTTCACAAAGAAAACAGGTTGTGACTCACTTGCAATCTCAATCGGTACTTCACACGGACGCTGTAAGTTCAAGCCAGAACAGTGTAAGAAAGTTGGCGGCGTTCTCGTACCACCACCATTGGCATTCGATGTACTCGCACAGATCGAAAAGAAACTCCCTGGATTCCCTATCGTACTCCACGGAGCATCTTCTGTATCTATGGACGATGTTAAAACAATCGAAAAATTCGGTGGAAAAATCCCTGACTCAGTAGGTATTCCAGAAGAACAGCTCCGCAAGGCAGCTAAATCTGCTGTATGTAAGATCAACATCGACTCAGACGGACGTCTTGCAATGACAGCTGCTATCCGCAAACACCTTGCAGAAAATCCTGGTGACTTTGACCCACGTCAGTACCTCACATCAGCTCGTGAAGCAGCAAAGAAAATGTATGCTCACAAATGCCGCGACGTACTTGGTTCAGCAGGACACGCTAACGACTAATCTGTCTGAATAAAAGACAAAAAAAATCCAGTTCTCAAAAGGAACTGGATTTTTTTTTCTCTATTGAAATTAAATAAGAAACTTAAATTTAGTCTTTCTTTGGTAAAACAAGATATACAGCGTAAGCTGTGTAAACAACAGAAATTGCAGCCCAGATTACCCAAAGGTATCCCTGGTACCAGAAGATTTCTGCAACAGTAGGAACACAAGTAAGAACAACTGTAATAATCCAGTTAAGGATTTTTGTTCCTGTTGCAGCAAAAGAATTATTTCCAAGACGTACAAAGAAATCATGAACAATAGCAAGCATTGCAAGATAAAGCACTGGTTTTACAAACAGACAGAATGCTGAATATGGAAGTGCTTCATCAATAATTCTGTATGGAAGATAAATTGCGTAGAAAGCAGCAAGCATCGGGAAGAACAATGTAAATCTGTCGCTTACTGTATCTTTGCGTGCAAACAAAAGGAACAAAGCCCATACAACAGCCATCGGAAAGAATGTCTGTCCAAGGTAGAAATAAAGGAATGCCTTAAGGAATGAAACTTCAGGCATGTAATATGGTTCTGCAAACAGAATCTTAATGAACACAAATACACTTGCAGTAAGAATACCTGTAAACATTACAAGCAGAAGATGTGCACGATTATCTTTTTCACGGTTAAAATAAAAAACAAACAAAGAAACTGGCAAAAGCAGTAACATAAATAATTTACTAATCATAGCGTTCATTTTAACACAAACGCAAACCTATAACAAGTATTCACGCAGTTAAATGGAATAGTTACCGTATTTATCTTCAATATAGGTTCCGTCCTCGAATATGACTTTTTTGATAAACAGATTCCTGATATAAATGTTTTGAGTATCTGCACCGGACTCTTCCAGCATCAGAATATATTCGCCAAGACAGTCCGAAACATTGCATTCAAGTTTCTGTTCCTGCGATGGTTCAAGGACAGCATCCAGAAAAAGTTCAATGTAATCATCATCAATTTCTGAATCAGGGCTTGAAGCTGTAAAACTTACGACGATTGAACTGATGTTTTTGCTGCCTGTATTTTTTACTGTAAGAGAAAGTTCTGATTCTGCATAATGCCAGTACCTGAGGCAGACTGCAAAGGGACTTGTAAACCTGCTGGTGGCACAGCTGCATAATATTGATGCGCAGAAAATCATAATCCGTGCACTACCCTTTATTTTCATCATTGCCTGCCTTTTTGTGTTTTATCAGATTGCTGTTCACCCGTTTTATGTTTAACTGAAGATTTTTCTGGCTGTCAGAAAGCCGCAGTACAAGTGACTGCGGTCTGGGATTTTGTACAGGTTTCCACATAACCTTAAGGTAATCAATATTCCTGTTCATATAACCTCCTTATAAAAAGCTGATATGCACATTCAGAATGTAAAAAAATGTGCTTTCATATATGAATACGAATCTTTTATTTTTTTTGCACAAAATTTCATGAAAAATGTGAAAAAACTGTATAATCTTGAGTTTTTGTTGTTTTATATGGTAGAATTATGGAACAACGAAAAATCACAGGGGCTGTTTTATGATTACATTCTGGCAGCAGATTCAGGGGAAGCTTGTAAACCTTGAAAAAAATGAACTTGATCCAAATCTCAAAACCTGGGTTGACGCCCGTTGTGTAACCCGCGAAGACATTGCAATCCTTGAAAATGAATATAAAATAGACCCGGACCACATTCTTGACATTCTTGACCCGGATGAACTTTCCCGTATCGAAGACGGCGACGACTACATTCTTACAATTACACGCCTGCCGATTTTTGTTCCTGCGGCAGAAGTTTCTTACTTTGCAATTCCACTTGGCATCATTACAACAAAAGATGCAATCATCACCATCTGCTGGACTGACTGCGAAGTATTAAAAGATTTTTCAAATAACCGTGTAAAGGGAATCAACATGAACGACTTCCCTTCTTTCCTTATTACGATTCTCAGCCGGGCCGCAATTACCTATCTGCGTTACCTTAAAGAAATTAACCGTCGTGCAGTAAGCATTCAGGGAGAATTGCAGTACGCCGTTGAAAATAAAGAAATCCTGCAGCTTTTGAACCTGGAAAAATCCATGCTGTTCTTTACGACTTCCCTTAAAAGCAATCAGCTTCTGGTAGAAAAATTCCGCAGAACAAAATTCTTCAACCTTGACGAAGATGACCGTGACGACCTTGAAGACGTTGCAATTGATAACCGTCAGGCGCTGGAAATGGCAGATACTTATTCAAGCATCCTTTCTACCATGCTTGATGCTTTTGGCAACGTAATTTCAAACAACGTAAACAGCGTAATGAAGAAACTTACTGTCGCTACAATTGTTATTACAGTACCAACCTTCATTACAAGTTTTTACGGTATGAATATTCCTCTTCCATTCCAGGAAATGGGAAAATGGAGCATTCTTATCGTAACAGCCCTTTGTTTCCTTGCGGTTCCGATTACAAGATTCATTCTGCGTGATAAACCCATAAAGAGCAATGATAAAAAGAAGGCTAAACCGATCGGTTATAAAAATAAAATTGCCATAAAGAAAATCAAAAAGCAGCTTGCCCAGCAGGAAGCCGCTCTGGAGGAAAAGGAAAAATGAAAAAAGCAAAAATCTTAACTGCCCTCTTAATAACACTCAGCTTGTTTTTAGCAGCCAATTCCTTTGCACAAGGCACTCCATTCAATGATATTGATACTGTGACTCTTGGACCTCAGGATGGAATACTTTTTGATACTTACGTTATCGGTGAAGGAAGTCAGTCCATGACAGCAACCCGCTGGATAACACAGTTCAAGATGAATAAATACGAAACAACTTACAACCTCTGGTACATTGTCCGTCTTTACGCAGAACAGAAAGGTTATGTTTTTTCTAATCCAGGTCAGGAAGGTTCTTACGGCCGTCGTGGCAAGGCACCTACTAAAGAAGGAATGTATCAGCCTGTTACAATGATCAGCTGGTATGATGCTGTTGTATGGTGCAATGCATTAAGTGAAATGATGGGCCGAAAACCATGTTATTCCTACAATACTCAGATCGTAAAAGATGCTACAGATACTGCAAGCCTTGATCTTTGTGTATGTGACTGGGATGCTGACGGTTACCGCCTTCCTACAGAAGCTGAATGGGAATATGCTGCACGCAAAACTTCAAGCGGTTTCCAGAGCGGAAGTCTTGTTTCAGGTCAGATTGATGATAATGGTTTTGACGATTCCAATGCAGAAGAAGGAAAAACTGCATGGTTTGACGGAAATACAAATAATTCACATACAGTAGGAACAGCAGGAACTGTCTTTACAGAAGAATATGCTTCTCAGGCTGCCGCAGGAACTGGCTGTGCAAACGGCGCCGGCGTGTATGACATGAGCGGAAATGTTCTTGAACTTTGCTGGGACTGGTATGAAGTTTATAAAGATACAACACCTGGAGAACGGGCAAGCGGTCCTCAGTTCGGATCGGAAAGAGTCGGCCGCGGCGGAAGCTGGTCCGGTTATACAGGATTCATTTACGCCGGCGACCGTTACAGTTATGACCCCAATGAAGCCTATAACTACATGGGGTTCAGATTTGTAACAAGCAGATAATTAAAGGTTCTTGAGAACGGCAGTTTTGATTTCAAAGCTGCCGTTATTTTTTTCAAGTTCTACAACTGCATACTTTCCTTCTGCAAGTGAACCCGGATTAATTACTGTTGTATTATCAATCCTGTCGATTGCACAGCCTTCGTGAATATGTCCTGTTACAACAAGAACTGGCTGGCGCTTTTTAATGTAATCTGTAAAAGACTGACTTCCTGCATGAACGCCTGGTGCAACCTTATCACATTTTGTTCCTTTTGGCGGATTGTGAGAAACAAGAATAAGGTCATTCCAGCATCCGTTCTGATCTGCACAACTGTCTGCGCTGTTTTCTACAATCTGGAAATCAGACTGAAGATCTTCTTCTGTACGTTCATTTGGTGTTTTCTTTGTGAATACACTTCCACCGCCGCTGCCGGCAAATGCAATTCCGTCATGGAATACAAGTGAGCGTTCGCAGCTGATATCGTTATTTTCAAGGTCTTCGATAAATTCAGGATCATCACAGTTTCCAAGGACTGCAAAGATTGAATCATGTTTTGTTACAAGTTTATCAAGAACAGGTTTTGCAGTTTCTGTCTTGAAACATTCTGCAAAATCACCTGCCATGATTACAGCATCACTTGAAGAAAATTCACTGTCAAGTTTATCAAGGTTTTCAAGGTTTCCGTGAATGTCTGAAAGTAATAAAAGCTTCATATATTCTCCTGTCTGTTTCTGTTAAAAAAAGTTTTAATAAAGATGTCCTTTTAGCAGCCCTGAAGATTACAGATTTTCCATAATCGATTTTAATTTTGCCATCTGTTCATCTGTACCGATTGTGATTCTAAGATATTCTTCAATTCCTTTTGTATCAAAGCGGCGCACAAGAATTCCCTGCTGCTTGATGTATTCGTAGGCTTTTTTTCCGTCTACACCGTCTTTTCTGATAAACACAAAGTTTGTCTGACTGTCATTAACCTGCCAGCCTTTATTCTTAAGGAACTCAATAAAATCTGTACGGGTTGCAACAACCTTCTTTGCACATTCAGCATAATAAGCTGCATCTTTTACTGCAGCACAGGAAGCAACCTGAGTAATTGCATCCATAGGAAAGTGATTAAGACTGTTTTTAACTGTTGTAACTGCATTTACAAGTTCTGGATTTGCTACGATAAAACCGCTTCTTAAACCTGCTCCACAAAAACTCTTACTGAACGTACGAACAATAAGAAGGTTTTTATAATCTTTAAGCAGAGGAATTGCAGATTCACCGCCAAAATCACAGTAAGCTTCGTCAACAACAAATACACGGTCTTTAGGACTCGCATCAAGCATCTGTTTGATCTCTTGTCTTGTAAGTCCAAGGCTTGTAGGAGCATTTGGATTTGCAAAGATAATGGAAGAATTATTCTTGACTGCAAGTTCGCACATATCAGAAGTTTTTAAAGTCCAGTCGTCATTCATGCTTACAGGCATTCGTGGGATTCCATAAAAACCGCAGTAAACAGGATAAAAACTGTATGAATGTTCAGGAGTAATCAAAGGTCTGTCGCTGTCAAAAAAAGCATAGAATACAAAAGACAGAACTTCATCACTTCCGTTTCCTGTATAAATCATGTCAGGAGTTACAGTAAAAGGAATTTTATCTTTTGGATCTGGTGTAACTTTATCCCCTTCAATATTTGCACGGCAGAGAACGCCGCCTGTCGCATTAAGCATGTCTGCGATATCTTTATGAAGCTGCAAAGAATCAGGGTCAGGATAAACAGTAAGTTTATTTGGATTATTGTGAACAAATTCCTCGATGGCCTTTACTACTTTTGGAGAAGGCGGATAAGGATTTTCATTTGCATTGATTTTGATGTATTCCCTGTCTTTAGGCTGTTCACCCGGAACATAGGGATTAAGGTTTTGCATACGCTGTGAAAGCATAATTTTCCTCCAGATGATTCTATTTTAATCCAAAGCGCTGAAATTTGGAATAGGTTTAAAGGAGGTCAATAACTGTATTTTATTGTTATAATTGAAGATTATATCTTGTTTTATCAGAAAAACACTGTTAAAATAATACTATTATGGCCGCAACAGCAAGTATCCAAGTTTTATTAAAGTTTTTTGCAACAAAACAAAATTCACCGTTTGTAATTTATAAAGATTTCTCAGATTATATCAAGCGTTATGCTCAGCACAATGTAGAAGAACAGGCTGACCTTATTCCTTATCTTGGAAATCCTGATCCTGCAATTGAAAAAGAACTGATTACTATGTGCGAATCTGGACAGGCTGCCATCATTGATACAAATCCTGCAAAAAAAATGATTTTCTGTACAGGATTTCTTACAAACAAATACACAGAACGCTACAAAGAAATTCAGGGTAATGCTTCGATTCCTTTTCCAAATATTAATGACCTTCCGAAACAGACACCAATGGAAGTCATTCAGAAACAGACTGTCGAAGACATTATTTCTAAGCTTTTGATTTCTCAGGACAAGGAAGATAAAACACTTTACGCACTTTCTACTCCAAATAACAGTATTCCTGCAATTCTCTTTCCGGCAAATATTCCTGTAAACGTACTTGCTTCTCTTGCGCTGGACAAAATTATCCGCATGCTCAAGAAAGATGAATATCATGATTACTATCTTAAAAAGCTGAGAATTTCAAATCCCGGCAAAGAAATGACTGCACAGAACTTTTTTAAGGGATTTATTTCAAGTCCTCAGATGGCTTTGAAAAACCTTGAATCTTCCGGCGACAGTTTCTATTTCTGGAATCAGCTGTTCTACTTTATTAAACAGGATTGCGAAAAAGTTAAGGATTTTACCCAGGAAGATATAAACGTTCTTCAGTCTGTAAGCATTTCTGAAATCGTAATTACTCATTACAAGAACAAGGCTCAGCAGAACCTTCAGAGAGAAACTGCACTTAAAACACTTCAGCTTTGTCTTACAAAACCGCCGTTCTATTTTACAATGGACACAATCCTTAAGTTCACTGATACAAAAGGCGTTCCTCTTTACGGACAGTTCTCTGATAAAGACCTTAAAGGATTTTTGCAGAAAGAAACAACTGAATCTGCTTCAAATGAATTGCCTCGTCTTCTTGTATTCAAGACAGAAAACGATGCAAGATATTTTATCTACAAGAACAATGTAATTCCGCTGATTCTCCGTCTTGCAAGCGATGCACACAATCCTATTTCTGAAGAACTGACAAAAGACTGGCATGCAAAACTTTTGAATTTTGAAAAATCTCCGGACATGACTGACGAAGCCATGTTCAACCAGACTCTCGAAGTTTACCTTAAAGAACATTCTCCTGTTTTATATACACTTTTGAATGCAAACTTCCTTTTAATTCTGAATCAGGAAATGCAGGAAGATTCTGAAATTGGTGCACAGGGCAGCATTTTTGAAGGTTCAGAACGCCTTCCATATTCTGTAATCCTTAACATCAGTAAAACAGATATTCTTTCAAGTGCAAAAATTCTTCTGCCTATCTGGTATACAATTCCGGTTATTTCATGGCTTATTGCACTGTTTACTAAAAAGCCTTCTAAGAAAAAGGCAAAGAATCAGTCGAAAACAAAAAAAGTCCTTGATCCGGAAAGTGTCAATGACGAAATCGATGCTGCAACCCAGAAGAATAAAAGCGGTTCAAAACCCGTTTCAAAGAAAGATGCCCTTATTAAGGCAGCAAAAGAAGTTGAACGGGATTTTGTTCCAAACGGTTCTACTCTCGAGTCTGAACTTACTTCATACAAAAAAGTATGGAACAAGATGATTTCAAAACAGGCAAACAGTGATCTTACAGAAGATGTCAACGCACTCATCAGAGATTACATGCGCAAAGTTTTGAGAACAATCACAAGCCAGAGCTTTACTGCAGAACGAATTTCTGACCTTGCACAGACTCTTGTTGATACTCCAAACATGAAAAAAATATCAGAACATGATGCACTTTACAATTATGTCCGTCTGTACATGGTTTACATCGTAAAAAATATGTAATTTTTTTTGAATAATTTTCATAAAAAACGTGTAAAAATTATCAACTATTTGAATGATATATATGACTGCTTGTTTTAGCAGTCATATTTTTTTGTCCGGCCGGGCATCATTCACACGCTTAAAAAGCGCAATGTTTATAAGGAGTTTTTTATGAACAACATCAACTGTCTTATTGTAGAAGGTAACATTACAAGAGAACCAGAATTCAAGACAACAGCACATGGACATTCTTTGTGCAAAATTCCAATTGCAGTTAATCACTACTACAAAAAAACCGGAACCGAAGAATACGAAAACGAAGTTTCTTATTTTGATGTAGAAACCTACGGAAAACTTGCAGAAATCTGTTCAAAGTTCAGCCAGAAAGGTCGCGGTGTCAGCGTTGTTGGAAGAATCAAACAGAACCGCTGGAAAAGTGATGACGGCAAAAATCAGAGCCGCGTTACTATTATTGCTGAAAAAGTCGAATTCAAGACAAAATTTTCTACTGATACAAAAGAAGAAAAAAAAGAAGCCATCACACCAGTCTCAGAGCTTGCGGAAAAAGCCCTTAAAGAATGTGCAATGGCTGCTATGAATGAAGATAAGACAGTTCCAGCTTTTTAGCGTCTGCCTTTTGGTTTTGAACCCTTTGGCGCACCAGAAAAAGCCCCACTCTTTTTTGGACCATTTGTCTTTGGCTTAAATCCTGTCTTTTTAGAAGGAGCTTTAGACGATGCAGCACCCTGAGGGTTTAATTTTCTTTCATTGGCCTGACGGTATTCTTCAAGCTTAAGCGGATTGTAGAAACCGTCTTTCCAGTTAAAGCGGGAGGTTTCAGGCAATACCTGTTTTTTGGCCATTGCCTGGAATATCTGCTTAAAATCACCTTTACGCACACTTGTCTTTGAAAAATCAATAAGTACACGCTTAAATCCATTGCTGTTAATTGTCGAAACCTTATCGATAATGGAGAATGGAGCTTCAGGCATTACGAACGAACCGTCTGGAGTTGAGTTAACTTTAAAGTTCATCCCTTCTTTATCAGAAAAATATGTAAAATCATAATCCTTTGGCAGCTTGAATCTCATTCTGAACAATGCAGGATATGCAAATACCGGAACAAGAACACGGTCGCGTACATTCGGATCAAATACAGCGTCAAGATTCTGGCGGGAATTTTCATATGGCGAAATAAATGCACCGATATTCTGATTTTCAAGCCATGAAACAGCCCAGCGGTTAAATGTATAAAGATATGGACCGCCGATCATATTTACTTTCTTTGTTCGAAGCATTGCAATATGAGCAAGATTGTTTACAACAAATGTTGTAAAGCCCTGTTCAATGAGCTGATCAATAGTTTTTGCAACTTCATCTTCTGTACCTGCAGGACAGAAAGGATCAAGACTTAAAATGATCTGCTTTTTACTTAAAGGCAATGTTGTCTTTTTAGAAAGCAGGTCAGGAATTGTAGTACTGTTAAGTTCAAGAATAACGCGAACGGGATGTCCCGACTGAACCACAAAAATATCAGGAATACTTGAAACCTGAATATAAAGACCTTCAGGGAAGTAATTCAATTCATTCTTTGCAACCGGAGTCAAATCAAGAATCGGTAAAAGTTCATCTCCCGGCTGTTTATTGAATTTCGAAAGGTCAGGAGGAAGAATACGGGAATATCTTTTTGACATTGATTTTGTCTGGAGAAGATAAACACTGTCCCCTACAGTAAATCCCCGCGGAATATCAATCCAGCGTCTGCCTTTTTCGTCAATATTAAGAGTCTTTACTTTATGACTTTCGCGGCCTGTGTCATCTTTTTTATGAAGACGGATTGAGTCTCCCGGATCAGGATCATAAGATCCGCCGGCAAGAACTGCAAGCTGAGTTTCTGGAATTTCTGAAGGACCTGTTGCATCAATTTTACCAAGATAGATTCCGGTTCCCCCAGCCTGTTTTGGATTAAGAATCAGGCCGCCTGCATTATCAACGCCTTCACCGATAGTTTTAAAATTATACCAGTAAGAAGTCTTGGTTCTTGCAAAGTCAGTAGAAAGCATTCGTTTTGCAGCAGCAACGGCTTCTTTTTTGCCTTCCTTGTAATGATCCATTACATAACGGTAAGCAGAAACAACACTTCCAACATATTCAGCACTTTTCATGCGACCTTCGATTTTAAATGATTCTACACCTGCTTCAATAAGGTCAGGCATTTTATCAATAAGCTGAAGGTCACATGGAGAAAAATAATATCCCTGATCAATTCCACCGGGAACTTCTGCTGTGTAAAAACGGCGGCAGGCCTGAGTACACATACCGCGGTTGGCAGACTTTCCGCCAAGGTAACTTGAAAAAAGACAAAGACCTGATTCACTTACACATAATGCTCCGTGAACAAACACTTCAAGTTCTGCATTTGTCTTTGCTTTTATATCTCTGATTTCTTCAAGACCAAGTTCACGGGCAAGAACGACACGCTTAAATCCTTCGCGGCTTAAAAGGTTTACACCTGCAGCACTTTCAACATTCATCTGTGTAGATGCATGAAGTTCAAGGTCAGGGAAAAATTCCTGACACATTCTGATAACAGCAAAGTCCTGAACGATAAGGCCATCAGGACCAATTTTATTGAGGTAAGAAAGGAATCTGTATAAACGTTCAGTTTCCCGTTCTTCGCTTACAGTGTTTACAGTAACATAAATCTTTTTTCCCATTCTGTGAACGGAATTAACTGCTGCTTCAAACTGATTCCAGGCGAAGTTAGATGTTCTTAAACGGGCATTAAAAGTTTTAAGACCAAGGTAAACTGCATCAGCTCCCTCTCCGAGAGCTGCTTCAAGTGATTCGATATTGCCAGCCGGCGCTAATAATTCTGCCATATCGTTAAATTATAGCAGAAAGCCTTTTGTCTTTAAAGACCTTAATTCCTTTGCTTAAAAGCGGTTTGGTCTTCCGGGAGTCTGACGGCTTTTTGCAGTTCCACGCCATGCAGATGCAGAAGTTTTGAATTTCAAAGATGCAATATCTGTTCTGGAAAGATATCCGATGGATTTTCGTTCACGGCTGTATACGGCATCTGCAGGAACACAGTTTTTTGACCAGATATTCTGTTTTATGCATTCATCCCGGGCTTTGATCAAAGAAGCAGATTTCCAGTCTTCATTCAAGGCATAATCCTTACGGCAATACATTACACAGTCGATTATCTGCTGATTAAATTTATTTTTAAGAAGAACAATATCAGCTGTAGAACTTAATGCCGCAGAATTACCTTCGCACCAGATATCACGGCTTTTGGTAACAGATCCTTTTGCCTTTGAAGCGTTAAGATCATTTTCTGTTTCTGAAATGCAGTTTTCGTATTCAGACCTTAAATGAACTACAACATATTCCCCTTTTTTCACTTCGCATAAAGGTAAACTATATTTTCTATTATCAGCTGCAGTATAAAGTTCAAGGCCAAAAAGATTTCCGTCTTTTGTAATGAACAGTTCAATGTACTCGCTGATTCCGTCTTTCTTACTGTAAGACTCGCTTATTTCGCTCAAAACTGCACCGGCAAGATTTTCGCACATTCCGAAAAATGGAATTGTAAAAGTCAGTGTATTTCCATTTGAATCTTTGACAACCGCAAAAAGTTCATACTTAATCCCGGCCTGTGTCTTTTCTTCCATAACGAATTTCAATTTATCCTGATCAGCTGTTGAATCCATTGAAATGACATTAACTTTGATTTTCTTTGTGCTGGACAGAAAATTTTCGATTGATGTAACTGATTCATCACTTACTACCGCGAATACAGTCTGAACTTCAACTTTCCGTGAAAAATCAATTATAATGCCGTCATTCTGGGTTTCGACATTTTTAATTTTTGCACAGTCAGTATCTGCCTGAATAATCTTGATTCCTTCCTGTGTTATCCTGCATGAGGTATGATAAATGCTGATAAAAAGAAGGCTCACAATAACTATGGCAATCCCAAGAGATTTCAGTAAATCAAGTAATAATTCTTTCATAACTCCTCCAGTAAAAAATCTGCATAAGTAACATTCTTTTTTTTGTTACTTTTTCCTGATTTTTCGAAAAAAAAGGCAGAAAAAGAAAACTCTTTTTCTGCCTGCAAGAAGGAGGTATTATTACTTTTTGTATTTACAGTTTAATTGTTTCTACCATGTAACGGATAGAAGTTCCAGCCTGATCTTCGATAGTTTTTTCTACTACGAATACAACAGACTTTCTTGATTTATCAGTAAAAATTCTGATGATTCTGTAATTTGTTACATTTTTTCTTTTAATTGAAGGATTACCTGTTTTGTAACTTTTGATTACATTTCCATCCTGATCCTTAATTTTAACATCAATATAAAATGAAGATTTATTGCCTGAATATTCAGAAACAACCTTTACATTATAAATCCAGTCTTTATTTTCTGTAGATTCTTCAAAGCTTTTGAAAGTAATTGAAATTCCGCTGTCTTTTGAAATTTCATCATTTATGTAAAGAATGTTTTCTGCTTCTGCAGGTTTGCATCCCAGACCTTTCATGGCAGTATAATTTTTTGCTGTGTTTTCCTGATGGATTTCTTTTCCACCTTTATTGCTTTTTGCCGAAAGCTTGTACACTTTTCCAGGCACAAAGTCATTTTTTGCTACATCTACAGTATAAATTTCTGAATATGGAACAAATTTTTTATCTGTTTTTCCATACTGACCGAATACATAATATTTTCCGTCAGCAGAAAAACCAATATCATCAAATACAGCAACATCACCAGCAAAGGCACTAAATCCGCTAGCTGCAAGAATAAGACTTAAAATCAATATTTTTTTCATATTTTGCGTCCTCCGCATACATACAATATCGGAAAAGATACAGCGCGTCTTTACTATTATTTCTTTTACTTATAAAATCATAGAGACATGACAATTAAGACAAAAAATCACATTGTAATCAGTTTTATTACTCTCGCTTTATTAGTTTTTTCTATTATGGTAACAATTTTTGTAATTCAGAATCTAAACGGCAATTACGAAAATCTTTACAACCATAAGTTTTTTTCTGCAATAGGTTTTTCTTTTTTTGAACCTAATGAAAAAACAGTAGTAATCTCAATGCTGTACATGTCTGTGTATGTCTGTGCAACTTTATTCATGCTGTATTTCAGTTTTGAAAAAACTTCCTCAGCACTGGCAGTTTATCTTGCAATATATCTTTTTGGTTCAATGCTGGAACTTTCCCGCTTTTTCATCCTGATTTTTGGATTTGAAAAAACTTTCTCTGATGAACTTCTTCTGCTTGGAAGACTTTGCATGCTTGGGAAATTTCTTTGTTTTTCAAGTTTCTTCTTTGGATCATTCGAATGTCAGAAAGAACAAAAATTCGACATTGAAAAAAATCTCATTCTCCTTGTATTAATCAGTGTTTTTGCAGCATCCTGTGTTCCATTGAATACTTCAATTACAACTTTAACTTATTCTGTAAAATGGGGATTTTCTACTATTATTTATGCAATTCTCGTTTTTACTGCATTATTCACAATTACAAATTATGTAATCGCATATAAAGACACAAAAGACAAATCATATTTAAAACTTTGCCTGTGGTTCTTCACCATAATTGTTGGAGAACACATTGTAACTTCTTCTGCAATTCTTGCGCCGGTTATTCCCGGATGTGCACTTATGACAATCGGAACAACCCGTTACATCAGAGAAGTTCATAAAATGGCTTTATGGGGCTAGAGAATAAGTTTAGCTGTAAAAGAAAGCAATACAGGAATCAAAAGGTTATCAAAATCCCTTAAAGGCAGAACTTCAATAAGCATGCCCACTGTAGCAATAACAAGACTTGCAAATGGATCTTTTGATACAATATATGTTGAACACAAAATTGCAGTAAAGCAGGCAAGACTTCCTGCAACAGTTTTCCCTTCTGTAAAAGGAATATGAACAATTCCAAAAAATTTTCCGCAAAGACTTGCAAGTCCGTCACCAAAAGCAAGGGCCAGAATTCCAATTGTTCTGTAAGGTGAATCAAACAAAAGTCCTGCAGCTACAATTCCAAGTACTAAAGTTACAGGTCCCAGAACAAATTTCCCGTCATCTCTTTTACGGGCAGAAATCTCTGTAATGAACGAAACTATTGGTACTTTAATCCCATGAAGGCGCAGTAATTCACTTAACGAAAAACCTGCAGCAGCAAGCAAAAGAAGAATAATAATGGGCCAGTAAAACAGATTAAGCAGAAAAGGAATAAACGCTGTACACAGATGAATTGATTTTCTGAAAATTTCCTTGTAAAGAGAATTAAGATACTTTTTCCACAGGATTCCTGTGTAAGGGCAGAAAAGCTTCAGCCCTTTCCAGTCTTTTCTATTCAAGAATCTTTTCGCCCTCAAGAATACGCGGAATTTCTGTATAAATTGCAGGTTCAAAATCTGGCATTGGATGAGTCATATACTTGATGTTCTGTTCTGCAAGATTTGTTCCGCCAAGTCTAACCATTGTCTTTTGATTGCGTGTAAGAGCATCCCACGAACGCAAAGCTTCCTGGAGGTTTACAATTGCAGACGCATTCATCTGACTGTCGCCTGTAAGGTTTGCAATTCTATATTTTGAAACAGCAAGGTTGTTATTAGCTTTCATATACTGATCAACAATCTGATTGTGTTCAGGTTTCACCTGTGGAAGCAGAATGTCATGGTTTGCAATTTCTTTATTAAGTCTGTCGATCAGGCGCTGGTAGTAACCGATTCCAACAAAATCATCTTTACGCTGTGAGAAAGCATTACCCATAGCCAGCATAAGGTTTTTGTCCTGATCCTTATCCTGAGAAGCAATAATAAAGTTATTGATTGCAGAATCATAATTTGCACGGCCGTAATCAATATAGCCAAGTCTGTAGCGAAGGCTTGGAGTATCATTCTTATTCATTGTAGCTTTTGAATAATTTACATAAGCTGTATCAAGCTGACCTGAAATAAAGTAATTGATATCACCCATATCCGCGTACATGACACCTACATTCTTATCGCTGTCAAGTCCGGAAATTTCATGCTTGTCTTCGTACAATTCAATACCTTTTGCAAAAGTATCACCGGCAAGAATAAATTCACGCTGATAAAGATATTCTTCACCAAGAAGACGGTATGTATTAAGTTCTTTATATGAATCTCTTCTCTTAAGGCTCTTTGCTTTTGTAAACAGTTCAATAGAATGCTTCAAGCCTGAAACTGCCTTATCATGGTTATTTGTTTCTATAAAATAACGGGAAAGGTTATAGTAAGAAACAGGATTTTCAGGACTAAGCTTAATTGCACGCAAAAGCATCTGCTGAACGTCTTCAATCTTGGAACGCAGATATTCTTCAGAAGGTGTAAGTTCACCGTAAAGCTTGTCCATAAGATAACCTGACATTTCTGTCCAGTCGTTTCCGCTCAAAGATTTTTCTTCCGGCAGGAAACCTTCCTTCAGCTGAAGAACTTCCCTGAGATTATCTGTACGTACATAATAACGCATCATTCTTGCAAGATAATCCGGTGTTGCACCATACAGCTGCATAAGAATTGAATACTGCTCCAGAGCCTGTGCATATTTAGAAGGATCTTCTTCGGTAGCCCATTCAAGGTAAACATCTCCCAAAAGAAGTATTGCATCCTGATCGTTAATATGATAATCAAGAACTTCGCGCTTTAAGATATTTTCTGCCTTTGAGTAATTGGCAAGTTCATCAAGTTCCATATGAACATAATCAAGTCCACCCTTCTTATCATGGTTAAAACGCTTGAGAATGTTTTTGTACATCAGTTCTGCGCGGTCATACTGTTTATGAGCGCGATAACCTTCTGCATATTTAAAGAACCATCTCTTTTTCTGTTTATGTTTGAGAGCTTCGTTGAATTCCATTTCTGACTGAGGATATTCATCATTTTCAAGAAGAGCATATCCCTGCTTGTAATGTTTTTCAGCGATAAGAGGTTCAATTACAAATCTATTGGTAAGGTAACCTGTACAGAACAGCAGAATGAATGCCAGCGCACCAATAAGTACTGCAGGAATAATTCTGTTTTTAAGCTGATACTGTACAGATGATTTATATGCTTCATATTCTTCTGCTGTTCGGCGTTCAAAATCACGAGGAACAGAAAGCTGAATGTCCAGCATTTTTTCAAGGTACGAAGCAAGCTGACGAGCCGGAACTTTCTTAAGGACCTTTTCAATAAGTTCAAAAATTACATCATCAGTGAACTCATTCTTAACGATCATATCTTCTACTGCAATGCGTACATTGAGCGGATACGAAGCAAGGTTCTTCTTAAAGGTTTTATATTCAGCATCAGTAAGGGAATTTTTCTGTTTTTCAGGCTGAGGCTTTTCTTCTTTCTGAGCCTTTACGCGTCCTGAAGCATCAAACGGATCTGCACCGGCATCTGAGAATCCAGGAATTTCAAAGTCTGAATCCATGTCGCCTTCAAGGGCAAAATCGGAAGCAGGTCCAGAAAGTTTTGCATCAGTTTCTGCAAAATTAAAATCTGTATCACCAGGAGCATCAAAAGAAACGCCGTTCATTTCTGAAGTATCAAATACTTCTGGAGCAGCATCTTCAGATGAAGAATCATCAAGTCCAGGAATACCGCTTAAATCAAAATCACCGGCAGCATCTGCGCCGCCTTCTGGAGGCATTCCAAAACCGTCTGTACCAAAATCATCAAGACCAGATGTGTCAATTGCATCAAAACCAAAATCACCTGATGTAGGCGGTTCAACTTCTATAGACTCAGACGGAGCGTCTGCATCACCTTCAGGCATTGAAAAATCTTCCATTGCAGGAACTTCTTCATCAGAAGGAATTTCCGCTGCCGCCATAGCATCATCGCCTGCATCTGGAGTTTCGCCAAAATCAATGCTTTCAGGCATTTCCATGCCAAAGTCAGCAGAAAAATCCTCCATTGCAGAAAGGTCATCAGCGCCTGCAGAAAATTCTTCTTCTGGCTGCAAAGGTTCTTCTGCTTCTGGTACTTCTTCAATTTCTTCTACAGGAGGAATAATCTTTTTTGCAGGAGCTTCATTAAGTCCTGGAGGTAAATCATCGTTTAAGTTTATGCCTTCACCATCATAAGCAAACTCATCAGCTTCTTCTGGTTCAGCAAATGAACTTTCTGCTTCTGGAACAGGTTCTTCGATTTCTGGAATATCTTCTAAATCTGTAAGTTCTTCAGCTTCTGCAATTTCAGGAACATCAAAATCCTGCGGAGCTGGTTCAGCGTCTGTGGCAAGGTCATCAGAAATTTCAGGAATATCAAAATCATCTGCAGCAGGTGCGACTTCTTCTGCAATTTCTGGAATGCTAAAATCATCTTCCTGAGGAGCCTGAGTCTGTGCAGCATTTGCAGAAAGCAAAGCTTCAATGTCTGGAACTTCATCAGCGGCAGGCTGTTTCTGTGCGCTCTGAGCCTGTTCCTGAATTGCTGCAAAAATATCCGGCATCTGCGAAGCAGGTTCTTCTGCCGGTTTTTCCGTTTTTGGAGAAAGAGGCTCATTGAACATTTCAAGTTCATCAGGAGCCTGCATCAAATCTTCTACAGGTTCTGGAGTTTCTTTTTCAGGTTCAGAGAAATCCTCTGACGGAGCTTTTAAAAGATCATCAAGGCTAAAGTCAGCAATATCTTTTTCTTTTTTCTTTGGAGGCTCTTTTTCTTCTGGAGCAAGAAAGGCAGTAAGGTCAGGCATATCATCAGCCGCATCCATTTCTGCCATAGGATTTAAAAGACTTGTTAAGTCAAGGTCAGGAGCCTCTTCTTGTTCAGGTCCAGATTCTGATTCAGCTTGAGTTTCCTGCTCTTCTGTTTTAGGCTGTTCTTCCGGTTCTTCTTCTTTTTCTGGTAAACCAAGAACAAAGTCCTGGGAGTCATCTACGTCCGGAATATCAGCAGGAATTTTTGCAAGGACAGGGGTTTCGCCACGATCAGCACGAAGTTTAGGTTCGTTACCCAATTTGAGAACATCTTCACTTAATTTTCTTAACTGGCTTAATCCCGGCATAAACTATTGTTTTCTTTCCCCATAAAAGCAATAGAGACATGGCGCTTAATACATTTAGACATGTCGACCATTTTTAAAAAGTCTCTATATTATAACATATTATCGGAAAATTGTAACTACTTTATTAAGAAAAAAGTTTGGTTAAAGACATAAGGATTCTGGCCGATAAATGATGTATGAAACCAACTAAAAAGACAGTTTTAACACTTGCCGTTCTTTTTTCGACATTAATTCCTGTATTTGCAAAAGAAGCAAAATCAGAAAACGGCTACCAGTTTGTCAACTCTTATGAATACCGTCTGGTTGCAGCAGACATCAAACAGATTTCTTCTCCTTACCAGCAGGACGATTATGTTGTCTTTACTGCAGATGCAAGTCCTCGCCATGTAGGAATCGCCTTTGACTTTGAAGGCTATAAAGTTGTTCATTCTTACCAGAGAAAAAATTATTACGATCAGGACGGGAATAAAAAAAGTTCCCTCTACTTCTACATTCTGGAATTGCCAAGAGGAATTGAAAACATCAATTACCGCCTTATCATTGACGGAATCTGGACAACAGACCCTACAAACTTCAACGCAGATTACAATCCTTACACAGGAATCGAAGTTTCAACCCTTAACGTAAAGAACAATCACCTTAAGGAAACTTCCTGTGAAGAAGACGGAGTTCATTTTATATACGAAGGAAAATCAGGACAGATTGTCCGTCTGGCAGGAACATTTACAAGCTGGGATTCTTCTATCTATGTTTTGACAGAAACCCAGCCTGGATTCTATGAAATCTACCTTCCGCTTCCAAGTGGAACTTACTACTACAGCTACTACATCGGAACCAAAAGTTTTCCGGATGTAAGTAACCACGACAGAGCTTATAGCAGTGACGGAAGGATTACTTCAAAACTGGTTGTAAAATAGTCTATCTGAAAAGACCGCCCATTCCACCGCCGCCGAATTTTCTTGCAAGCGCTTCAAGGTCACCCATGTTACCGCCGCCTGCAAGCTGGCTCATAAGTTTATTCTGCATACCCTTATTACGGCTGAGCTTTTTCATTGTAAGCTTAGTCTTTTCAAACTGCTTGATAAGTTTATTTACTTCTGCAACAGTTGTTCCCGAACCTTTTGCAATGCGCTTACGGCGGCTAGGTCCGATAATAAGATGATTTGCACGTTCCTTTTTAGTCATTGACTGAATAATTGCTTCCTGAACCTTAAGACCGCTTGTATCCATATTCTGCGGAAGGTTACCAGCCATACCAGGCATCATATCCATAATAGATTCAAGTGAACCCATCTTTTTTACCTGCTGGAACTGTGCAAGCATATCATCAAGAGTAAACTCATTACGAGCCATCTTTTCTTCAAGTTTTTTTGCTTCTTCGATTGCAACAGTTTCCTGAGCTTTTTCTACGAGAGAAACAATATCACCCATTCCAAGAATACGGCTTGCAATTCTTTCCGGATGGAATACTTCAAAGTCTTCTGTTTTTTCACCGGTACCAATAAAAAGAATTGGCTTTTCTGTAATTGATTTAAGTGAAAGCGCAGCACCACCACGGGCATCAGAGTCAAATTTTGTAAGAATTACACCTGTAAGACCAAGCTGTTCATCAAAGGTCTTTGCAATATCAACTGCATTCTGACCAGTCATTGCATCAGCAACAAGAAGAACTTCATCAGGCTTTACTGCCTTCTTGACATTTACAAGTTCTGCCATCATTGCTTCATCAATCTGAAGTCGTCCGGCAGTATCGATAATGATTGTATCAAAGCTGTTTTTCTTTGCGTAATCAATGGCATTAGAAGCAACTTTTACAGCATCTTTTGTATCTTCTTTATAAACTGGAACACCGATTTTTTCGCCAAGTACACACAGCTGTTCAACTGCGGCCGGACGAACAAGGTCACATGCAACCAGCAAAGGTTTACGACCTTCTTTTACAAGGCGGGCAGCAAGTTTATGGCTGGCAGTTGTCTTACCGGAACCCTGCAAACCAAGCATAAGAATTACAGACTGTGTATCAGGTCCTTTAAGCTTAAGGTCAGTTTTTGAATCCCCAAGCATTGCAACAATTTTGTCATAAATAATTTTAACAAACTGCTGACCTGGATCAACTGCGCGAAGAACTTTTTCACCTTTTGCTTCTTCTATAGTTGAGTTAACAAATCTGCGTACAACACGAAGGTTGACATCGGCTTCCAGCAAAGCCATCTTGATCTGTTCAACTGTTTCTTCAATATTTTTTTCTGTAATGGTAGATTTCCCGCTGATAGAACGGATAATTCCACCAAAAGTATTGGTAAGTTTTTCTAACATTTAATTTTCCCTTAAGTCCAGCAAAAAATAAAAGGACTTAAAAATCTTTATATCAAACTATCTCTTTGAACGTTTTTTCTGACGCAAAATTTCAGAAAGAAGTTCATCAGTGCTGATTTCTTTATTAAGAATTCTGTAAAGGCCGTCACAGATAACAAGCTTAAGATTATTTTTCTCTGCAAGTTCGTGAACATATTTACAGGCAATTGCACCTTCTGGCAGATACCCTACTTCTGCAACACGGGCAATAAGGTCATCAAGATCCTTAAAGTTATCAAGAATATGTTTTTTAATGATATCCTGACCAAAACGGCGGTTACGGCCGTACTGACTTTTACAGGTTACATCAAGGTCACCTACACCTGCAATTGATGTAAAGGTTGCTGCATGAGTTGCACCCATTGCAAAACCAAGAGTTGTAATTTCGTTAAGACCTGCAGCAAGAAGCAGTGATTCACCGTTATCACCAAATGTATCTGAAGTTTCAGAAATTGCATCGAGCATACCGTAAACAGTTGCAACAACGTTCTTAACAGCTGCGCAGATCTGAACACCTACAACGTCAAGGCTTGAGTAAGCAACAAGACCTGGAACGTTCATAAGTTCGCGGAAGCGGATTGTATTTTTTGGATTTTCAGAAGCAGCAATAAGACCAGTAAGTTTTCCCATTGCAACTTCTTCTGCATGACTAGGTCCGGAAATATAAACTGTATTTCCTTTATAAATACCAGGCAAAACATTTTCGATTGTTTCAAGACAGAGCTTTGGACCATTTTTAGAAGGAACAAAACCTTTTGTCAGAACACCGATAAATGTATCGCCTTCTGCAATATTAGGAACAGTGGTAATTTTTCTGACTGTAGAAGCCAGAAACAAAGAAGGACTTGCAAGAATCAAAAAATCCTTATTAGCTGCAACTTCAAGCAAATCAGTTGAGACCGTGATATTTTCAGAGAGTTTAAATCCCGGAAGAAATTTTTTATTTTCGTGTTCCTTATTAACGGATTCTTCTACTTCTTTTTCGAGAGCCCACATCTGAACTTTATGTCCACCGCGAGCCAAAGCCTGAGCAAAACCTGTTCCCCAGGCACCAGCACCAATAACACCAACTGATTTTGGATTCATTACAAGACCTTCTGTATAAAAAATTAATAACTTGGATTAGAAATATTTAGTTGTTGAATCTTCCCAATCAATAATTTCTTCTGGTTTGAAGAAAAGATTGATTTCTCTGTCTGCACTTGCATCACTGTCGGAAGCATGAATTACATTAAGAGATGTATGCATACAGAAGTCACCACGGATTGTTCCAGGAGCAGCTTCTGATGGCTTTGTTGCACCACAAAGTTTTCTTACCAATGTAACGCAGTCATCACCCTGCCATACCATTGCAACAACAGGACCAGATGTGATGTAACTTACCAATTCTCCAAAGAAAGGTTTTTCTTTGTGTTCTGCATAATGTTTTTCTGCAAGATCCTGTGAAATATTCATCATTTTAAGACCAACAAGTTTCAAGCCTTTTTTTTCAAGACGGCTGATAACTTCACCAACTAACCGGCGATTCAATACACCCGGTTTTAACATACTAAAGCAACGTGTTTCCATAATATTTTTATTATATGGGATAATATAGTAATTTTCAAGACTGGAATTTACTTTGAAGTTTTAAGAAGAGCCTTTTCTACTTCGTCTATTACAAAATCAGGAGTACTTGCCCCTGCAGTTATACCTACAACATCAGATTTATAAAAGTCATCAGGAATTTCCTGCGCTGTTTCGATATGAACTGCTTTCTTAAAAAGAATTCTGGCTTTTTCAAAGAGCCTTATGGTATTTGCAGATTTTTTTCCGCCTATGATGATAACGCTGTCTGTTTTTAAAGCCAGCTTTTCAAGGGCCTGCTGACGCTCACAGGTTGCAGAACATATTGTGGCCATAACTTTAAGGTCGGGAATTTCTTTAGTGTAGACCTGAGCGATGGAATCAAACTCTTTCTGGCTGAAAGTAGTCTGACTTAAAAGAACGCATTTTTTGTCTTTGATTAACGGCAGAAGGTTTAGAGCCTGATTAAGGTCGCCGGCTACAAAAAAGTCCCGGTCAGGATTTTCTGCAAAGCCGCGTATTCCTTCGACTTCGCCATGTCCGTTGTCTCCGGTTAAAATTATTGTATAGCCCTGAGCTGAATATTTTTTAACGACTTTCTGGTTTGCGACTACTTTAGGACATGTTGCGTCAACAATTTCTACGCGGCTTTGGTCAAGGAGGGCCTTAAGGTCGGGACGAATTCCATGAGCGCGGATAATGACAACACTGTCTTTAGGAATGGAATGAACTGTATTTTCGTCAGTTATAAAAAGCCCTTTTTCTTCGAGCTTTGAAAGAATAACAGGATTATGAATCAATGGCCCAAAACTGAAAACCTTACGATCCTTATTTGCATCAAGAGTCTTATCCGCAGCTTCTACAGCCCGCCTTACTCCCATACAAAATCCCATAACATCCGCACGAATAACTTTCATAAATACAGTATAACAAAAAAAAGTCCTTTTGAGCAAATGTCAAAAGGACTTTATGTATCAGCTAATAATTATTATTAGTTAACAGAAACTGTTTTTGCAAAAGATTTACCAGTTGCATGCAAACCGTAAGATGGTTTCCAGTTTCTGCGGACAAGTGAAATAAATCCGCTTGAAATTGCAATTGAAGAATAACAACCGCTGATCAAACCAACGATGATTGCAAGAGCAAAATCCTTGATTCCGCCTGATGTGAACACGTACAAAGAAACAGCTGCAAACAATGTTGTTACAGTTGTGATGATAGAACGGCTCAATGTATCAGAAAGTGATCTGTTGATAACTTCGTTGAATGTCTTAACTTCAACAACCTGGATATTCTGACGGATACGGTCAAGGATTACGACTGTATCGTTGATAGAGTAACCGATGATTGTAAGAACAGCTGCAATTGAAAGTGTTCCGAATTCAATCTGGAATACAGAGAAGAATGTGAACATAATCAATGTATCGTGCAAAAGAGCAATGATTGCGCCAAGAGCAAAGTCCCAGCGGAAACGGATTGCAGAATATGCCCAGATACAAAGCATTGTTCCAAGGAGGAGAAGAATTGACTGGAATCCCAGTGTCTTTGAAAGCTGAGATCCGATAAAGTCTGTCTTAAGAACAGTGATTTCACCGTATTTTTCAGAAAGAGCTTTTGTAACATTATCAAGAACTGTTGTTCCCTGATTGTTATCAGCAATTCTTACCTGGTAAGCTTTTGCTTCTCCAGAACCTGTATGTTTAACAGCAGCGCCATATTCAGAAAGAACATCACGAACTTCTTCGATAGAAGGATTTGATGAAATCTGAACTTCTTCGATATAACCAGGTTTAAAGTCAATGCTGAAATTGATTCCCTGCAATACTACAGAAACAATTCCTCCAGCAATGAGAACAAGACTCAAAATTGCACATGGAAGGAATGCTTTACTAAACTGAATAGTCTTTCTCATTATTTAATCCTCCAGCTGATGCTTACTTTTGAAGAGTGCATCACATCTGTGCCAAAGTCAAAGATAAGGCGTGAAACAAACAGTGCTGTGAATACTGATGAAGCAACACCAATTGCAAGGCTTACTGCAAATCCCTGAATTGCTCCAGTTCCGAGAACGGAAAGGAATAATGCAGCGATGAATGTAGTAATATTTGAGTCCATGATTGACCAGAATGCATTGTCAAAACCACCAACAACGGCAGATTTTCTGTCTTTGCCAAGGTAGAGTTCTTCTTTAATTCGTTCAAAGATAATTACGTTTGCGTCAACTGCCATACCGATTGTAAGAATCATACCGGCAATACTTGGCAAAGTAAGTGTAAGGTTGAATGCAGAAAGAACTGAGAAAAGGATATAAAGGTTGAGAATCTGTGCAACAACAGCGTTGATACCTGCTCCTTTATAGAAGAAGAGCATGAATACCATGATTGCAGCAAGACCAATTACAAGAGCCCAAAGTCCCTGTTTAATTGAAATTGCACCAAGTGTAGCACCTACAACCTGCTGGCTTTCTACTTCAAGAGGAACATCAAGCCAAGCTGTTTCAAGTACTTTCTGAAGGTTCTGAGCTTCTTCAATTCCGAATCCGTCTACACGAACCTGTCCGCCAGGAATTGGATTTTTAATTACTGGAGCAGACTTGATTTTATTATCGCTTACGATAGCAAGGCGTTTCTTTGTATTCTTAGCAGTTACGTCAGCAAAAATCTGAGCACCTTCTGCATCGAGAGTAAAGTCTACACCTGTCTTACCCATCTTATCGCTTGAAATCATTGCAGATTTAACATACTTACCTTCAAGAGCGATATCCTTCTTTACAACAAGGTAATCAGCAAACTGATCAAGTCCGTATGCATCTTTTACGTAATATCCGAGTACTTCACAATCTTCAGGAATAACAGAAGGATCAGAAAGATTTCCGTTTTCGTCGAATGTTACCTGATTTGTATGATAAAGTGTTGAGAAATTCTGTGATGCTTCATCGTCAACAATACGGAAGTTAAGGATACCCTTACCCTGTACGATTGTACGCATTGCATCTGCCTGACCATTACCAGGAATTTCAATATAGATATGATCATCACCCTGTTTGCGGATTACAGGTTCTGTAAGACCAAAGCGGTCAATACGGCTTGTAAGGCTTTCGATAGCGTGATCCATAGCTTTTGCTTTGAGAGCTTCAACAGTTTCTGCCTGAAGAACATTGCCTTCTGTGTTTGCTGCTGCAACAACTGCATCAAGGTCAGCCTTGATGATTACGCTTACACCGCCTGCAAGGTCAAGACCAAGTTTTACTGCGTTCTGGTAGTAATTCTTGTTCTTAAGGATTGCTTCACGATAGCGTGTCTGGAAAGCATCAACAAGTTCAGCTTCGATGCTGCTTGCTTTTGCTTTTTTCTGTTCTTCTGTATCAGCTGCGCGGCCGAAACCAAACGAAAGTACAACCTGACTTACTGTAAGCTGTTTTGGACATTCACGGCCAAAAAGTTTATAGTTTTCTCTTGCCTTTTTTTCAAGCCATGCATATTCAGAAGGAAGTACATCACCTGAATTAGTTCTTGCAAGCTGTTCAAGTGCTTTTACGTCTTTAACAGCCTGTGCTACAGAATAGTCTCTGATCTTTTCCAATGAGTAAAGAGCTACTTTCTGATCTTCTTCTGATACACGGAAGTACCAGCTGATAGAAGGCCACAAAGCATAAAGACATACGCCCAATACTGCAAGGATAAGAATAAAACGATTTCTTTTATTCATTTTTTTTCCCCAAATTTATTTTGCTTCTTTTTTTGTTGTTCTTTTTTTTGCAGGAGCTTTGTTTTCTTCTGCAGGAGCCTGTGTATCTGACAATTCTGCTTTAGATTCTTCTTTTACTGCCTTAGGTTCTTCCTTTGCTTTAGCTGCTTTAGGATCAGCATCTACAACAGAAGCAAGACCAGAAATTGCATTCTTGCTGAATTCAATCTTTGCATTATCGTCTACTTTGAGAACGATAGTTTTGTCTTTAACAGCAAAAACTGTTCCGTATACACCACCGATTGTTACTACTTTATCACCTTTTTTAAGGTTAGCAAGCATGTTTTTTGCTTCAGCTTCCTTTTTTTTCTGAGGACGAATCAAGAAAAAATAGAAAATAGCAATCATTGCTACAACTGTAATAATGAGAGACGGAAGCTGACCCTGAGCATTACTAGCTCCCTGACCTGCTGCCTGTAAGAATGGTACAAATGACATAATAATCCTTCCTGTTTTTAATTTAAAGAATATAAGTTGTATAAGAATAACACAGTTTTGGTAATATGTCTAGTTTTTAACGGATAAGAGCGTCAAGTTCTGCGTTAAGCTTGAGGTATTTATCTTCGTTTGGATTGAGGGCAACTACCTGCTTAAGGTAATACTGAGCCTTGCGGTAGTCTTTTTTATTGAAGTAAATGTGATACATTCTCAAAAGTGCATCTGAGTTACGTGGATTTGCGATCAGGCTTGAACGAAGGTCTCCAAGTGCTGCAGATTCTGAAGGTGCAAGGAAACTTCTCTGGTAATACAAAAAGCTCTTCATTGAAGAAGAATTTGCATTCGGCAAAAGCTGATTGATAAGACGGCCTGCCTGCCCTGTTCTTCCTGATGCAACCATAACTTCTATATACATCTGAATTGCAGACAGATCTGAAGGATTGCGTTCATAGATGGAAGATGCATATTTCCAGGCTTCTTCTGAATTCTTAAGTGCAAGACAGATTCTTATATGCTGGGAAACAACTTCTGTCTGCCCCGGACTCAAAGAAACAAGCTTCTGACTTAAAGCATAGGCTTTTGTATAATTTCCTTCTGCATAAAGCGAAGAAACAGCTACTTTAAGTGCGTCCCGATTATCCGGATCCCGTTCAAGAATAAGGTCAGCAAGTTCACCGCCGGTTTTTCCATTGATTTTTCCGCCTGTTTCTGAAGCAATTGTTGCAGCATAGATTATTACTTCTGAGTCATCCGGGTATCTGGAAAGTGCGTTTTCTATTGTAGCAAATGCTGCTGAAAGGTTTTTATTCCATTCCTTCTGAACGCGGGAACGAAGCAGAAGGTAATCTTTTGCCTGTGGATTTGTCTTTGCGTAAACATCAAGAAGTGACGATGCCTTAAGGTATTCACCTGTTGTTACGAATACTTTGGCCCGGAAGAGAACAAATTCAAGGTCAGAAGGATTCTGCTGCAAAACAAGAAGCGCATACTGCTGTGCATCCTGATAATTTCCTGTAAGGTATGCTGTCTGGGCATAAAGCTTAAGGATACGGGTATCTGAAGGATACTGAATCACAAGGGTTGAAAGAACATTCTGAACTTTATCATAACGCTTCTGTTCAATGTAACAGCGGGCTTTTGCAAGCTGAACTTCGTAAATGATAAGGCCATCAGAAAAACTTCTGTCAAAAGCAGCAATTGCTTTATCATAAAGCTGCTGTTTCTGGTATAAAACGCCTAAAAGATACCAGCAAAGAACGCTTTTAGACTGAATTTTAAGGGCTGCTGTAAGGCACTGTTCAATTTCCGGGTAATTTATAGGATTAACGGCATCAGAAAGCACGGAAACAGCAGGAATCACAAGAGAGAAAAAGTCATCTTTTTTAGTCTTATCTACAAGGGCCGCTGAATCAAACTGTCCCTGCTGTGCAGAAGTAAAAAGGGCCATGTAATAGTTCTTTTTGCTGATTTCAGGAACATTTTCCAGGGGCTTTTCTGATTTCCATACATATGAAAAAATCTGATTTCCAATATTATAGAGGGCACTTTCCTTTTCTGTATAATCAACCATGGCTTTATGCATTGTATTAATTCCATGACGGATCGAAGAAGGAGAACCTGTACAAAAATCGTTATAAACGCCCTGATCAATTGCAGAAAAATATGCGCCGTCGTTTTTATTAACCTTTATTACTACTGCATCCTTAGGCACTGGAACATTATCTGTTTTTTCGTAATTTGTCGAAAGGGAATTTGCAACCACCACATCTTCCTGTTTAGAAGACTGACAGCCGGACAGAATTACCGGTACGAGTGAGAAAAAGAAAACTGTTCGCTTCAGATTCTTACAGAACATTATTACAAATCATCTCCAGAAAAATCGGACATGGTATCATTTTCTTCCAGAAACTGATTTTTATTATGTACACCGTATATATAGTAAATAACAAGAACAAGCCCCGCACACACAAGGATTGCAGGAAAGAAATAAGCAAGAACAACCTTAAAAGGCACTTTTATCACCTTGAATGAGAAAAGACAGAAAAATACACCAAGAACAACCATCGCTGCAGCAGGAAGTGCATAAACAATACGCATTTTCCTATATTTAATATAACCTGCAGGCATCAAGGCAGCTCCGAAAGTAATCAAAAGAACCGGCCAGTATGTAGACATGAAAAACGGTTTATGATAAGCAACAACTATCAGTGCCATGACCGCATACACACAGAAATTAAAACCGATATAAAATACCAGTGCCTTTCGCAATATAAGTGCAATATAAACTACAATACCTGAAATAAAAAGCAGTGCCAGAAAAAAATAAGGCAAAAAGCCGGAAACTTCATCCGCAGGTAATAAAATCAAAGCAGACAACCCTACTCCAATAAGTAAAAAGCCGGCAGCAAGCAGGATACGGAATAGTTTTTCTGACTGTTTCTTATTAACTGGCATTTTAGCTCCTTATTACAAGCAGATTAAGTCTTCCTTATAGAATACTAAAAAACTCTAATCTTGCCAATAACAAAATGATGTGATAAAGTTAAATTATGAATACAAAAACAAGATTTTCAGGACTTTTTACAGCGTCTGTCCTTATTTTTTCCATTACAGCTGCTTCATTTATATTCGCTTCATGTGAAAACAATAAAAAATCAGTCAATGCCAAAAATTCTCTGTCCCAGATTGATCAGCTTGAATCCATTCTTAAACAGGAAACACTTTCAGACGAAGCTCGTTACGGTGTAATGAATAAAATTACAACAGTTTACCTTGCAAACCAGATGTATTCCGATGTTATCCTTAAACTTACAGACTGGGTAGAAAACAATCCCAAAGACAAATACAATGCCTACTGGCTTTTGATGGTTGCTCATGCCTACATGCAGTCACAGGCAAATCCCATGGCAGAATATTATTTTGAACGAATCATCAAGAATTATCCCGACCTTACAGTTCAGGGACAGTCCGTTCATTTTTTGTGCCTTGAAAACCTTATCAAAATCAGCCAGAATTCTGACAGCCGAATCAAGTACTTTAACCAGCTTATCGGCCGTTTCCCTTCTCAGGTCAGCATTACAGAAATGTATATCCGTCTTGCCCGTGAATATGAAAAACTGGGTGAATGGAACCGTGCAATGAAAACTTACACAATGTTCCTTGAACAGCCGGATGCTTCCCGCATTCAGATTCCGGATATTCCTGATGCATACAACTATGCTAAAAACCTTATAGACTTTAACAATTCACCTAAAAACTGGATGTTCCGTTCTCTTAAAGGTCTTGAAAACGCCGTTCGAAGTGCAATCTACTACTACCAGCCAAATGTTCTTGACTCATACCGTACAAAAGTCAACTTCTTTGCTGTTTCATGGAAGCAGGACGAAAACGCAAGTAAAGTTGACTTTTCAATGAACAACTACATGCACGGTAACCGTATTTCCTGCGACAAGGAACTTATTCCAGGGCCGACTCCAAACGAAGCATATCTGCGTACAACAGGATGGTCAAACATGCCTGTCTGGTACTTCTATTTCAGAGAAATCAACTTTCCTGCAGATCCTTCCATTCACGGTACATGGGAATGGGCAGGAATCTACATCGGCGACATGCTGTAAGATTTTGTGAAAAAACCAGTCAAAGCCTTTTTATTTATTTTTTTCTCAATAAACGCACTGTCTTTTGCACAGACAAAAACTGACACAATTGATTTTGACAGACCAGAAGCTGATATCTTTTTTGAACGCTATGCTCAGTATGACAGGCGGAAAGCCCTTTGTTCCACACTTGAAAATTCAGAACACTACAGGGCTTATATCCGGCAAAAACTTCTTGAAGAAGACCTGCCCCCTTTCCTTGAATTTCTTCCTGTAATTGAATCAAATTACAAGCCCACAGCAAAACCTGCCAACGGTACTTCAATGGGAATCTGGCAGTTCATGCCAAACAGTATTGCAGGTTACCTTGAACTTGATGAATGGATTGACCAGAGACGGGACCCATGGTTGAGCACTGATGCGGCACTGAAAAAACTAAAGGCAAATTACCAGATGTTCAATGACTGGCCTTTAGCTCTTGCAGCATATAACTGCGGGGCTGGAGCCGTTAAGCGTGCTCTTGAAAAAAGTCCGGACAAAACATACTGGGATATCTGTCAGAAAAAACTGATTCCCGACCATGCAATAAATTATGTTCCCAACTTTCTTGCAGTTTGCCGCATGGTTTACAACGGAACTTCTTTAGGCTATGAGGACGTGGAATCAGCTGCATACCTTTCAATTCCGCAGGAAAGCAGCAGTCTCTACTTTAACTTTGACTACCTTACTGTAACAGACAGCATAAACCTTGAACGGCTTGCACTTGAACTTAGGGTTGATGCTGATACCATCAGAAACCTGAACCTTTCCCTTATAAAAGGAATTACTCCCCCGGACAGAAACTACACTCTTCGCCTGCCTTCAGGTATGGCGGAATCTGCCTGGTATGCCATAATGGACATCAATAAAAATGCTTTAATATTAAAGTAAGAATTCCGATAATCTATAAGATGAAAACTATAACTTTTTTTAAAAGAAATTTTATGAAATCAGCTTATAAAAATTCTCTTTGCACTTTTTTTATCGCTTTTTGCGCCGTAAGTGCCTTTGCTGACGACAAAAGTCAGAACCTTCTTGAATCCCGCAGCGACGTAAACTGGATTACAAAAGAATTCAAATCAACTGTAAGTCTGGATGTTGATAAAGCAAAAATTCCTATTCCAAGCGGAAAAAATACAGCACTCAACAAGATCAACACAAGAATTCCAAGCCTTATAAAAGATCCTCTTTTAACATTGAATGTCAATTCAAGTCAGAAACTTGGAGATCTTGTTCTAAACCAGGAAATCACATATCAGGAACTTGTTCAGATTATGAACAGTTCCCGTAAAACTTCCGGCTATTTTGAAAACGATTCATCGCTTTTAAAAACAAACCATACAATTAAACTTACTCAGATTGCAGCATTATTTGTAAAACATAAAATTCCATATACACCTGCAAAATCAATTCATCATATTTCTTCAAAACCTTACACAGGAATTATTATTGATGCCCGCGGAAAGCTTCCGGTTCATGGTGAATATCTTAACGAAAAAGCTCAGCCTTGCTTCTTCCCGAGAATCTTTAATGAAGAAATGGATGTTGTTTACGAACGCAACATGATTGAGCCGGCAAAAGCTTCCAGTATGGGTTCATGTTTTTACGATTTTTCTGATGATGAACGCCGCTACATGGATGTTTCAGGTTCACAGCCGCTGCATATCATTGCCAGAGAAAGTTTCGGAGAAAACAGAAGTGACATCGTAATTTCAAATGATGATGCATTGAAAATTCTTACAGTACCACAGAATCTTGAACTTTTAAAACAGGGAAAGATTGTAATTCTTCTTGATAAAGATCAGCTTGTTCATAATGTTTATGCCCCCGTAAAAGATTCTGCATACTATACTACAATCAAAAAGATCAAGCTTTATTCTCCAACAAAAGTACTTGGTCCGGACAGTGTAGAAGACGGGCCTTCAGGAATTAAATTCATCTATAACCTTAAATATGTTCCTGACAGTCCTGAACTTTTGCCTGGAGAAAGGGAACGCATTATTGAATGTGCTTCTCTGCTAAAAGAAGCTCTTGCTGAAAATTCTTATACAATTTATGTTGCAGGACATACAGCAGATATTGGTCAGGTAGAAAATCAGATGGAACTTTCCATTGAACGAACCCAGACAATTATCCGTGAACTTGTAAAACAGGGAATTCCTGAAAATCTGTTTTCTTACAGAGGATTTGGTGCAACTGTTCCTGCAACCGGCGGAGATAACTCTACAGAACAGGGCCGTGCATTAAACCGCCGTGTAGAAATTACGCTGCGTCCAAGACAGACTTACGTTCAGGTTGAAAACTAAATACAAAAGGGCTTTTCGTAATTGAAAAGCCCTTTTTTTTATTCCCCTCGTGCAATCTCATTAAAGAGAGCCTGGTACAAGGTTGCTTTATCAAAATTAGTTTCACGGACAGTTTTCATAAGTCTGTGTGATAAAACCTTAAATACACGGTATCCAAGAACAGGTTCTTTTTCCGCAAGCTCTTCAAAGTTTTTAGTATTAAGTACCAGTGTTGTACAGTCTGTTTTTGCAGTTACTGTAGCAGAACGGGTATCTTTGCCCACAAGTGCTGTTTCACCAAAAAAGATATTCTGAGTTGAATCAAGATTTGCAAGAGCAATCTGATCGCCTGCAGGAGTAGTTCTTGAAATAAATACCGATCCTTCAAGAAGAATATAAAATGTATCTCCTGATTCTCCTTCCTTAATAATCTGAGAACCTTTCTTAAACTGAACTTTCTGAAGGGAATCAAAAACCTGAGTAAGGATTCTGCGGTCTTCAGCTTTACGGATATTGAAATCAGCAAAAAGCTGAAGTTTTACAAGGCGTGCAAGTACTTCATCTATATCAAGATTCGATTTCATTATTCTTCTTCCCCATTTTCATTTGAACAGATAAAAATTAATTTTGAATTTTTAGGAATTGTAAAATCATCTTTAGGACATAACAAAACCTGATTTGATTTCAATGTCTTTACTTTTTTAAGGTCTTCGATGATTGTTTTTACATCCGGATTTTTCTGAGCTTCCCTTAAGGCATCGGTACGGCGCTGATGAAAGTTTCCTGTGTTAAGCAAAAGTCCTACAAGAATTCTATCTGAATAAACATTCACCGCATATTCTTTTATTTCTCTATACAGTCTTCCGATATAATCAGAAGGAACTTCATCTACAACAAGTCCTTTGTCTGCATCCTGTTCAATCATAGCGCGGATAACATTACTGTATCCCTGACCGTTTGATGCAGAAGACAAAAGATTGTTCTGATATTCCTGTGTAAGAATTATTTCGTCGCAGTGAGCCATATCAAGATGCTTTTCAAATTTTTTGTCATACAATTCTGCTGCAACATAAATCAGCGGATTAAGGTTTTTCATTGTAATGACAGCAAGAACGGTACGGGAATCGACTTCAAGTTCTGAATAATTTTTTGAGCGGTCATAGATAATAAGCGCTTTTGCAGCGGCATTTATTTTTGCTTTTTTAAGAATGTCTTCGTCAGAAAAATCACCTGCAATATAATTTATGCTTTTAAATTCCCGGTTGCTTCTCAGGCGTTCAACTTCACCTGGTGCTTCATTGATGAGAACAATATCATCAACCTTTAATTCAGGATTTGAATTAAGAACGTTCTTAAGAAGTTCTTCAAAACCGTTTTTATAACCACAAATTAAAAAATGTCCTTTCATACGATTTAACCGCCATAAACCTTTGTCGCGTTTTTGATTTCTATCAATAATGAATGTTGTAATATTTCCACTGAAAGCTGCAAATACAATTACACCAAAAAGAAGTAAAGCAAGCCCAGCAATTCTTCCTACAAATGAAGACGGCGTAATATCACCGTAACCAACTGTTGTAATTGTAACAAGCGTAAACCAGATTGCATCAAAAAAAGAATTGATTGATGAATTGGTATCTTTTTCAAAACTAAAAATTAAAAAGGCAAGAACAAATAAACCAACTACAATAAAAAAACCTGTTGTAATAAATGGATTTTTTATGACAGGATTAAAAATCTTTTTTATTGTATAGGAAACACTTTTTTTATTTTTCACAAAAAAACCTCAGTGTTTACAGTATAATTGTAAACACTGAGGTTGTATAGCAGAATTTTTTTTATTACTATTTGTAATAGTTGATAAGACAACCAGAATCGATAATATCGCGTTCGTCGTCTGTCATATCACCAAGAGTAAGTTCAAATTCTTTTACCTGGCCGTCTGCATTGCAGCTGAATGCCTTGAATACAGGAGCTTTTGCCTTTAACTGAGCCTTTACATCAGGGATGTATACATAGTCTCCGTTTGCAAAAGGAAGATTATTCGAAGCTTCAAGGTCACCTGCCTTATAAAGGAATGGAAGCATTCCCCAGTTCATAAGGTTAGAACGATAGCGTTTTGTTGCGTATTCGCATGCAATATTTGCTGATGCACCAAGTACACGCTGACAGCTTGCAGCCTGTTCACGAGCGGAACCATCACCTGGTTTTACAGCATAAATTGTTGAACCAAGCTGTACGTCGCAGGCCTTAATATTCAAAGCCTTGCAGACTTTTTCAACTTCTGCCTTAACTTCGTCTGTGTTATCACGAACAGCCTTTGCACGGCCTACATAAGCAGGATCTTTGCGGCTGAGTGTAAATTCTGCAAGTCCAAGTGGATTTGAACGGAATGAAGAAGTTTCGCCAGATGGAATAAGTTCGTCAGTTGTTGTAACAGGATCATGGATTTCTGAAACAACTTTAACAAGAAGGTTATCGCCAAGAGGCTGCATTGCAGGCCAGTCTTTGATATTTGGACCGAACTGGATTTCTACTTCCGGATGAGCTACGCCCTTAGAATCGTATACGCGTTTTTCGTAAATTGATTTATCAAAGAAGTATTTTTTGCCTGAGAATTCAGTATCATACTGTGTACCTGCTGTAAGGAAACCTTTGTTTGCAGCTGTAGCAGCAATAGAACGGGCATCCATAAGAGCAACAGAAGAAAGCTGACCATTCTGGATTTTAGAACCTTCACGGTTAGGGAAGTTTCTGGTTGAATGACGGATAGAAAGAGCTCCGTTAGCAGGAGTATCACCGGCACCGAAACATGGTCCGCAGAAAGCTGTCTTAAGTACGGCACCTGTTGCCATAAGACTTGCAGCAGCTCCATTTTTAACAAGTTCCATATAAACAGGCATAGAAGCAGGATAAATGCTCAAAACAAATTTGTCATTACCTGTGTCTTTTCCTTTAAGGATATCTGCAGCAGCACAGATGTTTTCAAAACCACCGCCGGCACAACCTGCGATAATTCCCTGGTCAACATAAAGTTTTCCATTCTTGATTTTATTTCTGAGAGTAAAATTAACTTTATCACCGAAAGATACTTTTGCACGTTTTTCTGTTTCTGCAAGAAGATCATCAAGGTTAGCATTAAGTTCATCAATTGTATAAGCACATGACGGATGGAATGGAAGCGCAATCATTGGACGGATCTTGTCCAGATCAATTTCGATTGCGCCGTCATAGTAAGCACCGTCAGCTGGATTGAGTTCAGCATAATCGCCTTCTCTTCCATGGATTGCATAGAATTCACGGATTTTGTCATCAGTCTGCCAGATAGAAGAAAGACATGTTGTTTCTGTTGTCATAACATCAACACCGATACGAAAATCAGCAGAAAGATTTTTTACACCAGGACCAACAAATTCCATTACCTTATTTTTAACATATCCGTTATCAAATACTGCTTTGATGATTGCAAGTGCTACGTCCTGTGGACCAACTCCTGGAACAGGAGAACCAGTAAGATAAACAGCTACAACACCTGGGAGCGCAACATCATAAGTTTTATTTAAAAGCTGTTTTGCAAGTTCACCACCGCCTTCACCAATTGCCATTGTACCAAGAGCACCGTAACGAGTATGGCTGTCTGAACCAAGAATCATGTCACCACATTTAGCCAGCATTTCGCGGGCAAACTGGTGAATTACAGCCTGGTGTGGAGGAACATAAACGCCGCCATATTTCTGTGCACAAGTCAAACCAAAGAAGTGGTCATCGTCATTGATTGTTCCGCCAACTGCACAAAGTGAGTTATGACAGTTTGTAAGAACATAAGGAAGAGGAAATTTTTCAAGACCAGAAGCACGGGCTGTCTGAATGATACCAACATACGTAATGTCGTGAGAAGTAATTTTGTCAAACTTAATTTTAAGTTTTGCAGGATCACTGTTTGTATTATGTTTCTGAAGAATTGAATATGCAATTGTTTTTTTTGCATTTTCTGCTGGAGAAGCACCTGCAAGTGATTCAACAAGTTTTCCATTAGAAAGGTAAGCACCTTTGTCCCAAAGTTTCATAAAGCACCCCATTATTGTTATTATATATAGGAAAATATATCACGATGTAACACTAATTTCAATCAGAGTAAAGAAATTAAACAGGAATGCATAATTCCCGGATTTTATCCAGAATACGGGCCGTTAAATCAAATGCAAATCCATCAAGTGTAGAAGGGACATCATACTGCGTGTGAAAAAGCTTCCAGGTTAAAGGAAGTTTTTCTTTGAGAATATATTCAGGAGTTCCGGTTGCAATATCTTTTTCAAGACTACGGTTCATGACGCTGGCTTCCAGTTCTGGAATACGCTTAAGGTTAAAGACATAATCAGTTGCTTCTTTTGAAGGAAGCATGGTAATGCAGACAGCTGGAATTCCATTTGCCATAAATCCTGCATTGTCACTGAATGCTGCAGGAAGAACAAAATTAGAACATGGACTTGCTTCCTTTAAAAGATTCAAGGCAGTATCAAACAGAAAATTAAAGCGGCCTGCAAAATTTTTATCTGTATTCAAAGGAAGCTGAGTTTTTGCAAGAACCGGAACCTGTCCGCGGCCAATGCTGTCAATTACAAAAACAAGATCCTCATAAGTTCGCTGGGAATTAAGCAGTTTTGAAAGACCGAACGCTCCCTGCCCTTTAATTCCAAAACGGCCTTCTTCTTCTGCATCAGTAAAAATAATTCTTATATTATGTGAAGCTCCGGTTAGAACAAGACGACGTGCAAATTCAATCAAGGCAAAAACTCCTGAAGAATTATCGTTGGCACCGCTTGTTCCTGCAACACGGTCATAATGAGCGACAACAGTCTTTAACTTGAATCTGCCGTTATAAGCTCCTGGAGAAAACTGTACAAAAATATGATTATGATTTCCACACTTTATGATATTGGAATTAATACCGCTTTGAGCCAGCTGTTCCTGGATAAAAGAACAGCGGTCACAGTCAGGTTCCAGAAAAGGAGAAAACCATTTCGGGTAAGAAAACATTTATTTCTTTAATGCCTTTGAAATTGCTCTGTTAATAAGATTATATATAACGGCAAGAATCATTACGCAGGCAATTACACATACTGCATAAAGAATAAGGTTCCAGTGATATGGCTTTATGATTCCGTTTTCATCGTGCATTCCGTTTTGAATAAGCGGATGGAAAGAAAAAAGAACCATTTCCTGCATGAGATAAATTTCAAGGGAACGCTTACCCATAAAAGTAAGGACAGGATTTCCAAGATTCACTTTTAAGAGAACAAAATAAACAAGCACACAGGTAGAAAGAGCCCAGATACTTTGAGCAGCATAGCAGATCGCATTATTTGCCCAGGCATCACTTCCAAGTGCCTTCCAGTAATTGAATTCCCAGAAAGTAATAAGACTGCCATAACTGATTGCAGCATATAAAACAACAAAAATAACTGCTTTCAATGCGAAAAACTTTTTAAGCTTTTCCTGAATTTTTTCTTCGTTCATGCAGAACCACATTCCAAAAGGGAAACACAATGTTGAGTTAACCCACCATTCTCCGTGGAACCACCAGGTACAAGGTTTTAACCACCAGTCAAGGTCTGGATTCCATAACGCATAAGGAGTACGCCACCAGCCTTTAGGACCTAAGAACCAGATAAAATGTCCGATAAAAATAAATATCAGTCCATGAACAATTGCATTGGCAAGAACTACGCCGACTGCACCTTTTTCTGTTTTACAATGCTTAAAGGCAATTGCTGTTGCGCCGTAAAGCAGAAGAATGGAAATTACATACCAGGACTGGCTGTTAATCAAAGTTAAACCTAAGACATCTGTTACCCAGTGTCCTGCAGGTTTTTGAACACCAGTTACAAGGTTGTAAACTACATAAAAAGCTACCATTACATACCAGGCACAGATTAAAGGAAGCATTCTCTTTTTGAAAAAGCCCTTGAAATAATCTGGTTTTGTCTTAAAACTCTTATAAAGACCATAACCGGAACAGAAAAAGAAAATACCTACAAAAAGAAAACCGATCTGTTCAAAGAACTGGATTTCGCCGGCATTATGGAATGCTTTTTTCTGACTGATATGATGACATAATACCAGAAATGCCATAAGTCCCTTAACTGCTGTTGAATTGTCAAAAGACATTGCATTTTTATTCAATTCCTTTAAAGGTACAAATTTAGCACCAATAAAAGTCATAGCAAGGATTAATAAATAGAAAACAATTGTAAAATAATTCATAATTTACAATTATATAACTGCAGTTGAAAAAAATAAAGAAAAAAATTGACAGACTGAAAACTGCCCCTTAAAATATATATATAACCCTTTTTCAGGTTATTTATCACTTATTTACAGGAGCTGTAAAATGGCTAAAAAATCAAAAGACTACTTTGGACTGGGCTGGTTAGTGAGTGTAATCCTCTGTCTTTTCCTCGGACCTATCCTTGGTATTGTCACACGCTTAATGGAAGGCAAAATTGTAGCAGCACTTCTTCGCCTTTTGCTTGGCTGGAACATCATCTGGCTGATCGACCTTATCATGATGATTATGAAAGGACAGATCTGGCGTCTGCTCAAGTTCTAATATTATATTGAACTTATTTTTGTAAACGAAAAAAAAGCTCAAAGCCGGCTTTTCAGCCGCTTTGAGCTTTTTTTGTTACTTACTGGCTTTTATCAGTCTGTAATAAAGACCTTTTTTTGCCATTAACTGTCTGGCAGTACCGCTTTCCTGAATTCCGCCCTTATCAACATAAAAGATTCTGCTTGCATTTTGAATTGTCGAAAGTCTGTGTGCAATTACAAATGCAGTACGGTCTTTGAGAATCTGTTCAATTCCCTTTTGGACAAGCATTTCTGTCTTTGTATCGATTGAACTTGTTGCTTCATCAAGGATCAGAATTTTTGGTTCACTGATCATTGTTCGTGCAAAAGCAATAAGCTGCCGCTGACCATTAGAAAGTTCAGTTCCACGGGAAGTAAGTTTTGTTTCATAACCGTCAGGCAGTTTTGAAATAAAATCATGTGCACAGACAGCCTTTGCTGCCTTGATTACATCTTCCTGTGTTGCATCAGGTTTTCCGTACAGAATATTTTCACGGATTGTACCGGAAAAAATGTAATTATCCTGTGTCATAATTCCCATCTGACCTCTAAGGCTTTGCAAAGTTACATCCCTTACATCATGACCGTCAACAAGAATCTGACCTTCCTGAATATCGTAAAAACGGCTTATAAGGTTCACGATTGTAGATTTTCCAGCGCCTGTTGGGCCAACAAGTGCAATGGTTTCACCTGGTTCTACCTTAAAGCTGGCATTTTCAAGAACATTTTTTTCTGCTCTAAGAATTTCACCTGTTACAGGATTTATTCCTTCATAAGCAAAAGTAACGTTTTTGAATTCTACACTTCCCTTGATTGTTTCCATTTCGCAGGCATCATTTTTATCTGTAATACGAGGGTTTGTATCGATAACTTCAAAAATGCGTTCTGCCTTTGAAACACTTGTAATAAGCTGATTATAAAACTGACTGAGGTTCATAATCGGCTGCCAGAACATAGCAATGTAAGAAGAAAAAGCGACAAGTTCGCCAACAGAAATGTTGTCAACGCCCATAACTTTAATTGCACCAAAATACATGAAGAAGATACATATTCCCCATGAAAGGTCAATAATTGCAAAGTTTGCGTCAGCCCATCTGACGGCTTTTATAAATGCACTACGATCCTGATTTACAAGGTCATCCATAGTGTCTTTTGTCTCTTTTTCCGCAGAAAATCCCTGAATAACCTTAATTCCCGAAAGTCCTTCATTAACAAAGGCATTAAGGTTAGAATTCTTTTTACTCTTAAGCTGCCAGTATCTGTGTGCCTTTGCAGTAACAAATACAAGCCCACCGGTTAATACCGGCAAACCGGTCAAGCTGAATAATGCCAGCACCGGATTGATTGCAAACATAATTACAACAACTGCAATTACAGTTACAAAATTCGGTACAAGACTTGTAACTGAGTTTTCAATCACATCCTTAAGTGCATTTACGTCACCTGTAATTCTTGAAAGAATTTTCCCAGACGGACGTTCATCAAACCAGCTAAGATCCATTTTCTGCAAATGAACAAAAAGCCTGTCACGGATATCTGCAATTACCTTATTGGTAAGTTTTGCCATAATGCTCATGCGGCCTTTAATTGCAAGAATTAAAACCGCGTTACATGCGACTGCAATAATAAGAAGTTTTATAAATCCTTTCATATCACGGGCCGCAATATACTTATCAATTGCAATCCTCATGAACAGCGGATTCACAAGACTTAATACAGTTCCTATTGCAACAAGAACAAGTACCACTGCAATCTGCCATTTATATTTCAACAGTGCGGACAAAAGCCGCAAAACCGTTTTAATTTTTGAAACATCTTTTAGTGTTTCATCATCTTTATATGAATTAGCCATTATACTACCCTATAAATCATACTGAACCTGCCAGGTCTGATAATACAAACCTTTTTTAGCCAGAAGTTCTTCGTGGCTGCCATGTTCAGCAACACGACCTTTATCCATAACAAGAATGCAGTCTGCATTTTTTACAGCGCTGATTCTGTGTGCAATTACTATTTTTGTCATACCCTGCTTTTGTGCGAGCATGGATTGAATTTTCTTTTCAGTCTCAGTATCAAGTGCCGAAGTTGAATCATCAAAAACCAGAACAGGTGCGTTATTTCCTGATAGTGCTCTGGCAATAGTAAGGCGCTGTTTCTGACCACCACTCAAACCAACTCCACGCTCACCGATTATGGTCTTTTTCCCCTGTTCAAGGCGCCTTACAAAGTCATCACTCTGCGACTGAACAAGTGCGCTGTCAATCTGACTGCAATCCAAACAATTCTTTTTACCAAGCGCAAGATTATCTTCTACGCTTTCTGAAAATAGGAATACATCCTGCATAACAACACTGATATTTTTACGAAGGTATTCAAGATCAATGTCTCTAATATCAATTCCATCAATTTTGATGGATCCCGAATCTATATTGTACATTCTCTTAAGAAGGTTTATGACTGTTGTCTTACCGCTTCCAGTTGCACCCATAATTCCAAGAGTTTTACCGGCTCCAATTTTAAAGCTGACATTTTTTAGAATCGGTTTGCCGTCATCACTGTTAAAGCAGACCTTCTTAAATTCTATTTCACCATGTAGCGGCGGCTTTAGGGCATCTGCCGGGCATTCAATCAACGATTTCTTTTTGTAGATATCATCAATTCTGCGATAGCTTTCTTTTGCCCTAACAGTCATTGCAGTCAGCCAGCCCAGCATTTCCATAGGCCAGACAATATTCATGGAATAAGCCATGAACGCTGTCAACTCACCTAAAGTCAGGCTGCCGTTCATTGTGTACATTCCGCCCTGAATCAAAACAATAACAGGTACAAGATATCTGACAATCTGAAAGTACGGAACAAATCTTGCAAAGTACTTTGACTGCTTGAAGTTCAGCTCAAAATAATTGTCGTTATGAACACGGAACTTCTTAATTTCGAACTGCTCCCGCATGAAGGATTTAACAGTTCTGATGCCGCTTAAATTTTCCTGGGCTGTATTGTTAAGCCGCGAGTTCTCTTCTGCAATTTCTCCGTAAAGAGGACCAACAAACTTTGTCATGTAAAGTGAAATAAATCCACAGAAAATCATTCCCACTGTCGGAATAATTGCAAGCCGCCAGTCAAGAAGGAACATCATCACGATAACAACCGTAATATGAATTGCAACTTCCATCAAAAGCATTCCGACAAAAGTGAACAGTTCCCAGATTGCATTGACATCATCCATAACCCTGGACATCAGCTGTCCTGAATTAATGCTGTCAAAAAAATCTGCTGACAAACCCTGAATCTTTGCAAAAAAGTCTTTACGGATTTCGCAGCCAATTTTACTTCCTGCCCAGTCACAACTGAATTCTCGTGTGTATCCGATAATTGAACGAATCACACCGATTGCAAGTAAAGCTCCGAGCAGGATTCCAAGATAAGTAAAGTCACGGCCTACAATGACCTGATCTACAATATACTTTGTTATCTGCGGCTGAATGTTATCAAGACCAACAAAAATAAAATTGATTACAGCCGTAATTATAAAAAAATGAATAACAGGTTTTACAAACCTGAATAAATTCAAACCAGTATCGTTTTTCATAAAATTCACACCTTGGGATATAGAGTTGCCCTTGGGTATACGCTATAAACCCTGATAAATCATAATGATGAATTTGTTCTGTACTGCTAGAGTAAAAATACAGGACAAGCCATAAACGAACAACGAATTCGTTTTCTATAAATTTAAATTGATTGAACTAAAAGACTTTCAGCTGACTGCCAGTTACCAGATACGGACTAGAGCTGGAGAAACAGCGTAAGTCACAAAATCAATGAATGTTACATTCGGTTCTTTTTGCATGAGCCATTCCTCCTTATACACTGAAATTGGTTGCGCGAGATTAACCGTTGATAGTTAGCAACAATAGTGTTTTATAAAATTTTTGTCAAGCAAATAAAATTAAAGTCATTCTTTAATTTCCGGGAATAGTCCTTCATGGACAGCAGCAAGAGGAAATTATAAAAATACGGGAAGGAAGAAAAAGAATTTCAGCAAGGCTCTGAGCACGGAAAGATAGTTTCCATGCCGTGCTCAGTGTCTAGCGACGGTACCTAGCGATGCTGAAAGACTTTTTCTGACTGGTAGTATTTTTATGGTTAGAATATAATTCTGTCCGTGAAGGAATAGTCCCGGTAGTATTACAATATTTATCTTGTAGCTTGACAAATATTATGTTACTCTTTTTTGTAAGAGGTAAAAAAGTATGAATGAACCCGTTGGAGCATTAATCGGAATATCTGTTATTTTTATCGTAAGTTTATACAGAATTCTTTCTGATCAACAGAAAGATAAAAAATTACTGGAAGGTCCCACAAGCCAGACAGAAGCTACAATTGATAACATTACAAGCAGCTTCAGAAGCAGTACAATTTATATTACATACACTTTTGTTGTAGACGGGATCCCCCACACTTCTTATATTAAGGTTCCTAAAATTGATAACCTTAAAACTCTCGACAAAGCGACTGTTACTTATCTTGAAAGCGATCCGTCAATAAACATTCTCACAGGTTATGAGCAGACCTTAAAAATTTCAACAGGCTCTGCAATTATTGTTATCGCAATTTTTGGAATCATACTGGGATTAATCCTTAAAATCCTTTCAAACCTGGTTTAAGGATAATATCTACGTCTCTCTCGCAACGATATCATTAAAGGCGTGCTGAAGATTTTTGCATAGCAGAAAAGCAATCTGTTTAATCAGAATAATATTAAAAACAAAAAAAAAGAGCTCCCAAAGGAGCTCCTTTTTTATTTCAATCTATAACTTAGCAGTTTTCAGCGAAGTATTTGATTGTTCTTACCATCTGTGATGTGTAAGAGTTTTCGTTGTCGTACCAAGAAACAACTTCAACCTGGTATGTATCGTCATCAACTTTAGATACCATTGTCTGTGTTGCATCAAAGAGAGAACCGAATTTCATACCGATTACGTCAGAAGAAACGATTTCGTCTGTGTTGTAACCGAATGATTCGTTAGCAGCAGCTTTCATTGCAGCGTTGATTCCGTCTTTTGTTACATCCTTTCCTTTCACTACAGCGAAACGACGTGTTGTAGATCCAGTAGGTGTTGGAACACGCTGAGCTGAACCGATGAGTTTTCCGTTGAGTTCAGGGATTACAAGACCGATAGCCTTTGCAGCACCTGTTGAGTTAGGAACGATGTTCTGAGCACC
>JAKSTQ010000010.1 GCA_024402475.1 Treponema sp. | reverse complement strand
CGTAAACAATCTGCATAAAGAGTTCGCGCATAGCTGTGTTGATAGCATCACAAACAAGGTCAGTATTCAATGCTTCAAGAAGTGTTTTTCCGATAAGGATTTCAGAAGCCATAGCAGCTGAGTGTGTCATACCAGAACAACCAATTGTTTCAACAAGTGCTTCTTCAATAATACCGTCTTTTACGTTCAAAGAAAGTTTACAAGCTCCCTGCTGTGGTGCACACCAACCGATACCGTGTGTGAAACCAGAAACGTCTTCAATCTTTTTAACCTGTACCCATTTTCCTTCTTCTGGAATTGGTGCAGGTCCATGATATGCGCCTTTAGCTAAAGGACACATATGTTCAACTTCTGCTGTATAAACCATAATTACCTCTAAATGGAATAATTTATTCTTCTATTTTATAGAAAATTTCAATGTATGAAAAGATATTAAGCAAATTTCCTTTTTATCAGAAAAATCCTAAAGTTTTACCAGATCTTCAACTGTCTGAATTGTTCCGTCTGCGTTAAAGTTCAATTCTGTGAACTTAATATTACGCTTCTGGTTTACGCCCTTTGACAGTTCACAGTCATGGTAGAACAGATACCATTTGCCTTTAAATTCAACTGCATAGTGATGGTTTGTCCATCCAAGAACAGGCTTAAGCAATACACCGCGGTATGTGTAAGGACCGTAAACATTGTCGCTTGTAGCATAACAGATGTTGTGTGTATCACCTGTTGAATATGAGAAGTAGTAAATTCCGTTTCTCTTGAAGATACATGGTGCTTCAAAATAGCGGCGTTCGTGGTCTTTTCCTTTAAGCGGTTCACCGTTTTCGTCAAGAATTACAAGGTCACGTGGGCTTTCTGCAATTGAAAGCATGTCATCGTTGAATTTAGCAATTTTTCCGCATACAGCAAGTTCATCGCCTTCTGGTTCTTTGTTTGCTTCGTCATAAACATGATTACGGTATTTATCCAGCTGTCCGCCCCAGATTCCGCCGAATCCAAGATACTGGCTTCCGTCGTCGTCTACAAATACACATGGGTCAATTGAATATGTTCCCTGGATGTAGTTTGCTTCCGGCTTAAATGGACCTGAAGGACTTTTTGATGTTGCAATACCGATACGGAATTTGTCGTCCTTATCGCGAGCAGGGAATACAAAGTAGTATGTATCACCTTTTTTTGTACAGTCTGGAGCCCAAACCTGGCGTGTTGCCCATGGAACATCCTTTACATCCAAAACTTTACCACAATCTTTTGGAAGGTGTTCTGTATCTTCCATTACATAAACGTGGTAGTCAACCATGTCATACTGGTCACCGTTGTCATTATTTTCTACATCAATGTCACGGTCATGTGACGGATAAATGTACAGCTTGTCATCAAACACCTTAACTGATGGATCTGCTGTATATGTGTCTGTTACCAAAGGTTTCTTCTGAATCATAAAATTCCTCCAGATTAATATTATTTATTACATAATGTCACTAAAACAAAGGCTTGTCAATGTGCTCGAGCACGGGAATTCTACACTTCCCTCTTTTTTTTAAACTTCTGATTTACTTTATTCTTTTACTAAAAAGAACTAATATGGCACTTATGCAGGATTTAACCAAAGGAAGCGTTATAAGACAGCTTGTTATTTTTATGATTCCCGTTTTAATCGGAGTAATCTTACAGAGACTCTATGCACTGGCAGATGTCATTCTTGTAGGCCAGTTTGTTGATACAGATGCACTGGCCGCAGTAGGTTCAAGTTCAATCATCGTCCATATGTTTGTTACCTGTGCCAATGGTTTTACCAACGGATTTTCAATTGTGATCGGACAGTACCGCGGCGCAAATGATGAAGAAAACCTGCGAAAATCTCTTGCCGCAACTTATGTTCTTTCTTTTATAGTTGCAGTTCTTCTAACTGTTATTTCTATCCTTATCTGTAATGCTGCTTTGACCTGGGTAAACATTCCGGAGGATCTTTTTTCTACCGGCAGAATTTATGTCCTCATTTTAAGTGCAGGAATGGCATTCTCTGTTTTATACAATATGCTTTCCAATGTTCTGCGTGCTCTGGGCGACAGTACAATTCCGCTTATTTTTCTGATTGTCAGTGTTATTGCAAATATTATTCTGGATGCTGTTTTTATCGCAGTTTTAAAAATGGGTGTAAGCGGAGCTGCATGGGCAACTGTAATTTCAATGGCCATCGCTGCAATCGGCTGTCTTATTTTTGTCATTTACAGACGCCCACAGCTTAAAGTTTATTTAAAGGATTTTAAGTTTGACAGAGGAATTTACAGTCAGCTTACAAGTCAGGGTCTTGCACTTACAATGATGTTCACTATCGTAAATTTTGGTTCTGTTATTCTTCAAAGAGGAATCAATACTCTTGGCAAAGATCTCATTGCAGGATTTACTGCCGGACGCAAATACCTTGAATTTTTTATGCTGCCCGGAATGGTTTTTTCTACAGCAATCACAGCCTTTACAAGCCAGAACTTTGGTGCCAGAAAATATGACCGCATAAGAAAATCAATCAAGGTCAGCATCGGACTTCTGTTTGCTTACAGTACAATTATGCTGCTTGTGGCTTTTGTTTTTGGAAGATTCTTTGTAATTTCTGTTACAGGAAGAGATGCTGCAAGTAATATCATAAATGCCGGAATGCAGTATCTGAGAACGGGAGTTCTTTTCTTTTACAGTCTTTTTATTCTTCTTGTTTTACGCTGTGCATTGCAGGGTCTAAATCACAAACGCGTTCCGCTTATTGCAAGCATAATTGAACTGGTATGTAAGATTGCAGCAACTTCATGGGCTGTTCCAAAATTCGGCTTTATGGCAATTTGTCTTACAGAACCTGTCATCTGGGTTTTAGGAGCTGCTGTTGTTCTTCCGTACTATCTTTTTGTAATCAAAAAGCTCGAACGCTCATAAAATCATTCAACTTCAAGAACATCAACTACGTGGCTGGACATTCCCATTAACTCAGGACGCTTACAGGTTGCAAGATGATATTGCAAAAAGTAATCAAATTCATCTTCGTCCAGTGCATTAAGTTCACGGCGCATAAAATCTGCATGCCCGTCAGCCGCAAAAATTTCAACGCGTTTAAGTCCTGCAAGTTTATTCAATTCTTCGATATCTTCAAGACGAAGGTAACTGTACAGATCATCCTGTGTTGGAATCGATTTAAAATCTTCTGTCAGCGATTTGCGTTCCATGCATTCTTTTATATGGCGCTGCTTAAAACAATATGTAATTACGCTGTAATCATTGAGCACATAAGCACAGAAAATCTTACCGCCTTTTTTTGTTACACGACGGGCTTCCTGCAATGCCTTAAGTTTTTCTTCTGTGCTGATCAGATGATACAAAGGACCAAATACAAGAGTTATGTCGAATGTATTGTCATCAAGAAAACTTAAATCAGTTGCGTTTCCCGGCCAGCAGTTTACATGCTCATGTTTTGACTCAAGAATATCAAGGTTGTGCTTTACAAGTTCCACGGCAGTAACACTGTGCCCTTCGCGGCTTAACGGAATTGAATAAGCTCCGGTTGCAGCACCTACATCAAGTATTTTTACTTTAGCGCCTTCCGGAATATAATCGTGAATGAACTTCATTGTGGTTGTGAATTCAACTCTGCCGTGGCGGGTCTGCAGGCGGTGATCTTCATTAAATTTATTGTAATATTTTTCCAGTGCTGTCAAAGTTCATTCCTACTTGTAAAGTTTTTTCATTTTATCAATCTCGGCCTTTACCATATCAACAAGTTCCGGCGGATTGAGAACTTTTACGCTTGCACCAAATTCCATGATCCAGTACATAGCCTGAAGCAGCTGATTAGATTTAAAGCTGAGATAAACGGTTCCGTCTTTGTTTTCTTTTACGGTCTGGGACTCGTGCCACTTGCGTTCAAGAACATAAGTATTTACATCTTTGGAAAATTCAAGTTCAATTTTCTGAGGTTTTGCATCGCTTTTCCAGACACCATAACTTAAATCAAAATGTTTTTTAACATCAAAGCCTTTCTGAATTTCAAAACTTTCATCTGTTATCTTAATGTCCTTAATTCGTGACAATGCAAAAATTCTATAATCATTTCTCTTATGACAAAAACCGATGACATACCAGTTACCTTTCTGGCACACAACTTTATAAGGATCAAATGTACGCTGAACATATTCCTGGCGCTCAATCGAACGATATCCAAACTCAACGATTTTCTTAATCTGAATCGCCTTAAAAATTTCCGAAAAAACTTTTGTATCAATTACAGGCAGCGGATCAGAAATAAAATGAATCTGATTATTCACAAAAGATGAATCTACGCTGACTTCATCAGGAAGAATTGAAGTAATCTTGCCAAGAATATTTTTGAACGATTCTTCCAGCGGTGTATTTTTATACTGTTCAAGCAAAGGAGTGATTGCAGATACAGTGAACAGTTCACCTTCTGTCAAAAGCACACTCTGAATTGCAAAAGTCGGATTACTGTAATAAAAGCCTTTTCTGTAAAAATCATATTCCAGCGGAGCCTGATATCTGTCGCGCAAGAAATCAAGGTCACGCATAATTGTACTGCGCGAAACTTCAAACATTTCTCCAAGCTTTACAGCATTTGGATAACATCCGCTTCTGATGACCTTATCCATTTCAAGAATACGCTGGGTTTTAACTTTATCTTCGTGATTGACTTTATTCATAACTGACATTATACAACACCACTAAAAACTTGTAAAAGACTCTTTTTTTTATTATTCTTATTTAATGAAGATTTTTGTTTGGCTTTTTCAGATAATTGGTGCAATTGGATTCCTTCTTTACGGAATTAATACAGTAAGCGACGGTTTGCAGAAAATCTTTTCCAGCAGAATGGAAAGGCTCATTCACTTTATGAAGAAAAACCGTTACGCAGGCATCTTAACCGGAATTCTTGTTACGCTCATCATTCAGTCTTCCGGCGCCGCAACCGTAACAGCCGTAACTTTTGTCAACGCAGGAATCATCAACCTTACTCAGGCAGCAGGCCTCATCTTTGGTGCGAATGTCGGCACAACAATTACAACCTGGATTATTGCAATTTACGAATGCATCGGTTCAGACATCCTGATTATTCCTATTTCCATTTTTGGTCTTGGCTGGATCCTCACAATGATTAAAAAGAACGACATCTTTAAATCTGCCGGCTATGCAATCATGGGTCTTGGATTTGTTTTCCTTGGCGTTCTTCTTTTCAAGACCAACCTTTCTCTTGATAAAGCCGGCATCATATCATCAACATCACAGCTTCCGGAACTTTTAGCCCAGTCATCACTTGTCAACGCAGGTGCACTAAGCATTATGCTGGGACTTTTTGCAGGAATTGCTCTCACAATTTTGCTGCATCTTTCAAGTGCAGTAATTGCAATGCTCATGGTTATCAACCACAACGGAATCATTCCATTTGAATTCTGCGCGGCTGTAATCGTAGGTGCAAACATCGGTTCTACAATCAACGCAATCATCGCTTCTACCGGAGCTAAAGTCAACGCACGCCGCGCCGCATTGATTCACGTAATGTTTAACGTTGCCGGCGGAATACTTATTCTCTGCCTTTACAAGCCACTTATGATGGTTATGGATCTGATAATTCCACAGGGTGAATTGAACTCACCAGTAAATGCATCTTTAAGAATTGCGATGTTCCACACAATGTTCAATCTTTTGACAGCAGTAATCTTTTCTCCGCTTACAAATAAAATTGCACTTCTTTCAACAAAAATCATCCGTCCAAATTCCGGCGAAGTTCCTGCTGTTTACAAAATTGAAAATCCAATCACAGCCTTTAAGGAAAACACACCTGCAATCATTCTCCAGGTACAAAACGAAACCGAAAAAATGGCGGACTTCGTTTTCAAAATGATGAAAACTCTTTCTTCACAGTTTACTCTGCGCAACTGGAACTTTTTTAAAGGTGAGCTTACTGAACTCAAAACCCAGGAAGATTATCTGGACACAATGAAAGAAGAACTTACAAAATACCTTACACAGACTTTTGAAAATACCATGACAGAAAATCAGACTGCGCAGGTAAACAATCTTCTTCACACAATCGATGAACTCGAAAGTACTTCAGACTACATTCTCGGTGCTGCAATGATTCTGAAAAAGTGTGTTAAAAAAGAAATTGAATTTGAACCTGAAGACCTTGAACGCATTGACCCATACCTTTGGGTTGTTCAGTCAGCAATCGAATATTCATACCGTCATCTCAACAAAAAACTTACAGCCGACGAAGCCGCAGAAGTTGAACAGATGCAGTCCCAGAATGTTCTGTTCCAGAAAAACCTTATCAAGACAGCCCGTGACCGCCTTGAAAACGGCACAAACGTTAAAGCAGAATTATTCTACATTGACCTTATCCGTACGATGAATAAAATCGGCGACCACGCCTACAACAGCTTTAACATTCAGTAATTACTGAACCGTATACAGAATTTCGCTGGATTCATGTCCACATTCTACACGTACTTTATGAACTCCAGGCTCAACCGGAATTTTAATGTAGAACGGTCTTTGCAGTGACTGAAAATGTCTATCGTCGTAGTAAACTTCAAGGTCATCAGTCTGTCCGCCGATTACATTGATGTTTACGATCTGTTCAATTTTTGAATACGGGTTAAAGTAAAACAAAGCATTATTCTGCGGCGAAGTAATTTTTAATTCGCTGTCAGAATAATCCAATTCCTGAAAATCCTGATTGAACATATTCTGGTTATCCAAAAGCCATTCCTGATAAATTGCCGGATATCTGATTATTGTTTCACCGTCAACAATTTTATGCCATGAACAGACTTCAAGTTCTTCACCTTTTTTAACATATTCATAAACAGTATTGGAACAGGCATCTCCCGGATACATTCCGCTTAATGCACAGACAGCTTTTTTTTCATAACCTTCAGGCTCACAAAATTCAAGGCTTTCAAGGCCGTCAAATTCTTCAAGGTAATCAAGAATTGTTTTTGCAACCTGAGCTGGCAAAGAACTTCCGGTTTTTCCCATAACGGTTTCTCCGCTGAAATTTCCCATCCAGACGCCCACTGCATAACGTGGAGTAGCACCAAGGGCTGTAATGTTCTGAAACTGATTTGAAGTTCCTGTTTTAAAAATCGAAGGATACTCTGTGATAAAAGTCTGACGCAAACCAAATCCAAGTGAACGTGCACTCTTGTCACTTAAAATGCTGTCGATAATTCTCACAGTATCACTGGAATAAATTCGTCTTCCCTTTCTATCAGCATCATCCGCAAAGTAACCGATATCTTTGTAAATGCCGTCCCGCGCCAATACGCTGAAGGCCGGAACAAATTCCTGTAACGAAACTTCTCCGCCGCCAAGTGCAAGACCGTAACCTGTTCGCTGTGCATTTTCTTTTATCGCCTTAAATCCAAGCTCATCAAGTTTATCCGCAAAGGTTTCTATTCCTGTTCTTGCAAGAATATCAACTGCAGGAACATTCAAACTGGATGCAAGAGCAACTCGCAGTTTTACAGGACCGTTATAGCGGTTGTTAAAATTCAGCGGAACATAAAGTTCCTGTTCACCATACTCATGAGGAACATCAGCAAGAATTTCTGTTGGTTTTACAATTCCATTTTCCAGAGCCAGTGCATACAGCAAAGGTTTGATGCTGGATCCCGGCTGATTACGGTAACGCACGCCGTCAATCTGACCGTTCTTTTGCGATTCATACCAGTCCTGACTTCCAAGCCAGGCAAGAGCGTTCCCTGTCTGAACATCAAGCACAAGAACACTGATATTATTGATTCTGGAATTGTACGCTTTTTCAATTGCCTTTAACGCCTGGCCGCGGACAAAAAACTGAATGTCAAGATTTACGCTGAGATGAACCTGATACGGAACAGGCCCTTTATAAGTTCTTGTCTTTTTTGAACCTTTCCCGAAAAAATCATTCTCACGCAGATAATTTACAAGATGAGGCATATAATACGGATACTCATATTCCTGCAAAGGAACAGGTCCGTACATTTTTGGGTTACGGGGAATTTTCGCAAGCAGCTTAACGTCACTGTCGCTGAGGTTTTTCAATTCTGTTCCAAAATAACATCGGGATGCAGAAGAAACGCCTTCTGTGTTTCGGCCAAAAGGAATTGTATTCAGATAAAGTTCAAGAATCTGTTTTTTAGAAAGGCGGGCTTCCAGTTTCAGTGCATCAAAACAATCCCAGAATTTATCAGTTAACGAACGGGACACATCAGGCCTGTAATCATTATTTGTATTTGAATAAGCGCTGCGGATAATTTTTGCTACCTGCATCGTAATTGTGGAAGCACCGCTTACGGTATGACCGCTCGAAGCATTCTGAAACGCAGCGCGGATTATTGCCGCAACATCAATTCCAGGATGCAGATAATACCGGCTGTCTTCTTCGTGAATGAATGCCTTTACGACTTTTGAAGGAATTTCTTTATAGTCAAGATATTCACGGCGCAGACCGTTTTCCAGAGGAATTATCTGTATGAGATTATTTTTGCTGTCGTACACGCGTGTACTGCATGCACGGCTTATGAATGCATCAAACTCTTTGTAAGGTAAAAAAGCAAAAATCAGGCGGAGGATTACCATTGCAGCAATCACAACCGCACCGATTTTTATTGCTTTTTCAGTTTTTGCATTCAAGGCTTTATGAAAAATTTTCACGCCTTAAATGATTCCTATTTAATTACAAACAGGTATCCGTTAGCACGACCAAATACTTCTGGTTCGTACATACATTCTGTCATTACAGGAGGACAAGGGTAAACACCACGACGGCTTGCTCTGATTGTAAGTTCATAATTTGCACTTCCATTCCACAGATATTCTGTCATGTACTGTGCTTCGTTATCGTAATACTTCTGAGTTGAACCGTAGTACCACTGCCACCAGTCATCATAATCGTCATCACGGCTGGCTGGTTTTTCTGCCTGTGATCCGCCTGTTGCAAGTGAAGAATCCACAATTTCACAACCGCTAGGAATTGCAATACGGGTTGCAACATATTCTCTTGAACGGTTTGTAGAAATCTTAACCTTAATTTTGTATGTCTTACCGGTTTCAAGAATCATTACTTTTGTGCTTTCGCTTGTAGTCTTGATTTCTTCACCAGTCTTTGCATCATAAATAGAATACAGAACTTCAAATCCTGCATCCCGTGCAATCTGCAGTTCATCAGGAAGAGCGTATTTCATTTCTACAGTGTAGTACATGTCGCCCTTTCCTTCTTTTTCAAAGTCAAGGTTGAGTTTTGTATTTCTTCTGAGGTCATTAATTTTTTTGCCGTCAAAATATTCAATGCTTTCAACTGGTTTTGCGCCAAGTCCCTTGAATGCACCCTTGATGAGTTCAACTGTTTTCTTTCCGTCAGAAAGTGTTGCAGTTCCCTTGAAGTCAAGATTCTGCAGATCGCGGGCTTTGATCAAAGTGTGAATTGATTCAAATACACGGGCAGTTGTTGCAGTACTCTGCCAGTAACCGCGTTTCTGTTCCTGAAGCAATGTATAAAGAATCTTGTTTACATTTTCATCAGATGGACGCATGCTGACAAGAAGCTGCATGATAAGAGCCTTAGATTCTGAATTGGAATCGTACAATGTTCCCCAGTAACCGACATAACTTTCAGAAATACTTACAGTTCTGTTCGAAGGAACAACAAAAGTCATAAGCTTATCAAGCATTTTCTTTGCTCTTGTCTTGTCACCAAGGTTAAAGTAAGCAAGACCAATATGAGCATAAGTTGCAAGAGAATAATTGCAGTCATTTGATGTTGCAACTGTGTACAGTTTATCAAGCTGCGCAGTTACTTTTGCTTTAAGTGAACTTGATGAATTCTGTTTTACAACACTTCCCAAAATGAAACATGCATAAGCCTTATAATAATTATAAGATACATCTGCATCTGATTTAGTGAAGATTTCCGAATTAAGATATGAACAGAGCTTATCAATGTCATATCCGATTTCTGAATCAGTATAACCGCGTTCTTTTGCAAGAGCCCACATATAAGCAAAACGCAAAGAAACATATGTGCTGTCTTTTGCACCGCCCGGCCAGTATGGGAATCCGCCTGTTGCGTGCTGTTCATCCTTAACTGAGCTGAACCAGTTCTTGACTGTCTTTTCAGGATCAGCAACTTCGCTCTTTAATCCCAGTTCTTCAATGTATTCACCAAAAATCAACAGAGGAAGAATTCTTGAAGACTGCTGTTCAAGACATCCATAAGGATAATTGAATACATAACCAACACTTGAACTCATCAGGCTCAAACGTGTCGGATCGAGATTTACTTTGATGCTTCCGTAATTGTCGTCTACCCAGCTTGGAATTACAATCTGTTCGCGGGCTTTATCTTTTACAGTGCCGAGAGTTGCTACAGTTTCTGTGACATAAGTTTTTTCAATGAGAATTCTTGAAGCAAGCTTATCATTAAAGATAGCAGACTTCATTGTGTAAACAAGTTCAACATTACCCACACCAAGTGCAGAAACATTAAAGTAAACAGGAACAGATTTTCCAGGTTCAACAGTTACTGTCTTTGAAGATTTACCGTCAATTGCTGCCTTACCTTTCTTTGTAATAAGACCCTTTGCTTCATCTTCTTCGTAATTCTTTGATGGAGCTCTGACATCTACATCAACTGTAACTTTATGAGACTTGTCATCCATATTTGTTACAAGAACACCACATTCAGCGGTATCACGAACTCTCAGTCTTCTTGGCTGAATCTGCTGAACGTTAATAGGATTACATACAAGAATTTCTTCTTCCTGCAATGAGAAATCTGTTTCATTAACACCAAATGTTGTAATACGGAAAGTTGTCAAAGAATCAGGCAGCTTGAATTTTACGCTGGCACAACCGTTATCATCTGTTGTGAATTCCGGCTTGAACAATGCAGTTGGTCTGAAGTCCTTGCGTTCCTGTTCCTTAACATCTCCTGAGCTTTCCATGTCACCGCCCTGAAGATTCTTAATCTTATAAGTAACAGGGTCCATGATGTACTGACGGTTATCACCACCACGTACACCAAGCGGATAATTGTATCGGCTGTAGAAACTGTTCATTGGATCAGGAACATGATAATTAATCAGGTCAACAATTGCGCGGTCAACAACCATTGCAGTAAGTTCTGCACCAGAAACAGGTTTTCCGTTTTTGGTTGCCTTAAAGTTAATTGTAACTTCTTCGCCTGGTCTGTACTGTTTTTTGTCAGTAGTAACTTCTACCTTGAATCTGCGTACATCAAGATCAACATTAAGTGAAGTTACACCATAATATCCTTTTGGTTTTCCGTAATCAGCTTCTTTATAATCATGAGTTGGCTTGCCCTTACGAACACTCCAGCTTGAAACAGAAACATATGCGACTGGGAAATATTCTTCCTTAACCGGAACTTCAAGAACAGTACATGGACCGTCAAGATGAATTACCTGAGTTGAATAAATATCATTGCGTTCAACTGTAACAAGATAATCACCTGCTTCAAGTGCACTTTCAAGGAGAATTGATGCAGTTTCACCAGGAGAATATTTTTCCTGATTTGGAGTAAGCTTGATGCTTGCATTGTCATCACGGCTATACCAGTAGTAATCACTTCCTGTTGTAAAGAATTCTTTAGATGTCTTAGTAAGATTTCCGCCGTTATCTTTACCAGTAATTGTAAGAGTATACCAGCCGGCACCTTTTGGAGTAACAGTCAAAGTTCCTTTAGAAGCATTATTAAGTGTTCCTGATGCAACAGTTTCTGTTTCTTCTGACCACTTTGTATAAACGCTTCCGTCAACAGCATTTTCAGAAACTGTTGTCCAGTAAGTTCTTGTCAAAGTATATTCAAGTTTTTCTTTACCGATTTCTTTATCAGCAAATTCACCTTTTGTATTAAGGAGAACATATCTGATATCAGTTTTTTCTCCGCTCTTAACAAAACCGCCACCGATTGTATTCTGAATACCAATGTAGTATTTTGCAGGATGAACGACAGCTGAAGCACTTGAGAAAATTCTCTGGTTTGAAACATCAGTAACTGTTGTTTCTACAGTGTATCTGTATGCCTGACCAGGAACCAGTTTATCAGTGTTAACGCTTACTTTTGCTTTACCTTCAGAAGACAATGCACCGTTTGTTTCCTGATTATTTGAAGAAGCAGAATAATCAAGTGACGGACCGAATTTATATCCTGATGCATTAACTCCAGGTGGAGTGAATGCTCTTGGAGAAGAATACCATTCTGCAGTATAAGTTCCGCCGGCAAGAGCACCACCTGCAAGGTAAGTAGCTTTGATTTCTGCGTTGAGGCTGTCTCCGGCAAAATAATCTATAGAAGGAATTGTTGTATTTACCTGGAATTTAGCGCGTTCAAAGTAAGCAACAGTAATGTACTCAGCTCCGATTCGTTTACTTCCCTGAGAAACTTCAATCACATACTGTCCAGGTTCCAGGTCATTTGGAAGATCGAATGATCCCCAGTAACCGCCGTTTCTAGAGAATGTTCCTGATGTTTCAGCAATGACTTTTGAATCTCTCCATGAGGTATCAGAAAGTTTTACTGTATATTTTTCATAAGCAGGAATTTCAAGTTCATTCAATCTTCTGAAGCGGCTGACCATAACATCTTCGTAACGTGCAATACCTCTGAAGTTTACAGTTTCGCCTGGTTTGTATAATCCGCGGTCTGTAAACAAAAAGTTATAGTATTCTTTTCTTGATGAGCTGGTTCTGTAACTCTGATAAACACCGCTGGACCATGTATCATGATTGTTGGCATGGAAAGTAACTTTGTCGTTACCTTTAGAAACGTAAACATAAAGGTAGTCTTCATCAACAGCAGCAAGCTTGCGGATATTAGAACCTTTAATATCAATTTCTGCAAAACCATTTTTGTCTGTTACACCAGATGCAAGGGAAATAGATTCAATGTCATCCAGATTTTCTTCATGTCTATAATTGTTTTCGTAAATATGAACTTTAGCGCCGGCAACAGGACTGTTATCCTTAAGGCTTCTTACGAGAACAACTGCTTTATTAAAACCAACGCGGGCAGTAACACCAAGATCTGTAACCTGAATTACAGCTTCCTGTACACTGTTTTTCCAGGTTTTGTAAACTTCTCCCCATGAATCCCAGTACTTAACATATCCCTGACTTGCAACTCTTACAAATCCAAGACCGTGATTAAGATATGGGTCAAGATTGATTTCTTCAAGATATCTTACTGAATCAGATGGTTCATTAAGAGTTTTAATTGAACTGCCGGTTCGTTCAAAAAGATCACGGTTGTTATATTCATAATTGTAAGAATAGTACGGATCAGTCAAAGCCTGAACTTCGTATTTTCCGTTTTCAAGATTCTGATGTTCAATAATGAATTTATGAGGGAACTGAGCTTCCATGATTTTCTGCCCGGTAGTGAGCATAGAAAGATAACTCAAAGGTCCTGGAATAGTAAATGTTTTGCTGATTCCGCCACTGGCTGTCTGACCAAAAACATCACCATATCCATCACAGTTAACAGATACAGTCATTTTAGAATTGTATGCCAGTGGAAGATCTTTGATTTCCAGAACTGAACCAGAAACATTAAGCTGATGTTTTCCAATTCCAATTTCTGAATCACGACCCTGATATTCAACTTTAATTGAATCTAAACCAACAGTTTCTTTTTTAAGCGGATGAGAAAAATAAACTCTAACGCACATTTCTCCCGGCATAAAATACATACTGTTAACTTTAAATGGTTTGAGTGTTCTGAATGATCTTTTGCTTACTGAACGATTGCCTTCATAACTTTCTACGCTGACATCACTGTCTTTATAAAATCTTTCAGATACTTTTACATAGAACAGGCGGGAACGGTCAGTTTTTTTGAATACGAACTTTTTAGCAGCTTTATCATAAGAACGTTCAACAGGTGTTACAGTATATTTGTACTGTTTTCTATTTGAAGTGATTCTGATGGTTTTTTCAAACTGTGCTGCAGTAATATCAGAATTAACAGACACTGCAAGGTTTCCGGCAATATCAATCGGAACACCATATTCATAATATGAAGTGTAGACGGGATTGTCATAAGAAACGCCGGCATTAACTGAATTTACTTTTACAGGATCTGCCTTTGTTTTGAATTCTGTAGTTCCTGACAGTTTAATTCCATCAATATCTTTAAGGTCAGCTTTTACGTTGATTGTATAAACCTGGCATGGATCAACCTTTGTTTCAGGTTCAAAACAAACCTGGCGGGTTCCGTTCCAGTACCATTTACCTTTAAGTGCAGGAGTAACTGTAAGGATTTCAGAAATTTCTTTATCCGAACCCAGCGCAGTCACAGCACGAGCCGGTTTATTGAAAGATACATAGAATACAGGTTTGGAAAGCTGTCCCGGTACTGTCTGAGGTCCCCAGTTCATAACTATGAACTTTTTCTCATCATCAGAAAGTTTTCTTTTCTGATCGATTGATGCCGGGTTACCGTTAAGTTCATCAAGTTTGTCCATAACGGCATTAAGATCAAGACGGGCAATATTATAATGGATAAGATAATCATCAAGGCTGCGGATTTCTTCAACATCCGATTCCTTAATCATTTTTTTGGCTTCTGCTTCAAGATTTACATCAAAATCTTCTACATTACCAGAGCCATTCTCAAGCTTTGCAAGAACAGCATCATAACCCTGCGCTTTTGCTGTTTTAGTTCCGCAACCGCTGAATGCAGTTAAAAGCGAAAGTGCAAGAATAATTCCAGTCAGACTTTTTTTCATAGAGACCTACCTTTGCAAAAGCACTACAAATGCTTTTGCAAAGGTAGTGCCCGATTATAGCTTCTTTACAAATAATACCCTAATTGCATTTAAGACGGCAAGTACCATTACACCTACATCGGCAAAAATAGCAAGCCACATGTTTGCAATTCCAAGTGCACCAAAAACAAGACAAACAAGTTTGATGCCAATGGCACAGGTGATATTCTGGTAAACAATTCTCATGCATTTTTTTGCAATACGAATTGCTTTTGAAATTTTAACAGGATTATCGTCCATAAGAACAACGTCACTTGCTTCGATTGCAGCATCACTTCCCATTGCGCCCATAGAAATACCGATATCAGCTCTTGAAAGAACCGGTGCATCATTGATTCCGTCACCGACAAAAGCAAGGCTGGCACTTCCATTAAGTTTTGCAAGAAGTTCTTCGACTTTAGTAACTTTATCCTCAGGTAAAAGTTCTGAATAAACGGCATCGATATTAAGTTCTGCTGCTACAGCATCTGCGGTCTTTTTAGCATCGCCTGTAAGCATAACGGTTTCTTTAATTCCGCTGGCCTTAAGTCGTTCAATGGCGGTTTTTGCTTCCGGCTTAATTACATCAGTAATTACAATGTGACCCATGTATTCGCCGTCTACTGCAACATGAACAATTGTTCCTGCGTGACTGCATTCCTTGTATTCAATATTTTCGCGGACCATAAGTTTTGCGTTTCCGGCAAGAACTTTTTTCCCGTCAACAACTGCACTTACACCATGACCGCTGATTTCCTTTACATCACTGATAACATCTTTATCAATTGATTTCCCGTATGCAGCCAGCAGACTTTTACTGATCGGATGAGTTGAATAACTTTCTGCACAGGCTGCGTAACGTAAAAGTTCTTCCTGAGCAATTGGACTATGATGAATTGCTGTTACTTCAAAAACACCTTTTGTCATTGTTCCTGTTTTGTCAAAAACAACTGTCTTAACTTTAGAAAGTGTTTCCATGTAATTGGAACCTTTAATAAGGATTCCGTTTGAGCTTGCACCGCCGATTCCTGCAAAGAACGAAAGCGGAATACTGATAACCAGCGCACATGGACAGCTGATTACAAGGAATGTCAGAGCGCGGTAAATCCACTGATTCCAGCCTGCGTCAGTTTTTAAAACCAGCATGCAGAACAATGGCGGAAGAACTGCAAGCGCAAGTGCACTGATGCAGACAACAGGAGTATATACCTTTGCAAACTTTGAAATAAAATTTTCTGAACGGGATTTTTTTGAGCTTGCATTTTCTACAAGATCCAGAATCTTACTTGCAGTAGATTCCCCGAATTCTTTTGTAGTACGGATTTTTAAAAGGCCGTTGATATTGATACAGCCGCTTATTACTTCGTCCCCGGCATTAACTTCGCGGGGAACGCTTTCTCCGGTAAGTGCTGCAGTATTAAGTGAAGAACGGCCTTCGACAACTACACCGTCGATAGGAATTTTTTCGCCTGGTTTTACAACAATTACAGTTCCTGTTTCTACTGTGTCCGGATCAACCTTTTCAAGTTCACCGTCTTTTTCGATATTGGCGTAGTCAGGACGAATATCCATAAGGTCGCTGATGTTCTGACGGCTTTTACCGACTGCAATTGATTCAAACAGTTCACCGATCTGGTAAAAAATCATTACAGCAACGCCTTCTGTATATTCACCAAGAGCAATGGCGCCCACTGTTGCAACAGCCATCAAAAAGTGTTCATCAAAGGGCTGAAGTTTTTTAATTCCCTTAAGCGCCTTTGAAAGAACATCGTGTCCGATAATGAAATATGGAATAAGAAACAAAGCCAGTTTAAGCCATTTATCAACCTTAACGCCGGCAACTTGCCATTCAACATTTACATACTTATCAAATAAAACAAATCCAGCAGTTAAAACAATGCTGACAATAATTCTGATTAACTTATTTTTCTGCTTCTTATTCACAATGGACTCCTGTTAAAAGTAGATTTCGCAATCGTCTTCTACTTTTTTGCAGTTCTTAAGAACTTCTTTCATGACAGCATCAACATCTGCGCCGTCTTCAAATTCTACATTCATCTTAAGTGTCATAAAGCTGACAACACAATCTTTTACGCCGGCAGTTTTCTTTGCAGCTTCCTGCATTTTTTCTGCACAGTTTGCACAATCTACTTCAATTTTGTAACTCTTTTTCATAACCTTAACTCCTTCTTTACCGGGAAAATTCCCAACCTTAATCACTTTCCATTACATGAGACAGTCCGCATTCCAGAATCATCGTCACATGGTTATCGTCAAGGCTGTACTTAACTTCCTTGCCGTTTTTTTCACCGCGGACAAGTTTTGCAGAACGCAAGACCCTCAGCTGATGGCTGACTGCCGAAACCGTCATTCCAAGAATTTCTGCAATTTCCCCGACATACAGATCCCGGACTTCAAGACAGCTCAAAATCTTTGCACGGGTCGCATCGCCAAAAACCTTAAACAGTTCAGCAACTTCTCCCATTATTTTGTCATCAGGAATTTTTTTTGAAATAATTTCAGAAACGCTTTCCGGCATGTTTACCACCTTGCAACACTTGAACAATTATTCAAGTGAACAATTATATATTACGTTTGTTTTAAACAATTGTCAACAATAAAAATAAAAAAAGGTCCGGTTTTTGAACTGCCTGTTATTAACGGACACTTCATTTTTCCCGGACCTCTTTTACCCTGACACAATCATTGCCAGAGCGTTCGCTTAAAGGCTTTTTTCAAATTCGTCTACTGGAATCGGCTTACTGAAATAATATCCCTGAATCAGATCGCATCCCTGTGTCTTAAGGAAGTCAACCTGTTCGCGGGTTTCAATTCCTTCTGCAACAATTTCCATCTTAAGGTTTTTTGCCATCTGAATTGTCTGACCAACGATAAGCTGTCCGCGCTCAAGATTGTCTTTGCCTCTGAAAAATTCTGCATCAATTTTGATTACATCAAGGGGCAGTTCTTTAAGCGTATTAAGTGAAGAATAACCTGCGCCAAAATCATCCATGGAAACTTTAAATCCAAGTTTATGAAGTTCATCAACGGTATTAAGAAGAACTTCCTTGTCATCAAAGAAGGCGCTTTCTGTCAATTCAATTTCGATAAACTCATGCGGAACTTTATGTTCATCAACAAGATCTGCAATATGCTGCGCAAGATTATCGATTGTAAAATGAGCGCGGCTGACATTCACGCTGACTGGAATTAACTGCTTGCCTTCGTTCATCCACTTTGCCTGAAGTTTTGCAACATGACTGATCATGTAATCATCAAGCTTTATGATCATTCCGTTTTTTTCAAGAATTGGAATGAATTTATTCGGCGGAACAAAACCTTCTGTAGGATGCTGCCAGCGTACAAGTGCTTCTGCCGCGCTGAGCTTTTCGTTCTTAACTCCATATTTTGGCTGCAGATAAACAAGAAATTCTTCCTGTTCAATTGCACGGTCCATGTCATTTTCTACCTGATGTTCCCAAAGATGAACCTGACACATTTCCTGTTCAAACCAGACAAGTTTATTTGTTTCTGTAACGCTTAAAGTTCTTGCAAGAATCGCATTGTTGTAAATCTCGTTAACGTTGTCAGCATCCGGATCAACCTGACACAGTCCTACAGAACACTTGATTTTGTTTGCAGGATTCAATGCCTGAATGTCACTGACAATTTTAGAAACACGGGCAGTTGCATTTTCGCGGTCAGTAAAATTCATAAAGACAACAAAATCTGAAGAATCATATCGTGCAAGAATTTCTCCCTTACCGATTTCCTTTTCAATTGTCTTGTAAATTTTTTCGATAGTTGAATCAACAAATTCCTGACCAAAACATGCAGTATGAGTACTCAGCTTATCAATATGAATGTTTGCAAGAAAATAATTCGCTTTACCGCGCTTAACTTTCTTAAGTTTTTTCTCAGCTTCTTTTTCAAAGTAAATTGCGTTGTTCCCGGAAGTCGTAACATCAGTATACAGAATTCTACTGATATGCTTTCTCTGCTTAAAGATATTCACAAACATAAAAATAAAGTAAAAACCAAGAAGTACAGAAACCAGAATGTTCACAAAAAACGAAGCCGCAAAGAAAATTACATCGCCGACCTTAATCGTAATTCTGTTCTTAACACAAACATTCACATCAGGAACATTAGTTTTGTCGATAAGCCAGAACTTAAGGGAAATCACGTGGCGTTCAAGAACATCCGGAGAAACATTCCCCTTCTTAAAAATATTCGAACGGATTTCCTTGCGCAGAAATTCACGGATGAGATCTTCGCTTTCATCAATGAATTCATCGGAATGATTTTTTGTACCGTGATTGACTTCCCAGTCGTGATTCCACTGGTCAACAAACTGCATGACTTCTCTGGAAAGTACTACGCGTTTATTGATTACGCTATAAGGAAGATTAAATTCATACTGAAAGTTTGGCTGATCCGGATTAATCTTTCCGATAACTTCATCTTTGTCAGAAACAAAACAAATCGATTCAACTTCAGGAAGAACTTTTTCAATATCATTACATCTGCGTCTAAGTTCCGCATCATTCTTTTTATACAGTTCATTGACAACATCAATAACTCTGTTTGTATTTGAAACACAAATCTGAACTTTATTTGTAAATGTCGCACGCAGGAATAACGAAGTAATTGCTGTATTTGTAAAAATGATAATAGCCAGCAGAATAATAAGGCCAGCAACACGAGGCCAGATAGGCCAGTTCTTTAAATTTCTGATTTTCTGTTTTTTTGATATTGCCATATTTAAAATCTAATCCACTTTTAACTTTTAGACAATAACCGCACGCGGTAACCTTAAGTTTGACGCATATTTTATATCTATGATATAATTTTTAAATTATGCAGTGGAACTTACTTTTTTTTATCAACTCAGCACTTTTAGGCGTTGGCCTTGCCATGGACGCTTTTTCAGTTTCTCTGGTTAACGGGCTCAAAGAACCAGAAATGAAAAAATCAAAATTCTGTCTTATCTCAGGAACTTTTGCATTCTTCCAGTTTCTGATGCCAATGGCAGGCTGGATTTGTGTTCATACAATTCTTTCTTATTTCAAGATTTTTGAAAAATGTATTCCGTGGATTGCACTTATCCTTTTACTTTATATCGGCGGTAAGATGCTAATAGAAGGAATCCGTTCAAAAAATGGCCAGGAAGAAAATGAACTTCCGGCAGTAACTTTTGGTGCGCTTATCATCCAGGGAATTGCAACATCGATCGACGCACTTTCTGTTGGATTTACAATTGCGGATTATGACTGGATTGCCGCTTTAACTGCATCTGTCATCATTGCAATCGTTACATTTGGAATCTGTGCTGCAGGTCTTGTCATCGGTAAAAAGGCAGGAACAAAAATCGCAGGAAAATCGAACATTCTTGGTGGTGTCATTCTTATAGGCATTGGAATCGAAATTTTCTTAAAAGGAATCTTAGGTTAAATGAGCAAGAAAAAATCAAAAAAGCAAAGTGAATCAGTTTCATTATGGAAAAAAATTCCTGCTAAATTTAAAATTGCAGGAATTTCAGTAATCGCTGCCGCAGTCATTCTTTTTGGGCTTTTTACTTTCCTTTCCTGCTGGAATAAATACAAAGTCACAACAATTGCTTTTTATGATTTGCCTCAGGATGTAATTGAACCTGTTTCTGCACAGATATCATTTGCAAATCCAGAAGCAAAATTCGTTATTTACCAGAAGGCATTCGACCTTAAAAACTTCAATAAAATTCAAAAGAAGCTCAAAAAAGCATCTGTTGTAATTTCATACAATCCGCCCGCATTTGAAACCCTTGAATTCCCTCAGAGCTTTTATTCTTCAATGCCTGTTTCATTTACTGTTAACCTGGACCGCACCCAGCTGCCTTTACTGCTGAACCACTTTGAAGTTTCGTTCTATAACACATTGCAGCAGGAACTTAAACTTGAACTTCCCCAGAACTACACCCAGTTTGTTGACTACCTGACAGCCGCAAAAGAATACATTCCAAATCCTTTATTCTGTAACGGCGCCGATGATACAAACCTGTTGTGGATGGTAAGTGCAGTTGCAAATTCAATTTATTCAAATGAAGAACTCACAGCTCACCTTAAAGTTATCCGCAACACAAACAGCCCTAAATACATCAAACGCTTTCAGGAAAAAAGCAGCATAACCCCGGCTAATTCCCAGGCAACACAGACAGTTCTCATTGAACTCAAAGACGCTCTGGACGAAATCAAACGCCTTCAGTCACTTGGACTTATCCACGAACAATGGTACTCAGCAACAACTGCCGACATGAACCTTCTTTTGCGAAACAATATGGTTGCTGTTCTTGCAATGCCTTTATCACAGCACAGAACCATTCCATACAACACAATTAAATACTTTACAACACTTCCTCTGCCGGTAAACGGCTCTTCAAGTGAACACCGCCTTACCGCGCCTGCTGTAAACGCATGGCTTGTAACTTCTACACCACAAAACCTTGCAAGCATAGAACCACTTCTTGACAATTACAAACAGGGAGTAATGTCGACTGTTTCAGGCCTTGCACCATCTGCATTGCGTGCCGAAGCAGGAGACAGACAGTCAGATAACGTAAGATTCTGGGCAGCTTCCTGTCAGGGCCCCGTAAATCCGCTTGACCTGTTTGCAGGAATGGATCCTCAGCAGTCAGGAATTGTTGCAAACGCAATCAGGGAGTATCTTTCAAAAAACAACTAGCCTTTAGTAACTAAATTTAATATATTTAATTATATTAATATAAATATTAACTGGAGAATTCAAATGAAAAAACTCATTACTATTATTACTGCAGTACTTATGTCCCTTTCTGTTACTGCTTTTGCTCAGAAAATTGAACCTGCAAAGGAATCTGGTCTTACAGACAAAGATATTAAGGCTTTTGTTGAAAACTATGAAAAACTCAACGAAGAAATCATGGAGCTCAACATTTCTATCGAAGACTCTGATACACCTGCAATGATGCTTGAAAAACTCAAGGCAAACAAACAGCTTGATACAATTCTTAAAAACAACGGTATTTCAGGCGGCGACCGTCCAAGAAAATTCCTTACATTGATTTTTGGAATGTCTTACCTTAACGTAAAAGACACTCTTGATACAAACCCAGAAGCTATCAAACAGCTTGAACAGGCCGGCACAACAAAAGAAGCTTTCCTTGCTCAGTTTGACGCTTTAATTGCAAAAAAAGATAAGGCAATTCTCGAAAAGAATATGTCAGTCTTCATTGAAAAGTTCAAGAAATAAAATCCCTGCTTATAACACAAAAAGATAAGCAATCCTGTTAAGACAAAGGCCTTTTTGAAATTAATTTTTCAAAAAGGCCTTTCTTTTATCTCCATACATTCTTTATCTCCAGATATTCCCTATATGCAAAAAAAATCCCTCACCTGTCTGACAGACAAGGTGAGGGAGGAGATACCTTTTTAAATCATGAGGTTAACCTGCGTTTATACGGTTAACGCATTTGGGCTGTTTCAAGAACAGATTCCGAACCGTTTGCAATTATATATGCAAGTACAGGGTTAGCCGTACCGTTACCATAAGTCTTACTATGGTTTGTATGGTTAAAGTTTTTATTACCAATTGTATTTGTCCAGGTACTTGTTCCATTAGTAGAATTCTTTATAGTACCATTTGCATTCTTCCACAAACCAATGTTGATATGATCTTCACGGTTAATAAGAAGACGGCTGACAGAAGGAATATAAGAAACTTCCCATGCACCTGTATAACGCTCATAAGAGTCAACACCTGGTTTTGGAACCCAAGTAGCCGAGTTTGCATCAGCTGTTGCAGTATCAGAAAGATAAGCCATCTTAGCTTTCTTATAACCAGAGTAATATCCGATGTAAGGAACGCCCTTTCCATCCTTTAATACAACATCAAGCTTAAGGTTTTCACCAACCGAACCAGAAGCATCAACTACAACAGCATTTGTAGCTTCTGAATAAGTAGTAGTTGCATCGTATGTATCAAGGTATGCATATTTAACTTTACCGTTGGCATATGCCGCAATATGAATATGATTAGATGCATCAACTGCAATTCTACAATATTCACCGCCTTCTGCAAAAATTGTTGTAAGGCCCTGCCAGTTTCTGGCTGTAGCATCACCACCATCAAGGTTAGCAGTAGGATTTACCTTATAGCTGTAACGCAGCTTGTTTACATATGCATCATACCAGACCATAACTACAACATCCTGTCCGGAAGCATTCTTAGCTACTGCAATATCTACATGGCTACCGGCTCCACGGTTTGTAAGAGTATTACCTTTGGCAATTACCTGACAGCTGTCAATGTTATAAACACGAGATGTTTCACCACCATCAGAACAATACTGGTCAACAAACTGGCCAAAGTCATATTTATTACCATCATTTTTATGCTGGATAACATCAACACCTGTAATCTTATTTGTATTTGGTGCTGAATAATTCTGAAGTGTCAATCTCCTATTATTAATTCCTGTAATCTTATATTTATTTGAACCCCAGATAACATAATCATTTACTTCAATATTATTAGCATCACTAATAGTTACTGTATTTGCTCTTGCTCCTGTTGGTGTTATTTCTCTGTTATGAGCCTTATAACTCCATCTTTGAGAAGCATTACTTGTACTTCCTGCCTTAAAGCGGACTTCATCATTAATTGCATCATAATAAGCATGATACAGATTGGTTGTAGAAGTACCGCTTGTAGAAGAAGCATATACAGGACTCTTGATTCGCTGTTTATTTGTTGTAAATGTCGTAGCAGTAAGTTTCTGTCCAAGTTTTTCAAGAGCAACACCGTTTTGTACACCATCAACACCAGAACCATAAGAACCACGGTCACCTGCATAACCTATACCCCAGCGAGAAATCCACATTGTATAGTTATCGATTGCAGGGTCATCAGCACTGTTAGAGTCTGCACCAGAACAAGATCCATAAGTATTACCCCATGCATCAACTTCAAATCCTACAGAAACTGACTGGAATGTATCGTAGTCACCAGCCCAGAATCGGCTTGAGTATTCAACATTGTCGTTATACTTACCACCCATACTGAACCAAAGGCTTCCATTGGTAAATGCATATTGGAGCATACCTGTTTGCTGGTTAATCTTCATGTTGAGACCACCCATAAGACCCATAATAGGTCTTGCTGCACAGTCATTGAATTCCCATACGTCAAATATGATATCATCTGTAAGAATATTATTTGTATCACCATTTGCCTGGCGGTTGTACATATTGATATTATTTGTACCAGCCGCAGAAGCAGTACCCTTAGCCTCATTTGAGTTCAGGTTGTTGATAATCTGTACGCCATCAACAGTTGCATTAAATTCACCTGAAGCAAGTTTTGCAACATTAAATGCAAGTTTTGACATTGCAGTTGCTGTAGGTGCTGTCGGAGTAACAGTAATATTACTATCGTCATTACCCTTAAGTACAATTGTTGTTCCGCTCAGGTTAAATCCTTCAAGTGTAATACCTTCTGATGAAGTATTATTCATCTTTCCGGCAGCTGCATTAGATACAACTGACTGTACAGGATAATGACCCAGTGCAGTTCTGTTGAATACAGAAGGATTACTTATCTTCTGAGCAGTCAGGTTTGTTATGATGCTTACAACGTATGGTACAACATCAACCTTGTAGTAAGGAGTATAAACATTTGTAATTACTTTATTTGCTCCATCCCAGGCAGTCTGAGTCAAGCTTGTAGTTGTTCCAAATGTGTATTTATTATCTGCACCAAGAGTAGCAGTAATCTTATTGCTTGACATTGCAGGAGTACCATAAGTAATTGCTGTTTTTGCAGCATTAATTACAGCCTGACCACGGTCTTTTGCACTTGCTTCAAGTCCAACATCAGTTTTTACATAACCTGCTGCACGGGCTTTCTGTGTATCCCAGTGAATCATGAATTCAACTGTATTACCAATTGACTGGTCAAATTCTTCCGGCTTTTCAAGTGCAAATTCAAGACCATCTGCTGCAAGAGTCTTTGTACTTACCCAGTCACCGCGTTTTGTAACAGTTATTGTTTCACCAATTGTTGTTGCAAGACCAGCAGCAACATCCCCAGCAGTTGCCGCCCTTGTAACATCTGAAGCAGCACGCTGAGCAATTAATACTGCATTAGAACTGTTATAACCAGGAATCTTAATATAAATTTCGTTTACGATTACGTTATCACGGGCAACACCACGCAAAGTAATCTTTCCTGAAACTTTCGGATCATAATCCTTGATTCCAGCTGCAAGTCCTGTCTTAACTGCTGCAGGAAGAGCATCATAAGCCCTAGCCCAGTCTTCTTCAAGTTCAATATGACCGTTTTCTTTTGAATTATCATACAATGAGTTTTCTGTTGCAGATTTCCAGAAGAATGGCTTGAACCATGCCTTAGCAGGATCTGAGTCGCGCAATACAACATTCATCTGCATCTTCATTGTTGCATACTGAGTAAGGGCAAGGTTTACATTTGAATCTGCTTTTGTAGAAGCATTAGTTGTAATACCACAGCCTTCTGTATAATCGTAAAGAGTAAATTCGAATAACTGATCAGCAGCATCGTCAACCTGTGAGCCTGTACTTCCTGCCTTGAACATTTCAAGCATTGAAAGTGAAATTGGAGTACCTTTGTGTGTACCATCAGTCTTACGGACATCATCAGTAATTGAGTCAGTTGCATCTATCTGTTTTGCAGCAGATACATAGTAAGCAGAAGCAGCACCATTCTTAGTAACAGAATATCTGTAACCGATACCATTGTTACCGCCGACAATTTCAGGAATAACTTTTGTATCACCCTTAATTGTGAGTACAGAAGAAGTCAAACCGTTAGGAACCTGGAATTCATTTCCTTCTGAACCAACGATTTTTCCGCTTGCTGTCTTACCGTTAACTGTAACGCCATCAAGTTTAGATGTGCTGTCTTTGTCATACCATCCGCTGAAACTTGTCTTAATTTCAGAAGCGTCAACTTCACCGTTACCATTATCATCTGTACCGTAACTTACACCTGCAATACGAGGCATATTATTACATACAAATGCACCTGGAATTACCGAACCGTTATTCAATGAACGGGCAGCTACAACGCCTTCGCGATAGTTTCCGGCTTTATCAAATGCTACATAGTGAATGTCGATCGGACCGTCCGGAATGTTCTTAGAACAGATGTTTGCTGTCCATGTGTATGAACCACCTTCGTTCTTAACATATTCAACCATTCCGTCGCCGTCATCATTAGACATTGAGTTGTAGTAACCGAACCAGTTAAGGTTCTGACCGCTTTCTTCAATATCATGGTTAATGACAGCACCATAAGCAAAGTATGCAGTTACAGATTTCTGAGCTGCAGTACGGTTTTCGTAGTCAAGGTTTCCGTCAATTGTAATTGTAGAACCGGCAGTTGTTGTGTAATCTGCAGCAGCACCTGTACTTGAAGTAACAAGCTGTCTGGCACCATTCTTGATCTTATAGATAGAACCTTCAATCTTTACAAGACCGCCGTTATGGATGTTTGCTTCTGCAGTTCCAAGAGTGAATGTATTGTCACCTGTAAGTGTAACAGTCTGCTGTTTCCAGTAAATTCCTTCTGAGAATACAATGTTGGCAGAGTTAGTTGAACCGGTCTTGAGGAGTACTTTATTTGCACTGACGCCTGTATCACCGGCTTTATTCTTTCGAGGAAGGAATACATCGTAATAATTCAATGTTGCAGTACTTCCTGTACCTGATGTACGGGTAAAGTAAGCTACAACCATATCAAATCCACTCTGGTTGTTTCCAGTATCAGTAACTTTTTCTTCTACTACAGAACTGAACTGATAGAAGTTGTCGCTCTGGCAGACATTGTTGCTGATCTTGAATGCAGCGTTTGTATTATCAATAATTACAGGTTTCTTATTATCGTAGTTTACGATAATTGCTCTTGTAATCGAGTGATCTGCACTTGCTGTATCATCAGCAGTAATTGTAAGTTCAATCTTTCCTACCTTTTCTGAAGATTCAGCAGGAAGAGGAAGTTTATATTTAAAGAATACCGGTGTTGAATCAGAAGATGTTGTTGCAGTTGTAGCACCAATCTTAACATTCCACTGAGCATTATTTGCTACAGGCTGAATTTTACCTGCAGACTGTCCCTGTGGAGTTGTGATAAGAGTATGTGTTGTACTTGTATTTTCATTTCTGATTGTAAGTGAGCCGATACCCTGAGGGTCTTCTACAGAACCGATCAGGTACCATTCACCCTTAACGTACATGTTTTCTGTATATTCACGGCTTGCTGTATTTGCAGCACCGTAAGTATCAGAAGCTGACTGTACGATAAAGAATTTCTGAGAAGAACCAAATACCGGTTTATCAGCATCGAATTTTACAACGCGGTCAACAGGATTACTTACCTTATTATCATTATCAATTGCGAATACACGCATTGCAATATGGTTTGTATTTCCAGAAGCCGGGTCAAATTCACCGTTTGCATTAATCTTGTAATTCCATGTAATACCATCAAGGTTTGCAAGAATAGCATAATCAGCTGCAGTTTCTCCTGACTTAAGTGAACCAGGAGCTGCCGGGTGAGGAATTATATTACCGCTTCCATCTACTTCGTTGTATGCAACTTTACCAGTCCATTTACAAGCATTGCGTGCTGCATCAGTTGTGGCTTCTGCATATTTAGCCATGTTGTAAACTTCATAACCCTTTGTATTAAGGAAGTCCAGGTCAGTTGTAGAAATTGTAAACTTAGTAAGTACAGAAGCAGCAGTTGGAATGCCGTCAGTTGTTGTATATTCTACAACACTTGTTGCAGCACCAGTGTTCCATGTTGTTGCATGATTTGCCTGAGATACAATCTGAATCCATGCAGACTTAACCTGTCCGTTTTTATCTTCAGCACTACCGGTAACTTTAACAGTTCCACCAAGTGAGTCACCGTTATTTTCCGGATAACTGAATTTAACTACAGGACGGTCTCCCTGAGGATCGAGCATAATCGGATAAGCCTGTTCACTTTCGTTTCCGTAACTGTCAACAGCTTTTACCCAGAAGTAAAGTTTTACAATGTCAACAAATGTTGGTTTTGTCTGAACGCCGCCAACTGTACCGCCGTTAAGTGCAAGGTCTGTTGTTACCTTGTAATCAAGCAGATAGTCGTTAAGACGTTTGTTGGAAGTTTTGATTGCAGCATGAGAAGGATCAACATCACCATCAAAGTATACTGTCCATGTTGTTGCAGCATTCATAATCTGCTTGTATTCAACATAACTTGCAGCATCAAAACCACCAATGAGTGTGTTATTAGCATTATCAATGTTGTTCACAACAGTTGTGTATTTTGTAACGCCGCTTAACGCACCTGGCTTAACTGTTCCGTTTGGAGAAATTGCATAGTACATTTTTGCTGTACCATCATTTGAAGAACCGTAAACAGAAATATCACCGCTTGAAGTTACAGTTCTGTCTGGTCCCTGAATTGAAATGGTTGGAGCAGTATTGTCTACGTTGAATGTAATTGTCTTTGTTGTTTCACGGGTTGCATTATCTGTTACAACGATTGTGAATGAACGTGTTCCATCCGGCAGACTGTTTGTATTTGCAGCTGATCCGTCAACATAAATGTCATTTGCAATCCATTCGCCGTTTTTAGTTGCAGCGTTTGAACCAACGTAAGAGAAGTTATATTCTTTGTATCCGGCTTTTCCAGACTGTTCAAAATAACCTTTTACAGTTTTAATACCGTTATCGTCATTTGCTTCAATCTGAATCTTTAATCTTGGAGTAACACCACCGAATTTTGTATCAGCATCTTCAAAGTCATCTTTCCATGAATCAGAATATGCATTTGTAGTTTTACTGAATGTCCAGTATTTTGTGTTTGCAAGTCGAGGGTCAACAGTATCTATCTTAAGGAAGAGTCTTGTATCTTCGTTTGCTGCATCACCAAAAGTATTTTCAAAGTCATGACTTGAACCGTCAACTGGAGAAATTTCTGTTCCTTCATTAATTATCTTGACATCGCCAAGATAATTTGAATATCCGGTATGAGCCGCATTTGATGTGAATACATTTCCTTCTGCACTTCTGTCTTTTACATAGAAGTAAACAACCTGAGAACCCTGATTTCTGAAGTCATAGTTGAAAGCACCACCATTAACAGGAATCAAAGATGCAGCTTCCCATTCAGCTGCTGTTGGAGCAACCATTGCGTTTCCGTCAGAAACGAGTTTGCTGATAATCTTGAATTCTGCAACACCATCATCGTCAACAACTGTTCCGTACAATCTTGTACTTTCAAAGAACTTAGGATTTGCAGAAGTCATGTCGCTGAGGTTCTGAAGATTTGTCAATGTAACAATAGGACGGTCAGCATGCTGATTAACTGTAATAGCTGCAGTAGGTTTGTTGTCAACTGTAACTGTTGCGCTGTTTTCGTTACCTGCTTTATCTGTTGCAGTTACACGAAGACTGATTGCAGTACCGGCATCACTGTTGTTGTTGATTGTACCAAATGCTGTCTGAGTGTCGATGTTTTCAAGTTTCCATGTTGTTAATCCGCTAACTTTATCGCCAGTTGAATTTTCAACTTCTGTCCATGCACCGGCACCGTTCTTATATTCAAGCTTAATTGATTCAATACCATTATTATCTTCTGATGAACCATTGAGCTTAATGATCTTGTTCAAAGTTGAACCGTCAATTCCATCTGCAAATTTTACTGTAGGCGGAACATTGTCCAGCGAGAGAACAAAGAGATTAATATCAGATGTATTTCCTGCATTATCCTTAATCTGTGCCCAGACTGTTCCGCCTGTTGTAAGCGCACTTGTAGGAATTGTTGCAGTCCATTCATATGAGTTATTTGTAGCATTGAATGTAACAGTAGCAGTTGCATCAGGTGTTACACCCTGAGTAATCTTTGAACCAACTTTAATCTTAATGCTGCCTGCAGTAAGATCCGGACCACTGGCATCATCAGTAACGATACCGTTTACGACAATTGCAGCATTTCCGTTAGAAAGTTTTGTACCGGTAGGATTAATTGATTCACCTTCCGGAGCAACTGTATCAATATTCAAAGATGCAATGTTTGTGTACAGAGTTGTATTGCCTGCATTATCTTCTGCACGAATTACGATATTTGATCCGTTTACCAGACCACTCATAATTGCAAAGAAGCTTTCAGAACCAGAACATTCTGTATATGCAGCATCATCAACTTTATATTCAACCTTTCTGATTCCACTTAAGTTGTCGCTTACACCACCAACCATCTTAAGGCTTGATGAGTTGTACCAGGTTGTTCCATTAACTGTCAAACCATTTGTTTCAATGTAAGGTCTTACTTTATTTGCTTCGTAACCTGAACTTCCAGGAACGTTGTTGGTGCTTGTACCAAATACTGGACCTGTAACATCTTTGATGATTGTGCGGGATTCACTTGAAGTTTTTCCTGCACGGTCTGTTACTGTAAATGTTACAGTGTATGTTCCTTCTGAAAGAACTGTTGTATCAAAATCAAATGCCCAGGTTCCGGATGTAACTGCAACACTGCCTGCTACAGTACTTCCGTCACCAGAAGCAGCAATAGCCATATCCTGTGCATAAGTAATTACAACAGGTGTTCCTGTAGCAAGTTCCCAGTCATCTGCAGCAATACCTGTAAATCTTACATTTGCTTTGCCTGCTGTAATTTCTGCCTGAGTATAATTTCTAACGTAAATCTTATCAGTGCTGTTTTCAACTTTAATAGAAGGATTTGCATTATCAACAGCTGCCCAGAACGGACCATAAGTTGTCTTACGGTTAGCCTGAATTGCTTTTTCTGCTGCAGTTCCGCTTGCAGCCTTAACAGCATCGTAAGTAATATCTACAACTTCAAATACATTGCGGTATGCACCAGAAACAATTGAATCAGGAATTGAATATGTAACGCTTCCTGCTGTTGTACCTTCTGCAAGATGCAGCTTTTCACGGCTGACAAGGTTTGCAGCTGTAAGAGTACCTGTTGCTTTATATACGTTAATATAAACTTCTTTTACACCGTCATCATCAGCGACAGATGCAATGAGTTTATTGTTACCTTTCTTATCAAAAATGTTACCTTTAGCAACTCCGCCTGCAACAGTATTTTCTGGAGCAAGGTTTGCCTCAGATTCTACGTAAACAAAGTTGCTTCCGCTAATTTCAGGTTTATCAGTTGTCTGATCAATCTGGAATGCACCAGAAGCGTCAGACGGATATTCGGCTGCGTAGAATGTTGTTGTACTTACTTCACCAACGTTTCCTGCAATATCCCGAGCCTGAGCCACAACTGTAATTACTTTAATCTGATCAACTGCATAAACTGTTGTATCAATGCTTTCTTCAAATGAGTAAACAGAACCAAGGTAAATTGTTTTGTCAGGAGTATCAACGCCTGCTCCGTAAAGAACAGGATTTGCTTTATCAATGAATACCTTTAATGTTACGGCATCAAAGTACTGGTTATTCTTTGCAGCATTTGATCCCTTGTCAGTCGGATCTGTCTTAAGGTTAACTTCTGTAACCTTACCGCTGACAGTAATTACACCGTTAAGATATGCCTTTCTAACTTCTGATGGAGCAGCTCCTTCTGTCTTAACAACAACTGGAGCAATGTTCTTAAGTTCTACAACCGGTGCAATGGTATCTTTAATCATCTGTCTTACAACAGAAGCTGTTTTACCTGCAAGGTCTGTTACAGTAAATGTCACAGAAACTGTACCGTCTGCAATTCCAGGATCATCTACAAGAGTATAAGTCCATGTACCGTTTTTACCGTCTGCTGTAGTAACCGGAATAGTTTCAGAGAAAGGAGTTCCATTCTTAATGTAAGTTACTGTGAGTTTGTTATCGGCAGCAAGTTTAAAGTCATCTGATACTTTACCAGTATAGACTACGCTTCCGCCCTGCTTAATAAAGGTAGAAGCACCAGCTGCAACACTTGTTTCTTCAACTTTAGGATCTTCAAGGTCAACTGCAACTTTAAATCCGTATTCAGTGCGACGGTTACTCTTAATTGCTGCAGAACTTCCTGCATCATAAGTTGTATCAGTTGCAATAATTGTTACATCATAAATGCCTGTTTCCTGTGGAAGTGCGGCTTTAAAACTTCTTGTTGTTGAACCTCTAGGATCAATGTCAGTTGTATGAGTAATTCCAGAAGAATCTTTTACTTTAATACTGATTTCTTTAATACCATCATCATCAGTAACTTCACCCATAAGCTGGTTTTTACTTGAACTTGTAAAGAGGTTACCTTTAATATCTGATGGATTTGTTTCATCATTATCTACTGAGAAGTTATCAGGATCTGTTACCAGAACAAAGTTACTTCCCTTAACGTCAGGTTTATCAGTTGCCTGGTCAACGACATAGAAATTATCGCCGTTGAAAGTCTTTGAGTTAATTTTGCTTGAGTTTCCGGCCTGGTCAATTACTTCAAGTTCAAAAGTAATTTTTGGATTATTAGAAAGATCTACAATAGAACCGTTATCCCCAACCAGTGCAGTAGTATCAATGGCTTCGTTTACATTGTAGCGTGAACCAAGATCAATTGTGCGTACCTTAACTGCAGTTGCAGACGGATAATCGCCTGTATAAATATTGAGGAGAACTTTTTCAAGATAAGTTTCTGTAATGGCACCTGTAAATGTTACTGTACCATTGAGGAACCAGCCTACTGGATTTCCCGAATCATCTTCTACAACTACAACTGGAGTAATAGAGTTAATTCCTGCAACAGGTTTCTTGCGGTCAATATGAATCTTGCGGGTTAAACTGTCTTCAAGACCCTGCTGGTTCTTAACCTTAACTTCAATGTCGTAATCATACATTACTTCATTTTCTGTAACTGCAGGAAGCGTAAAGTTCCAGTTCCAGGTAATATTTCCGTTACCAACCGGTGCTGTGTAAATTGCATCGCCTGTATATGATTTTGCAGGAATTGCAGTACCTGTTTCTGCATCACTTACTGTTACAGAATATTTGAGTTCAGTAATTGCTTTCTGTGTATCAACTGTTCCGTAGAATTTAAGTTCTGATCCATTAACTACACCGTTGTTATCAACAGTTCCGGTTTTACCTGCAGAAGTTGCTTCAGCAACAGTGAACCACTTCATCTTTGGAGGATAGTCAGCTTCGTAACCTGTAAATCCGTAGTAACCGTTTTCGCAAGTTGCACGGTTTCCTTCCTGGTCTTCAGCGTAAGCTACAAGAATATAATAGCTTCCGCCTGTAACACCGCCGGAAAGATGAAGGTCAGTATTGTAGTTTTCAACTGCACCTGATGTGTATGATGAGTTTTCAAAAAGTTTTGTTACAGTTCCGGCTGTTGCAAGCGCTTCAAGTTCAGCCAGAGACTTATTGTTCATTGCAATAACTTCTGTTTCTGTAGGCTGTGCAGCGAACGGACCAAACTGATAAACTCTGATTGTTTCAGGTTTTACAAGTTTACCGTCACGGCCACACTGCAGTTTTACAGGAGCCGACTGATTGCCTGTTGCCTTGTTCTTTGTAATAGAAGAAGATGTAGAACCGTCAAATGTTGTAAATCCATATCCAAGGAAACTGAATTTTGGATCCGCATCAGGGTTAATTGCAAAAGTTACAAACTGCTGTTTATTGTTTTCAAAACAGTCCAGTACACTCTGACTTGCTGCTGTTGTTCCGTTGAAAATCTTTTTAAGTTTACCAGCATCAAGGTCAACACCAGATTTAAACCATGAATCGTATACAGTGCCGTTACTATAGAAAGAAGAAATTTTGTTTCCGCCGGCTGCAGCATCTGTATCAGAACCAGTATATTTTCTTGCGCTGTCTTCGAGAGTAATTGTTGCCCAGAAAGATTTTGTCCCCTGATTTACTGCAGAACCATAAAGGTCATCGTAATGTTTTCCATCATCAAGAAGATCTGCAGATCTGTTCTTCTGGTTAACAAAAATAATTTCTGTACCGCCGGCTGTATCTACGTTTTTCTGACGTCCAGTTACAACCGGATTTGCAGCAGACAATACTGCATAAGGATCAACTGATGCCAGAGGTTTTCCTTCTGCATCAATATCTGTAATTGTATTTTTATCGTAAATGGCAATCGACATTTCACTGACAGTATGATCGTCAGCAATGTTTCCTGCTACTTTAAGCTGTGTACCGTATTCAGATGCTTTTGTAATTGATAAAGTACCTGGACTTGAAATAATAAAAAGTGGTGGTGTGTTATCAATATCAAAAGAAACAGAGCTTGTTCCTGATGTACGTTTGCTTCCGTCTGTTGCGAAAACTTCAGCTACGTAACGGCCATCAGGATACTGCCATTTCTGAATTCCCCATGGAGTTACTTCTCCAGTAGGGCGGTTCAATTCAAGTGACCATTTATTTCCAGAGACAGTTGCATTGTATGTTCCATAATCACGACCTGTATCAGTGTTTCGTAAAGATACAGATACAGAGGCTACCTGCTTATCATCGTTACAGTCACCGGAAATTACAAACGTATCCCTGATGACACTGGCTGCAGGCGGATAGTTGATACTGATTGTTGGTGGAACAGTATCGACTGCTTCACCAAGACCTACAGTACAACCTGCAAGAAGAGGCAACCCTGTTAATAAAATCGCAATGTTTTTAATTAATCTTTTCATACGCAACTCTCTGAAAATTAATAAATAGTTTCTGTTAAAAATTAGAATATGTTAATTCTAATACCCTCTGATACCTGGAATACTTTATTAGCAATGTCATCGCCACCGACAACGTCACTAGGAATAAACCACAACTGGAATTCTGTGTACAAAGAAATTGTTCGGAACGCTTTAGCCTTCTTGAAGGTTACGCGTGGGAATTCAATCTGACCCAGAATTGCTGAAAGGAACTGTCCCTTACCGCTGGCTGTTTCTGTAAAGTAACTGAAGTTAGCACCCAAAGCCACGCCAAGACTCAACCAGTCCCAGTCAGGACCAAACATAATTCTGAATGGAAGGTATGCAACGTTTGCAATAATCTTTCCACCGATTACATGTCCACCATAACGCATTGGACCAGGAGCAAAGATTGCACGCTGTTCCTGTGTAAACTGTCCGTACTGGAACTGAAGTTTAACGTTATCATCAAAGAACGAAAGTCCCACACCAACGTTGAACAAAGTTGCACCCCAGAAACTTCCGTCAATATACATACCACGGAAGAACGCAGGAACTTCGTAAGCAGCTTTATCACCCTTACGCAAAGCAAGTGCTACTCTTTCAAGACCAACTTTGTCACTTGCAAGACCGGACATTTCAAGTTCCTGGTTATAGCGTCCTCCGATCGAAGGAGCAATAATCTTAACAAATGGAGTTGTTTTATCAATCTGAACGATTACACGGTTGATTGCTGTTTCACCATTCTTCATTGTTGTACGAACAAATATAAAGTGGTAGCCTTCTTCCATATCTTCGTTTTCTACACGATACTTCCATGTCTTTCCGTTGGAATTAAGTTTCTTGAATGTCTTACCGTTATCAAGAGAGATTTCAACAACAGAAGGAGTCTTTGCAGCTACTTCATCTTTGAATTCTTTTTCTGCACCCTTTTCTTTTGCTTTTGCAAGTTCTTCAGGGTCAACAGTATAGCCAACGCGTCCCTTAATCCATGGACGTTCAATAGCAAAGTCACCGTAAGCAAAGTTATCAATTGTTACCCATGGACCATAAGGTTCAAAGTCAACTGTCTGGTTGATTGATTCAACTGTTAAACCGCCTTCAAGAGATGCTCTTACAGAGTAAGTATGTTTACCGGCAGCAATCTTTTCTGAATCAATTCCGAACTTGTAATATCTTGTTCTGTTAAGGTCTACAGTTTCCAGAACCTTGCCATCCATAACGAGAGAAACATTATTTACCTTGCGGCCAGAAATTACTTCACCGTAAATATTGAATTCACCGCGTTTAGTTTCACCGTTCATCGGATAGTAAATATCAACTTCTGCTTCTGCAACGCGTTTATCAAGAATGATGTTACGGCTAACACTTGTAATGTTTCCTGCAGCATCAAGACCTGTAAGTTTTACGTTGTAGTTACCGTTTTCAAGTGAACTCAAATCTACAGTTGTTGTAATAATCTTATCCGGAACAAGATTTGTTCTTGCAAGACGACTTGGAACTGCTCTACCGTCAAGATTTGTTACAGTAATATAAAGTTCTGTAAGACCAATGTTATCAAGAGTATATCCTGAGAAGAATACAGGACCTGTTGTTTTTGAGTCATCCAATGGGAACTCAAGAGAAAGTTCAGGTTTTGTATTATCAATATTGATCAAAGAAGAATACAAGCTTTCGATGTCGTAATTGTCAGTTGTCTTAAGGAAGACTACATGAGTTCCGTCAGGGAGAGTTCTTGTATCAAATGTGTATTTCCAGTTTGTAGTTCCTGTTGCAAGGTTATATGTATTACCGTTATCAAGAGAAACTTCAACTTTCTTAATACCGTTTCCGTCAGATGCAGTTCCTGTAAGAGTTGTAATTTTACTCTGTGTTGTTTCAATTGCAGGATCTGTCATACGACCTACAGGTTCAGCAAGAGATACACGGAATTTTCTTGTGTTTTCTGGACCGCGAACACCATTGATATCAACTGCGTAAACAGTAACGTTGTGTTCATTGTCTGTCATTTCACTTAAAGGAACATTTACAGAGAAGCTGTATCCCATTCCTGGAATTTCTACATAACGGCCGTTATCGATCTTGTAATAAATCTTACTTGGACCATCATCATCAAGTACAACACCAGAAATTACAAAGTCTTTTGTAACAACTTCGTTTTCTGTAGGAAGCTGAATATTAGCAATAGGAAGGTCAGACTTATTGTCTACAAGGAATTCCCATGTGTTCTTTGTTGTAGCGTTACCTGCAGAGTCAGTAAAGATGAACTGCATTCTGTTGTCGATAGGCTGTTCCGGTGTACCAACCTGAGTTGTAATCATTGAAGAGTTAACGATTTCCTGACGTCTTCTTCCGTCTGAACTTACGTATTCAATTTTTTCAAGGTTTCCTTCATCTTTTGCAATGAACGAAATTGTATTGATACCGTTAATCTTTTCTTCAACACCAGGAACAATTACCTGAACTTCCGGTGCCTTTGTATCTTTCTGAACTACAGTTCTGAAATAAGAAACATTACCGCTGATGTCAGTTCCGCGGATATCAAGAGGAACGATTCCGTCTTCTACATTAGAAAGATTTTCGTCAATGCTGATCTGAACAGTTGCACGCTTTGAATTGTTTACGATTGTCTTCCATGTTTCGCCGTTATCAATAGAATATTCAAGACTCTTGATTCCGGTTGCATCAGAAGCTACACCGCTTGCAAGAAGGCGTCCGCGTACCCATTCAAAAAGACCAGGACGCTGCATTGTAAACTGAGGACCTTTTGTATCACTTACAAATGAAACAGGCGCAAAATCAACACGCTGTCCCTGATCATTTGTCACACGAACTGTTACATTGCTGTAAATACCGTCTTCTGTTGCTCTAAGTACAAAGCCTCTTCCAACAGGAATAATTTCGAGACCTGTAGAACGGCTTGTAATAGTTGCATTTACCATGCCTTCAAGGTTTGTAATACCACTGATTGTGCCGTTACTTCCCATGATGAACATTCTCTGTTCAGCATCGTAAACTGTATTATCATAGCTCTGCCACAAACCAGCATTCCCGTCATTAATAAAATCAGGATTTATCTGACGAATAACACCAAGCTGAGCATAACATTTTTCTGAGTAAGTTTTTCCTGAAATTGCTGTTACTTCAATTGTATAAAGTTCAGCAGCAAGACCATCCAGTGGAATGTAAGCAACACCTGTAGGAGAATCTTTTCCATCACGAATAAAGTTTGCTTTACCTTCAGCTGCTACAGAACCGCCGGCTTCTCCACCGTAATAGATTCTATAACCCAGAGTAAATTCTTTAGATGCTGTTTCTACATTAAGCTTCAACTGAACAGGATTCTTTTTAGCATTAAGATCCTGGCCAAGATTCCAGCGGGCTGCTGCAGATTTACTTGTGCTTGGAACAACAACATTCATTCCGCGGGTATATTTTTCATCATTTACATCTGAGAAACTGATTTTTGCTGTTTCATCATCAATAGATGCGTTGTAGTTACCGCGTGGTTTTTCTACGATTTTTGTAAGGTTGTAAACGTAAACAGAAGTTCCGTAATTTGTTACACGGTCAAGTGTATCAACTACAGTAAACTTAAGATGAACCATTCCCCAAGGAAGAGTTTCAACAGGAATTGAGAAACCAACTTTTCCAACAGGAGATTTAATATCAAGAGCCTTTTCTTCTTTCTTGCCGTCTGTGACATTTCCGAATCTGTCATTGCTCCATGAGATTTCATATTTTGCTTCTTTGATGCCGCTTGAAGAAGAAGCTTCAATTTCAAATGTACTGTTGCTTTCCGGATTTACGTCCTGACCAAAGTTGAATGCAGAAGAAGTTCCGTTTGTTTTAAGGCGAGGGCTTTCAAATTTTGGAGAAAGTCCCTGTGAGAAATATTCAGATTTAACTTCATTTCCGGCAACACCATATTTATCAACAGGAATTACACCTACAGTATGTTTGCCGTAAGACATAGCGCGTTCATCTTCGATGTTGTAAATGAACACACCTTTTGTTTCGATAACAGCAGCTTCTTTTCCGTCAATGTTGATTTTTACGCTTGCAAGACCGTCATCATCTTTTGCATAACCGCGAACAAAGAAAGTTCCTTCAACGAGGTTTGCACCGGCAACAGGCCATGTAATTGAAGCTACAGGTTTATCAGCTTCTGTATCAATTTTAATGTCGCGTTCTTTTTTAGTAACGTTGCCTGCAGTATCAGTTGCAGTAACAATGAGTTTTCCAGGTTTACCGCTTGTGATTTCCTTTGTCCAGTAAGGGTTACCTGGTGTGAGTTCAAATTCACCCTTTTCACCTGCATATTCCCAGGTAAGGGATTTAATTCCGATTGCATCTTTTGCATAACCGGCAATACTGAATACACCATTCTGAACTGTCTTATCCTGAGGACTGACAATTTCAAGATCAGGTTTTGTATTATCAATAAAACAGAGGAATGAATAATATCCTACAGAACCCTGAAGGTCAGTTGCCTTGAACCAGATTACCGCAGGACCATCATTAAGTCTGTTTGTAGAAATTGCAAACTTAAAGTCAGCTGTGTTTGTTTTTTTATTATTCTTAACATTTACGCTTGTAAAGTGTGCACCGCCATCGAGGGAATAAGCGAGGGCAGCGATACCATTACCATCAGATATTGTTCCGGAGAAAGTTACATTACCTGAAACGATTGTACCAAGACCAATATTTGTTACTTCTGTTGCAGGAACCTGACGGTCCAGACACCATACAGTCTTGATTGAATTACCGCGCAAACCGTTTACATCAACACCATAAACTTCGATGGTATGATCACCTTCGGCAAGCTTTTCTGTATTCAAAAAGTATGACCAGAAGTCTTTACCTGTTGCACGGACAGGATGTTCTGTGTCGCCGTCGAGAATAAGTTCAACATAATCAACAGCATCATCATCCACACAGGTACCAACGATGTTCAGGTTTCCAGGAACACGAAGGCCTTTTACCGGGTTTGTAATACCACAAACCGGAAGGTCGGATTTTGGGTCAATATAAATATTGAACGGACCGGCTACAGTTTTATTACCACCAAGGTCGCTGGCAGTAACCATTACATTGTATTTGCCCTTTTTTGCATTGATATCAAAAGATTCCTGCCAGCTGTCCATCTTTTCTACTTTACGCTCAGTAACATCTCTGGCAAAAGCACTTACAGACAATCCGGCTGCAACTAACGAGAGGCAAATAATTTTTTTACAAATTAAACCAATTTTAACTTTTTTCATAACTATATTCCCTAATTATAACAATAAGTTAGAATATCCAAAATGTCAAATTTTGTAAGGATATTTTTCGACTTCTCCATTCTAAATTATCGTCAACATTGTTGAATTTATTTAATTATAACGGGAAATATAGAAGAATTTTTTTAGATTTTTATCATATACATTAAAAATTTACTATTAATGTAAAAAATTGTAAAAATCAGACATGAATCTGAGCTAAAACTGAACCGATCGGCTCACGGATAATCAGATCCGCCATGCCGTCACTTGCAGTTTCGCCTTTGTTTAAGAGAACAATTTTATTTCCGCGGAAATACCTGATCAGCCCTGCCGCAGGATAAACCACAAGGCTGGTTCCGCCAATAATCAGTGTGTCAGCACTGGCAATGGCATGAACAGCCCCGTTAACAACCTGGTCATCAAGCCCTTCTTCGTAAAGAACAACATCAGGTTTAACAAGACCACCGCAGGATCTGCAGTGTGGCAATGTATCAGATGAATTTCGGCTCTGGTCAATAAAATCTATGTCGTGGAATTCGTGGCATTTCATGCAGTAATTGCGCAGAATGCTTCCATGCAGTTCATAAACAGTTTTGCTGCCTGCAAGCTGGTGCAGACCGTCGATATTCTGTGTAACAATTGCCTTGAGTTTTCCGGCCTGTTCAAGTTCGGCAAGCTTATAGTGGGCAGCATTTGGATTTACGCCGTTTATGATGAGTTTTTCGCGGTAAAAACGATAGAATTCTTTAGGATCTGCATCAAAAAAGGAGCGGCTGATAATTGTTTCAGGGGGATATTTCCACTTCTGGGAATAAAGGCCATCAACGCTGCGGAAATCAGGAATTCCGCTTTCTGTACTGACACCGGCACCGCCAAAAAATACGATGTTTTCTGACTCGTCAATTATCTTCTGCAGCTGTTCAATCAATGACATCCGTTATCCTCCGCTATTCATATACAAAGAAGAAACACCAGTCAAAGCAGAATCACAGAATCAAATTGTGCCGGCTGGAATCTATTCTTCTTTGATTAAAATGGAATACAATCTGTCCAGGTCTGCGCGGCTGAAAAAGTCAACTACAAGACTTCCGCGGCTAAGAGAACCTTTAAGGCTTACCTTTGTACCAAGTGCATTGATAAACTTCTGTTCCAGAGCCATGATATCAGGATCGCGTTTTTCTGTATCTTCTTTTTTGTCTTTCTTTGCAGCGCGGCCGCCTTCGTTAAGGTTTTTAGCCTGATTTTCTGCTTCGCGGACAGACATTGAATTAGCAACAATCTTTCCAAAAAGAACGCGCTGGTCTGCAGGATTTACAACTGCTAAGAGAGCGCGGGCATGACCTGCAGTAATCTGACCGTTTGTCAAAGAATCCTGCATATCCTGAGGAAGTTTTAAAAGGCGAAGTGCATTCGCAACAGTTGTACGGTTTTTTCCAACTTTCTTGGCAACTTCATCCTGGTTAAGTCCTGCAAGCTGCATGAGATTATAGTAAGCCTGAGCTTCTTCCACCGGATTAAGGTCTGCACGCTGAATATTTTCGATTAAAGCGATTTCAAGCTTTTTTTCTTCGTTGTAATGTTTAATCTGAACAGGAACTTTCTCAAGGCCAGCAATAATAGAAGCGCGGGTACGGCGTTCACCGGCAATAATATAGAAGTTTCCTTCTTCTGCCGGTTCAATTGTAATCGGCTGAATGATTCCATGTTCACGGATACTTGCTGCAAGGTCATTGAGTTCTGCTTCATCAAAAGAAGTTCGAGGCTGATGAGGGTTTGCCTTCAACAGTCTTGGATCAACCCACATTGTTCCCTGTTCATCAACAGTAACGCCTTCCGGAACATTTACGTTTGTACCGGCAGAAGGCTTTCTGATTGTTCTGGCAGGGCGTTCAACTACAGGTTTTTCTTCTGCAGCACTTTCTTCTGATTGTACTGGAGCCGGGCCTAAAAGTGCATCAACACCACGACCAAGTCCTCTTTTTAACTTAGCCACGTGCGATTACCTCCTGCGCAAGTTTTTCATAACTTTTTGCACCGGCACAGTCCGGATCATATTTACAGATTGGAAGTCCGTGAGAAGGTGCTTCTGAAAGACGAACGTTACGAGGAATAATTGTATTGAATACAACGTCCTTAAAATACTGTTTAACCTGAAGAACTACATCCTGTGCAAGACGTGTTCTTGAATCATACATTGTAAAAAAGATTCCGCCGATAATAAGGTCAGGATTGATGCTCTTCTGAACTTTCTTAACGTTTTCAAGAAGAAGTGTAATTCCTTCCAATGCGAAATATTCACACTGCATCGGAACCATAACTTCATCAGCAGCAGCAAGACCGTTCAATGTAAGAATTCCAAGTGAAGGCGGACAGTCAATAAGAATATAATCGTATTTTGATTTTAAAGGTTCAAGGGCTTCTTTAAGGAAGAACTGAGGATTTTCCTGGTCAACAAGTTCGACAGCCGCACCTGCAAGGTCAATTGATGAACTGATTGCGTCCAGAGTTTTAATCATTGTATGTTTTACTGTTGCTGCAGCTTCTGATTCACCGATCAAAAGTTCATAAACAGTAGGTTTTTCTTTTGTACTAAGCCCAACACCACTGGACATATTGCCCTGTGAGTCAAAATCAACGAGAAGTACTTTTTTTCCTGCCAGTGCAATATAAGCACCAATATTAATTGCAGAAGTTGTTTTTCCAACTCCGCCTTTCTGATTTACAAATACGATAGTCTTTGCCATATTAAATTAGTATAACAATTTTTTAATTTTTAGTATACTTATTATAATGAATTTTGATGAACTGAACGACGAACAGAAAGAAGCTGTCACAACCACAGAAGGCTTTGTACGGGTAATTGCCGGCGCGGGCAGCGGTAAAACACGGGCACTTTCTCACCGCTTTGCCTACCTTGTCAACGATATCGGCATTCTTCCTTCTCACATTCTCTGCGTTACCTTTACAAATAAGGCAGCAAACGAAATGCGAAACCGTATCCGTAAGCTCACAGGCGATAATGACACAGGTTACATCAGTACATTCCACGGTTTTTGTGTATCAGTTCTTCAGGAAGATTCCAACGCAGTAAATTATCCCAAAAGTTTTCTTGTACTTGATAATTCGGATATTGACGCAATGCTTCAGCTTATTTATGAAGAACGTGAACTTACATTGCGCCAGATGACTTTTTCTAATGCCCGCGACATGATTGAAATCCGCAAGCTGGAAAAAGAACCGGATTACTACAATGACCTTATCTGCATGCCTTTAGGCCAGATTTACCAGAAATACATGGCAGCCGTAAAGCCCGATGACATAATTTTTTACGGTTACCTTTACCAGCAGAAAAAATGCTTTGGTCTTGATTACAACGATCTTCTTAAATTCGTGCTTTACATTTTCCGTGAAAATCCGGACATCCGCCAGAAATGGCAGGAACGCCTTGAATATATCATGATCGATGAATTTCAGGACATCGACAAAATCCAGTATGAACTCATGGAAGTCCTCTGCGACTATCACAAAAACCTTTTCATAGTAGGCGATCCTGACCAGACCATTTATACCTGGCGCGGCGCAAATGTTCATTACCTTCTGGACTTTGACAAAAAGTTTCCGGGAACACAAACCATTATGATGATGCGCAATTACCGCTCAACGCCGCAGATTATTGCAGCCGCCAATTCCCTCATCGACAAAAACCAGACCCGCATGAAAAAGGATCTGATTCCTACAAAAGAAAACTGGCTCAAGGTTATGTACTACCACGCAAAAAGTGCTTCAGAAGAAGCCGGCTACATTGCAGACCAGATTCTTTCTCTTACAAAAAACGGGGAATTTGCACCAAGCGATATCGCAGTCCTTTTCCGTGCCCATTACATCAGCCGCGACATCGAAGAAGTCCTTCAGAAAAAGCAGATTGAATACACACTTTCTTCCGGGCTGCCATTCTTTGACCGCCTTGAAATCAAGGACTGCCTTTCTTACTTAAGAATGATTGCCTACAAGGATGATCTTTCGTTCCTTAGAACAGTCAATTCTCCAAAACGCAATGTAGGAGAACGCAGAATTAAATTCCTCAAGGAATATGCTGCACAAAACAACTGTTCACTTTATCAGGCACTCAGACTCAACACCGAAGAAGAACTTTTTGCCAATACAAAAGCAAAAGAATACATTGACCTTATAGAAGATTTTTCTGCCCGTTACAAGGATATGGAAATCACAAAACTTATGAGCTTTGTAATGGACAAGTCAGGCTACGAACGCTCTTTAAGAACAGAAGGCAGCCAGGAACGCCTTGATAACCTTGCAGAACTCAAACAGGGAATGTACGAATATAAAACAACCTGTGGCGAAGAAGCAACCCTGGAAAATTATCTGGCCCACACGGCACTGTTCACCAACGCAGATGCAGGCACAACAAAAAACGCAGTTAAACTGATGACAGTCCACGCCGCAAAAGGTCTGGAGTTCCCGATAGTATTTCTGTGCGGCATGAACGAAAACATGTTCCCAAGCAAAAAAATCGATTCAATAACTGCAATGGAAGAAGAGCGCCGCCTTGCCTTTGTTGCTTACACCCGCGCAGAACACGAACTTATCATCACCGAAGCCGAAGGAACAAAACAGGCGCACGGATTCAGATTTCCAAGCCGCTTTATCTTTGATACCGGTAAAGAAAACCTGGACTTTAAAACTGACCTTCCCGAACATGTAGAAGCAGATGCCTTGCGTTACATTAAAGATTCCAACGACACCCTTGCCCATCTTGAATCAAAAGGTTCCCTCAAAGAAGGCGACCGTGTAGAACATGCAATTTTAGGTCAGGGAACAGTTACACAGATTGATCCAAAGGCACACACTTACCTTATCAAGTTTGACAATATTCAGACACCGCGCAAGATGTCCTTTAAAAGCCCGATAAAAAAACTTTAACAAAAAAGGCTGTCCAACTTAGGACAGCCTTGATTTTTTGATTTCTATTTTTTAGCTGAATTGTCAGCCTTTTCCTGAGCTGGCTGAGATTCACCTGCGGCAGCTTTATCTGCCTTTGATTTTATATAGTAGAACTTATTAGGATACTTACTGAATCTGACACCAAGTGTTGCACAATAACTCCAGCAGTGATCAAATGGCTGCATGCGTGCATTAGTACCGATGTTACCGTCGTCATAAGTAAATGTTCCGTTTACGATAAGTGTGATTCCTTTAGTCATCGGCATTTCAACACCAATCAGAACACCGCCGCCAATGTTAACATAATGTGCTTTGTCATGAAGCTGGTACATTGTATGGAATCCCGGTGAAATCTGAATTCTCATTGCAGGTTTAATATCGATTGTCCAGATAGGACCAACAAACAGATCAAAAGCATACAAAAGCACCTGCTTTGATGTCTGCGGAACTTCATTGAATTTATACTCAACAGGATAAAATGCTGCAATTCTTCCAAAAATATTCAACGGAACATTAACAGTCTGCATTGCATAGAATGCACCGATCATATTATCCTGCCAGTAAAAATTTGAACGCCCTGTCTTTTTCTGCAGACGGTTTACGCTTGCAAACGCAACACCTTCGTTGTGAGTAACATGCATTGCATCAGGATCAACAGGCTTTTTTTCTTTCTTTGCAAATGCTGCAGTTGAACAGAGAACTGCAATAACCGAAAGTAAAACCGCTTTTCTGAAAAAACTTTTATTCATAAAAACTTCCCTTTAAGCCCAGTTATTTTGCAACATGATACAAAGTAAGTGCAACAGTATTACCGCTGTCAGTCCATGTAAGGTACATCATCTGACCGCGGATATCCCATTCCGAGTTTATCTGACCAGCAGATTTCTGGAATACAATAACGTTTTCAATTACAGTGTAAGAACCCTGATGAGTTATTTCTCCTCCGCCACCCTGCTTCAATTTTGCTGTGTAAGTTCCATCAGTATTAAATACAATAGAGTTACCAATGTTATCAGACCATGTTCCATAAAGTGGGCTTGGTGAATAACAAGCTGTAAAAAGAGAAACTACAAGAATCGATACAAGTGCCAGTAAACCAGCTATTTTTCTATTTTTCATTTTTTAACTCCTGATTAATTTTCATTACCAATGAGGTAACTGATATCTTTCTTAGCAAAACCTTCACGAGTGATATAGTATACACCGCCACCGGCAGCGCCACCCTTAATTTTAATTCCGCCGTAACCAACAACGCCCGGATACATACCTGTACAAACTACATCACCATCCATAGTACCGCTGGCATCCATGCTGGCTGTAGTATTTGTATCACCAGTAACAAGGAAGTAAGGTCCTTCTTCTTTTTCACCGTTAGCATAGAAGTCACAGTAGTTTGCATAATGCATTGTAATACGCGCACCAAGACCTGCAAGGCCTGCATTGTATTTAAGGTCACCGCTTATTGTACCGTAAGCTGTTTCATTACCAAGCTTATCAGTATCAACCTTTTTATGCATAAGGGTAAGCTTTTTCTGAGAACTCATAATTGTCTTGTTGTATTCGCGCATGTACTGTTCTGCAGAAAGAGCACCATAACCGATACAGTCTTTTGTTACATCACTGAAGTTATTTCCCTGATCAAGAGAGTTCAATGCAATAACACGGTAATAGTAATATCTTCCAGGTTTTCTTGTTTCATCACTATCGATATAAACTCTTTCTGTAAGATGACCATCTGTATTACATTTTGTCCAGCCGGAATTTGATTTTGTTGAACGATAAACATCGTATTTAGCAGCTTCGCCGTCTTCCGGTAAATCCCATGTAATCTTTACAGGGTGAACACCATTTGGATTTGCAGTGCTGTCATCCTGTGCAGTAACGCCTTCAATGTATTTGCCTTTTGTTGCAACAACATTGAGCGGAGCAAATGGATATGGCGCAAGAACATCACTTGCAATACCTTCAGTACCTCCAAGAATAGTTTTAATTCCATAGTATTTTGCTGCAGGAATTGTTTTCTTTAAAGTACCTGTTTTTGAATCGTAATTGAATTCACTGATGTCATAATCTGTAGAACTGCTCCATACGCTGTCCTGTGTATCACCGTAATAGATGCGGTATTTGTAAACATCATATGCAGGTGCAAGGCCAGAATCTGCAGGACTGTTCTGAGAACCGATTGCAGGTGAGAAACTGATGATGTACTGAGAAGCACCACCCATAATTTTTGAAATTGCAATATTCGAAGGAGGTGCAAGAATAAATCCTTCCGCAGGATTTGTATCTTCTGGACCAGATTCTGAGAACGGACCTTTTACGCCGTCCTTTGTTACCTGAACATAATAGTAATAGAAAATATTCTGTTCCAGGTTTGAAGTATCTGTGTACGAAGTCTTACTGCCGTCAAGATCCTTTTTAATTGACTTGAATGTGCCGTCTTTAGAACTTGTACGGAATACAGTGTATTTAATGTTTGATCCGGAAACAGGATCCCATTTAATTTCAATTCCGCTTACAGAAGGTTTACCGTAAGTTCCTTTTGAAACAACGACATTCTGAACAGAAGGCGGAGCACCATCTTTAAGTGTATAACCCATTGCATCAGAACTTTCTACACTTGTCTGACCAAGATCGTTTCTGGCGCTGACAGTATAATAAAATTCCTTACCCTGAAGTGTAGCATCAATTACATCAATATAAGATTTCTGGTTTGACTTTACGACTGCAATTCTGTTACCAGAACCAGCAGGATTGTCTTTTCTGTAAATAATATATTCACAGGCATTTTCAATTTTTTTCCAGTCAATCTGAATTTCTGCCTTTGATTTACCAAGAGAAGCTTTTACACCAGTTGGAGGTGGAAGCAGTGTTGCAGCTTCCACTGTAGTTTTATAATCACTTGGATCAAATTTCATACGTGGATTTTCTGCAGAGATTCTGTAGAAATAACCATATTCATATTCAGGACATTTATATTCCGGGTCAGTAAGAATTACATCTTCCAGAGTTGTTCCATAATATTTTTCACACCATGGAATTACTTCAAACTGACTTTCTTCCGGTTTGATAAAGTCACCGTTTTCGTCCTTCATTTTTACTTCTGCGCGTTCAATGCGGTAATAAGAAGCATTAGGAACTTTTGCCCAGGTTAATTTAATTCTGTCAGAGAATTCTCCATCAGAAACAAATACATACTGAGGAGCATCAAGCTGCTTTGTAACATCATCAGGTGTTACAAGAGCAGACAAAGAAGCAATTGAGTTTGAATCCAGTGCAGTCATGTCAACTTTTCCCTGGAACAAGGCTGCACAAGATGTCATCAAAACAGGAAGTGTTACTGCAACAGATAAATTTCTAATAAACTTTTTCATTACTCGTCCCACCATCCATAGTTTTTGTTGTATACAATTGCATTTGTATCATAAGCAGTAATTGCACTGCCACGAGAAGCACCTAATTCATATGGAATCCACTTAAGGAACAATTCCCTATTTTTTGTAACGGTTGGTACAGTAAAGGTTCCGCATTTAAAACTTGAAATTGTCCAGACAACTTCCTTGAACTTATCGTTTACAATACCGATTGTTACAGTTTTTGTATAAGCCGATGCTTTTGGATTTTTTGAATCCTTATGTCGGACTGTTATTGTTTTTTCAGGCAATCGGTACAATCTGTTACCACCAACAACGTGTTTTGGTTCGCTTGAACTCTTATTGATTGTAACAATAAGATCACTTGCAAATGCATGTTCCTTATCTGCAGGAAGTCCGCCCATAAAGTTATGAACATAATTTTCGTCTGACCAGCACTGGAAATGTGATGTATCCCAGTCGTCAATTCCACCCCAGCAGTGATCATGGAATTTTCCGTCAGGAGAATTTCGTTTTTCATTTGCCATATTAGGAATACTTGTCTGGTACAGCGCATCAGAAAGAATAAGCGAAGTACATCTTGCAACTTCTGCATCTGTAACAAGACGCATTACCTTAACAGGCTGGAGACTTTCACCGTCATCACAAGTTTTTGTTTCATCAATCTGAGCACAAGTATCATTTACAGAAGCGTAATCAATATTTCCATAGTAAGCAGTAATTACATCACCGTTACTGTTCTTACGCTTCAACTCAATCATGTAATAGTGATATGTTTCGCGCAAAACTTCCATTGCACCGTAAGCAACATTGTCTGTCATATCAGGAACAAGAGTCATTGCCATAAGTTCTTTATTCAATGTTGCAGTTGTGCCTGGCAGAGAACCTTTGTTAGCATCTGAAATATCATCTTCTCTGAAAGTTGCACCCTTCTTAGTAATTTCTGCAAGTTTAATCCAGCCGGCAGCCTTGTTACGGTTCTTGAAGTAAACAGTACAGTAAACATCATTTTCCATACCGTCACCAGGCTTTTTAGCATAAGGGTAATTTGCTGTATTAACATGCAAAGAAATGCTTTCACCATATTTCTGGGCGTCAACAACCTGATCTTCTTTCAATGTATTTTTGTTTACAGTAAAGAGGTAACCAACATTGTGTTTTTCGCCGTCTTCAACAAGTTCATTAAGACGCTTGCTGTATGCAGTCAATGTAGCATCAGTATCTGAACACTGGTTATCGTAAGTAACCATAAATTCAAGCTGCTTTGTACGATAGTCAGAAACGTTATTAGAAAGAATTGTCAGGTCAGACAATTTAATTTTCTGTGACATTGCAAGTGAACCTGCAGTTGGAGTTGCAGTTACCTGAATACCAGTATCAGACCAGTCATTAGCTGTTCCAGCTTCTCTTGCAAAAATCAGACAAGGACTTGTGTTGCTGATACTTGGTCTCTTCCATTCAATTTTTACACCATCAGTAAAGTCTGCTTTAGAAGCCTTAATATCAATACCGTATCCATAGGTTCTTGTTGTCTGTGACTGAATGTTCTTATATTCAAAAGCAGAATCAGTAAACGGATCCTGATAAACAAGTGAAGCACCATCGAGAACTGCTTTTACAGGAATGACTTCATACTTAAAGTCAACGCCCCATGAAATATATGACTGAGAAACTTCATACTGATCTGTACCAACTGCAGCTTTCTGTTCATCAACAAAAGATGCAGTAATTTTTCCGCCGGAAGTAGTAAACCTTACAGAACTTGGAGCTGTATCAGAAAGTTTGTCATCATTTACAAAAACAGTTCCGTCGCGGCCTACAACAAACAGGTCTTCACGAGTATCAGAATATTTTCCGCCTTCATACTTAAGGTTACGAGGATCGACACATATACGGCGGACTGCATACCAGTCAACGCCTTCTACTGCAGTCCAGCTTACCTGAAGCTTATCGCGTGAATAATAATCCGGCTTGATAAGATTTAATGCAGCAGGACCAAGAGTTTTTGTTTCTGCTTTGCCTTCGCTGTAATTTCCGTCAGTATTATCATCAGCATCAGGATCACCATTCTTATTATTGATTGCTTTAACAGTTACTTCAGAAGGCAAACCTGCAATAAGTGAACTGATTGTCTTTTTGTCCCCTACATTATTGATTTCAGGAAGATCAGTAAATTCAATTGCGTAAGTTGGATTTCCTTCAGTTGCAACTTTTGTAATGATATATCCGTCTTCTGCACCGCCGATTGAACCAGCACCAAGAGCTTCAAGTTCAGATGCCTTGATGATTCTTGTAGCGAATGTTCCCTGACCAGAAGGCGCAGTATAAGTAATCTTATATTTTTCTGCCCCGTAAACTTTTTCCCATGTAACCTTAACCGAAGCTTTTTCAAGATCAGTAAGCTTAAATCTTACGGCAGGCTGACCAAGAGTATTAAGTTCAACTGTGTTACTTGGAACATCAATCCAGTTGTCTTTAGTAGCAAGAAGTGTATATGCATATTTCTTGCCTGGACGAGGACCAAGATCATTTACATCATCAGCGTTAACGCATTTATCAACATAAGTTCCGTTTGGAGATTCAAGCGGAATAATTACAATCGGCTGTTCAATATCCCGTGACAACAGTTCACCAAGAAGTTCACGACGAAGTTTATAAGTGTATCCGGTTTCAACATTGTAGTTGATGACACACTTGTTTGAATAACCGTCTTCAAAACTTGTGATCTGTGGTGCGGTGTAATCTCCGTTGTATACCATGTGAGAAGAATTTTCTTTCTTAGAAATAAGACATTCAGCCTTAATTGTATCTGTATCCTGACCAATAAGGTTTGTTACTTTATCTGCAGAAAGAATATGAATTGTATATGTGTAGTAACCGCAGATTTTCTTATTTTCTTCTTCATCATCAGTGTAAGTATAAGTAAGCTGGAGCTGATTTACGCTGTCAAGCGAAGCGAAAGTCAAAGAACTTCCATTATATACAAACTGTGATTCAGTAATTGAAGGATCCTCAATAGAAGCTTTTGTCTGTTCAATAAGGTAAACATACTTGCTGGCTTTTCCCATTGAATTCCATGAGCATTCAAAATTCAATGTAGCTGCAGTCTTTTTACCAGAAACTTCGTCTCTGACATCTTTAAAGTTTACGATTGAGATTTCTGGTTCTGCAGGTCTCCAGCCGATAGCTTTTTTCTGTTTGCCTTCAATACTCTTGAAAGACTTGCTTGATTCAATTTTACCGACTCTTGTCGAAATACGGTATTCATACTGACATCCAAGAACAGCTGTATCGTCCCTGAATTTTACGATATTACCGCGAACATAATCATCCCAGCGTGCATCGCTGTCAGCATAAGTCTGTTTCTTAAGTTCGTTACCTTCTACAACAACATAATCATCATCTGTGTAACCAGGAAGAGCAGAGAATACTGTGTCCTTACCTTCAATGTAAACACCGCGTTCAATCTTGAACATCAGCGGATGATCTTCGTCAGTTGATTCTACACGACATTTCTGTGGAAGTGTAACAAAGAGATTTACGCAGTCGTATTCAGTTCCTTCAGACGCAATGAATTCAGGTACAGAAGGAATATAAGAAATTGCTGTTTCCTTGTTTACCTTTGCGCTGACTTCTTCATCAGTTATGTCATCAGGGAATTCACACCATGCACTTACAGTAAAGTCATAGTAAACGCCTACATCAAGGTCTTCAAAAACCGCAACAGTATCAGCATTACCGTCAGTAATTGTGATTGTTTTTTCAGGTTCTGTTTTTCCAGGTCTGTAACAGCAGACTTTGTAGCGCAGATAGCGTGAATATGTATTTTTTGCTTTATTGCTTCCCATATACCAGCTGACGGTTGTCTTTCTGTCAACACTTTCAACGCTTGTAATATATGGACGGGCAAGAGCTGTTCCTTTTACAGGAATACTGATATCAGAAATCGCTCCGTTTGCATCAACAGCTGCAACAGCAAAGAACATTGCTGTTCCCGGATCGACCTTAAGTTCAATGGAAGTTACCGAAACATCAGTTGTTTCACCACAACGCTGAAATTCGGTACTGGCAGAAGTATTTGTCTGCGCTTTATATATATAGTAATAAATTGCATTAGGTACAGGTGACCAGTTCAAAGTAATGGTACCTTTTTTACCTACTGTTGCAGACAAACCGCTTGGACATGCGATATTTTTGCTTTCGCTGCCCCCAGTTGAATTATTTGCAGGCATTGTAAGCAAATCGTTACATCCGGCAAACATAAATGCAAAACTTAAAGCAGAAACTTTAAGCCCTACACTCAAAACTTTTCTAAATTTTTGTGATAAAATGCTCATAACTGTAAATTATATGAGAATTTTGCGAAAAAACGCAATAGATGCGAAACTAACGAACGGTAGTTAATTTAATTGATAGTATCACTATCGCATTCTAGCCGATATAATTTGCAATGGTTTCCATCATGCGCTTTGTATCAATAGGTTTGGCAATGTGATCGTTCATGCCGGCAGTCTTACATTTTTCGATATCTTCTGTAAAGGCATTTGCGGTCATTGCAATAATCGGAACATTTTTTGCATCCTGGCGTTCAAGATTACGCAGGTGCTTTGTTGATTCCACACCATCCATAACAGGCATCATCATATCCATAAAGACAATATCAAAGTAATTTTCTTCTGTTTCAGAGAACTTATTAAGTGCTTCAAGACCGTTATTGGCAACAACAACTTCAAGACCCTTGCCTTCCAGAAGACGCATTGCAATTTCCTGGTTAAGTTCGTTGTCTTCAACCAGAAGTGCACGCTTACCTTCAAAGTTGAGTGTTTCCATCTTTTTCTTCTGTTCTTCTTTGGTAAGACCAAGTTCAATGGCTTTTGCACGGCTTACAACTTCAAGGCGCAGACTGATTGTAAAGGTTGTTCCTTCATTAGGAGCACTCTTACAAGAAATTTTACCGCCCATAAGTTCCACAAGGCTCTTAACGATTGCAAGACCAAGACCGGTTCCCACTTTGTTAACAGAGTTAGTGTCCTGAGTGAACTGATCGTACATAATTTTCTGGAAGGATTCAGTCATACCCACACCGGTATCGCTGATTATAAAATCCAGATCGATGTATTCGTCAGTTTTGGCCTTTGTATCAATAAGGAATTCAACGCGGCCACCGGCAGGAGTATATTTTGAAGCGTTCGACAGAAGGTTCATTGCAACCTGCTGCATGTGAACACGGTCAATATTAACAAATGTTTCGTTAAGGTCAGAACCCTTACGGTTACAGTAATAAGTAACGCCAACCTTTTCGAACATAACCTTTGCAAGAGTGTTGATGTTATCAATACATTCACCTGCAACAGTAGGCTGACGACGGATTTCCAGTTTACCCGATTCAATCTTTGACATATCAAGAATATCGTTCAGCAGGCTGAGCATGTATTTTGATGAAGAATGAATTTTTTCAAGGTCATCCTGAAGTGCCGCCGGATTATTAACTTCTTTCTGTGCAAGTTCAGAAATACCGATAATTCCGTTCATTGGAGTTCGAAGGTCATGACTCATGCGGGACAAGAAGTCACTTTTTGCATAGTTGGCCTGTTCGGCAGACTTAATTGCCTTTGCAAGCTTTTCTGACTGTTCGTTCTGAGCAAGTGTAATTGCTGTAATATCTGTAATGATAAATACAAGAATGTTAGAATCCGGTTCAAGATAGTTAATCTTAGCCTGCATGATTTCTACGTTACCTTCAGTATTTCTTGTATGGAAGATAAAGCCTGTTTCCCTTGAATATTCAAGTTCTTCCTTGATTCGTCCAACATCAAACAGATGCTTAACATCCTTTTTATCTTCTTCTGTTACCTTTTTCTTAAGAACAACATCCATGAATTCTGAGTACTTAAGGTTTGGAATTTCAGGAATCCAGTCAACGCTGTCAGCCTTAGAAATTACCTGAACGATGTCAGTATTAAGGTCAAGCCAGTACAGACAGTTGATTTCTTCACTAAGAACAGCATCCTTAGAAATATCTGCAATACTTTCGTTTGTAATGTCGTTGAGATAACAGTAAGCTTCGATATCGCCGTTGATAGGATTGGAAGCAAGTTCAACGCTCAGCTTAAACCACTGCAGACAGCCGTTTGAGAACTGATAGCAGAAATCACATTCTCTCTGACGCAGACCGTTTTTCTGGGCAATGATAAGTTCACGGCGGGTAAACATCTGCACAACAGATTCGTTCTGGTTGCGGGTAGTCATCAGGTCCTTGAATATGCCAAGTTCCTCGTCTGCAGTTTCGCCTTTAATGATTCGTGAAAGTTCGTCAACGCGGACATAACGTTCAAGGACAACATCTTTTGTAAGGTTAAGGCGGGAATAAGCAGAATAACGCTGCTGAACCAGAGTCTGATAATTCATGATACGTTCGTAATCGCGTTCAGAACGCTTCTGGCTTGTAATATCAGTAGAAGAACAGATTGCATGAACGACTTTTTCGCCGTCAAACTTAAGTGCCTTGTAAACGATTTTCTTCCAGCGTTCTGTTACAACACCGTTACGGTAGTCAACGACTTCCAGCGGAAGGTTGATTTCAATACTGCGCTTACGGCGGCCTTCCTTAAAGTCATTCAAAAGTTCATTAAACTGATCGCGGTATTCTTTCTGAATGATTCCGGAATAAATCCATCCCTGAACAGGATCGGTTACAGCATAAGAATTTTCGTCTGTCTTAACATTATCAGGATCTTCAATTTCTACCAGTTCAGAAATTTCATCATCATCCCCAAGCTCTTTAATGCCATCATCAAGCTGTTCAGATTCAGGATTTTTTTCTTCTTCAGCAGAAAAATCACATTCCCAGTAAACGGTTTCACTCTGATCCATTACGGCATGAAGCTTGATTCTGTTTTCTTCAAACTGTTCATTCAGATGTCTGTAACGGTTAAAGAACGCAATAAATGCACCTATCACAGCAAGAGCAAACATAACTCCTGCAAGAGTTAATACAGCAACATGACTGCCAGATTTTGAAAGTTCATTTGCATGATAAAAAATTGCATTGCCCGGAAGATTTTTTTCGCTTATCTGATAACGCTTAAGCAGGTCTTTATCAAAGTAATAGTTGTAAACGACATCATTACTGATAGGAATATCTACCGGACGGATTCCATTTAAAATTTCCCGTGCCATGCGGTTTGCTTCATGACCGATATGTCTGCGGTCAGAATAATAACCGCCGAGCATTCCAGTATCTTCAATACTTGCAAGACAGCTGATAACAGGAATCTTTTTTTCAGCACAGCAGTTAACAATAAAATCAATACCATCAGAAATAATTCCGGATTTTGAACGGCCGGCAATCAGATAGAGAACAACTGTATTATCCACCTGCAGATTCAGGCGCGAATAAATCTGTTCATTTGTAAGAGTACTTGTATCAATTTCTGTAAAGCTGATTCCATTAAAACGCGGAATCAGGTCATGGAACATTTTATTCCCGATTCGTCCCAGAACAGAATCATCAGTAATAAAAACAATATTGTCAGTTTTTGGCAGAATCGATTTTATAAGAAGAACATTTTCATCCAACGGCAGAATATCCTGCACACCGGTAATCATTGAATCAGTATAACTTTCGTGAATTTTTTCCTGGTCATGAACATCAAGAAAAACAACCGGCTTGTCGCCAAAAAGTTCTGCACGGTGATCCAGTCCAAAAGAAAACATTTCGTTATCAGCAAGAACAAAAAGGTCTGCGTCTTTTTCACTGATGTAGTCTTTTAAGCCTTCAAGGTATTTGTTTGACAGTTCCTGTTCATAGAATTTATCTGTATCAATGAACTGGTAATGAACATAAGCATTGGTAAAAGGTTCACTTTTAAAGCCTTCAGCAAGTTCCCTGGCCACCTGCGAAGAATAACCCTGAGAAGTAAGATAGATTATCTGCTTTTTAGCTGCAATTTCTGAACCGATATCTTTTGAAAATGCACAGAATAAAGAAATACTTAATGAAATGAATAAGGCACTTGCCCGCTTAAAACTCAAAAACCGTGAAAACATTGCATAATATTATATCACGGGTTAGAAGAAAATTACAAAATTATTTTCTATATATTGAAAATAATTTTTATCTGCTGTTTACGGCGTAAATTGATTTTCTGATGCGGCGGACACTTTTTGCCTTACCAAGTGAATATTCTTCGTAGCCTTCGCAGCCGGGAACAATCACCTGTACAAAAGAGTCATCATGATGCTTGATTACAAAAACAGGTTTCCCGCAGATTACTTCTCCGGAAGAGCCGGCTTCGATTTCCAGCATTTCTCCGTTCTTGATTGCAAGTTCAGCAATATAAATCTTACCGGCATAATCCATGGAACCGGCACTCACCCTTTCGACTCTGACAGAAGCACCGGTAAGCTGATCTTCGCTGAGAATTACCCTGCGGCTGATTCTTAGTTCAAGGCTTTCGCGCATTTCAGGTTCAAGATCCATCTTTTTAAGTGAAGCCATCAGTTCCCTGTAAATTGCATCACCAGACTTTTTATTAACATCAGCGGCATCAAGTTTTTCCAGTGCATCTTTACCGGTTGCAAAATCTGTCTTACCGTCAATTTTATGCCCGCGGAAATTCACAGGAAGGTATTCAAGAACATCAATGGTTTTTCTTGCAGTTTTAATGTTCCCGATAAAATCAAGGCCGCTTTCTTTAATAAGGTTCAAAGCCTGCTGGTCATCTTCTACATCAAGAAGGAACACGCCCGGCGCAATCACACAATGAATATGAGGTGAAATAACCTTGTTGTTCTGAGCCATAACAGCGGCTTTGCCTTCAAGCTTTAAAACATAACCTTTAAAAAGGCTGGCGCAGGAATAAGATGCTTCCCAGTCTTCAATCTGAACAGACAGAACTTCAGGCAGATTAAAACGGGTACGGTTTGTCAGAAGGCTTTTTATCTTTTTACCGTCAAGGCCTTTATCAAAACCAGCCATAATACTCTGGCGGTCAATTGCAAAAAGGCTTACAGTATCAAATTTCTTAACCTGAACAAATTTCAAAAGCGGTAAAATATCGCTGTCCTTATATCCCGGCATCAGCTGAATGTCAAACCCGGAATCTATGTTGAGCATGCCGTTAAGGTCAGGACCGGTTTTTACAGCAGTACCCGCTTCTGAAAGCCCCGCAAATTCAGCAAAAATTTCACCAGGAACATAAACCGCCTGATCATCAGCAGTAACACCAGTTTTTACAAGCAGGCCAAGTTCCACAATCGAATCGAACACGCGCTCAAGATTACCGGCAGTCTGAACACCAGCACTTTCTTCTTTTTCCTGCAGTGTTCCGTTTGCATGATAAGAATTTAAAATCTGCGCAAAACGGCCGCCGCCTTTAGAAACAGCAGCTTCCACTTCGAGAGGACGGGCAGCAACCAGATAACCGGTGCGTAAAAAAATGTCACGGGTACAGCCTGACTGTGCAGTATTTTTTAAAGTATCAAAAAGCAGCTGAGCCTGTTTTCGTAAACCGTCGCGGCTGTAATGACCTGCACTTGCAATAATCAGATACAGATACTGGGCAAGAATATTCTGCTGTGTAAAAACTTCAAGGCGCTTCCAGTCAATTTCAAGGCCTTTAAGATTTTCTTTTGCAATTCCAAGATTTACAAATCCACGAAGCACAGTTTCAAAACGCTTTAAGTCAGTTCCAAAAACTTCTTCTGCAAGAGCAGCAGCATGTTTTTTAAGTGAACCGTCCATTTTGGTCAGCGTAGGATTTTCTGCAATAAAAGCCGCCGCCGCACAGATGAGTTCATTATATAAAGCAAAGGAAAGGCCGTTTTCTTTTTTTGAAATCTTTACCTGCGGCAAAAGGCATTCAAGATTGATAAGGTCACCAAGTCCGGCTTCGAGAAACGGATTGAATTTTATTATCTGGCGGCCGGTTCCTTTTTCTGTCACCTTAAAAAAGATAAGTCGTTCTTCAAGATTAACGATAGTTTCATAAAGTCTTGTAAAGGTGAACTGATTTCCAAAGAATGCTGCAAGTTTTTCTTCTGTGCTGTCAGGAATGAATACAACCGCGCTGATAATCTGAATTTCTTCAGGAGTCAAAAATGCACGGATTGCCTGAATGCTTTTTTCTTTACGCAGAAATTTTTCCAGGTTTTCAATCAGGTTTGGTTTTGAGTAAGGAGTTTTGATTTCGCCCAGATACATTCGCATGATTTCAAAAAAGCGGTTTTCGTCCAGAGTCAAAAACACTTCCCTGAACTGCAATACTCGTTCTGCGTGTCCGGAAATTTTTGCCATTACTTTTCTCCGATAGCTTCCTGCATTTCATCAAATGACGACGGATTGTTATATTTTATAATCCTGTAATCATATCCCTGTTCGGCAAGGAATTTCTGTCTGTTCGAGCCAAAATCTTCTTCTACGGTATTACGGGTGATTAAGGTAAAGAACCTTGCCATTCTTTCTTTTTTGCGGAGAACCCGTCCAAGGCGCTGAGCTTCTTCCTGGCGGCTTCCGAAAGTTCCGCTGACCTGAATTGCCATTGAAGCATCAGGAAGGTCAACTGCAAAATTTGCAACTTTAGACACAACAAGAACGCGGATTTTCCCAGCCTTAAAATCGCTGTAAATCTGATCCCGCTCAGCAGTAGGAGTTTTCCCTGTAATAATCGGAACTTTAAGCATCTTTGAAATTTCAACAAGCTGATCAAGATACTGCCCGATTACAAGAATTCTGTCCGAAGAAAATTTATCTACCAGTGTCTGAACAACTTCAAGTTTAACAGGATTTTCACAAGCAATTCTATGCTTTGCGCGCTGTTCAGCCACAGCATATTCCAGTTCCTTTGATTCATCCAGATCCAGGCGAACTTCTATACACTGAGCCTTTGCAATCCATCCCGACTGCTCCAGCTGCTTCCACGGAACATCATAACGCTTTGGTCCGACAAGACAGAATACATGACCCTGACATCCGTCTTCGCGCACAAGAGTCGCAGTCAGGCCTACACGACGCACAGCCTGAAGTTCAGCAACAACGCGGAAAACCGGCGCCGGCAAAAGATGAACTTCATCGTAAATAATGAGTCCCCATCCCTTTTGTCTGAACAGACTGAAATGCGGATACGGCTCAACCTTATCCGGTCTCCAGGTCAGAATCTGGTAAGTAGCAACTGTAATCGGTTTGATGGTTTTTTTTTCACCGGTATATTCACCGATCATATCACGGGGAACATCAGTCTTATCACAAAGTTCGTCGATCCATTGATGAACGGCTGTAATATTTGTAGTAACGATTAAAGTATTGGTCTTAAGCATAGACATAATGGTCATGCCGACAATTGTTTTTCCCGCCCCGCAAGGCAAAACGATTGTACCAAAACCAGTTCCGGGCTTTCTGTCACCAACAATTGCCTGAGCAGCTTCATACTGATAATCGCGAATGTTAAGAGGCGCATCTGCACCTGTAACTTTTTTAAGATTAATTTCCAGCGGTTCTCCGTCAATCAAGGGAACTTCATCCTTTACAGGCAAATCAAGTTCCATGAGCTTTTGCTTAACGGTTCCGCGGTCAGTCAAAAAAAGTGCAAAGGAATTTTTTTCAGGACAAGGCCACATATATTTTCTCAAAGCAGAATTAGCTTCGAGTTGTGTGAACAGAATGTCTGACATAACTTCAAGGCGCAGATATTCATGTTTAGGCTGCGGTTTTTGTTCTTCGGAATTTTCAGTTTCAGAAGAATCAGGCTGTGCATCCTTATCATCATATCCTTCATAAGAAACCATGCGGATCATTCCAAACCGGGATGCAGTTTCTTCTATCCAGACTTCTACAGACTGAGGAATTTCAAATTTAGAATACTTATGCAATACCTCAATGGCATCTTTGTAAGAAAAACCGGCGCTTGCCGCATTCCACAAAGACAAAGAACTGAGTCTATAGGTATGCATGTGTTCAGGTGATTTTTCAAGTTCCGCAAAAGGAATAAGTGCATCACGGCACTCACCTGCCAGTGGATTATGAACATCCAGCAGCAGAGTGCGGTCCCCTTGTACAATCAACGGGTTGTTATAGTCGTAAGCCATTCTTTATGGGACTGTTTATTTAAACAGCGCGAATCCGCCAGGTCCTTTACTTCCTGCCTTAACCCAGTTAATGCTCTGTTTTGCAGTAAGCTTGTTCTTAAGTTCATCAACTTCATTCATGTATGAACAGATCCAGCCGGCAAGGTTTCTGTCATTTTTAGAAAGCTCGTTTGCAGAATCAGCTTTAGCAAGAATAATGTTAAGGTAACCAAGATTTCCGTACATTGCGGCAATGTTTTCTGCAAAAGCTGTAAAAGCGCCGGCTGCTGCCTTTACAAGAGGGCCGGCTGCCTGAGCTGCAGAATTGCGCAATGAACCGTTTTTAAGAATATCTGCTTCTCCAGGAATCTGCTTAAGAAGGAACACAAGTTTTGCAGGCTTGAGTTCACCGTAAGCAATAGGATCCAGAGAAGGACGTTTTTCGTAGCGTGAAAGAATTTCCTGTGTAACATACTGGAGTGCCGAAATCAAATCGTCTGAAATGCGGCTGATATTTTCGTGGCTGATTGAATTGTATTTTGAAGCAAAATAAGCCTCGTCAAAATAAATAATTGCTTCATCCAGTTTTCTGTAAACGTTTTCACATTCAAGAATCAGACCGCGTGCAGAAATAGGAGAAAGTTTATTCCAGCTAACAGTGACAGTTCCGCCGTCTGCAGCTTTTTTTGTTTCGCCTTCGTCTACAGTTGTAGCAACAACATTACGGCCAGTCATCAATGCGCCGTCTGCAAAATCAATTCCATCAGGTAAATCTTTACCAGTAATCAACAGTGTTTTTTCCATACCTATATTATAGCACTGTTTGCTTTTATTGACAAACCTATGATATAATGTTCTTTATGAAAATCTGGATAAAGTATTTAATCGGAATTGCACTGGGTCTTGCCGCTGCATTCATTCTCCCGCTGGACTCCCTTAAAGGAGCCGCTGTTTTAAGTTTTATTACCGAAATTGTAATCCGCATCGGACGCTATATGCTTGTTCCCCTTCTTTTCTTTTCGGGAATCATGGCAATTTACCGTCTTTACGATGCAAAAATCGTTTTCAAGACTTCAATCTGGACAATCTGTGTAGTTGTTCTTTCTTCACTTTTGCTGACAGCACTGGGATTTGTTTCAGTACTTATCGTCAAGCTTCCACGAATTCCAATCGTAACAGAAAAAGTTACTCAGATTGCTTCATTTAATATTCAGGACCTTATCCGTCAGATGATTCCTTCCAGCAGTTTTTCTGCATTGATTGACGGTTCATTCCTTTTGCCTTGTATTCTGTTTGCAATCATCGTAGGTGCCGGATGCTGTATGGAACATTCAAACCTCAAACCGATTCTTTCGCTGACAGATTCTCTTTCTGAACTTTTCTTCAATATTAATACAATTTTCAGCGACATCCTTTCTGTAGGAATCGTTGCAATCATGTGTAACTGGACAATTCAGTTCAGATCGGTAATCAAGACAGGCGTATTCCTTCCTTTGATTATCATGCTTACAGTTGAATTTATAATCATAGTCGGAATCATTTATCCGGTTATCACCAGACTTCTGTGTCACAACGGTAAACCATTCAAGGTTCTTTCCGCTGTAACAGTTCCTGCTTTGATTGCATTTTTCAGCGGTGACACAAACCTTACACTGCCTGCTTTGATGCGTCTTGGTAAGGAACGCCTTGGAATCCGTCAGCGCACAAACGGTTTCGTTTATCCGATTTTCTCGATCTTTGCACGCGGCGGTTCAATCCTGGTAATGATTATCAGCTTTGTAGTTATCTGGCGTTCTTATTCAACACTTAACATTGAATTCTCAGACATGCTCTGGATTTCACTTACATCATTCGGACTTTCATTCCTTTTGGGAAGCATGCCTACAGGCGGAACATTCATTGCACTTACAGTACTTTGTACAATGTTCGGACGCGGTATGGAAACAGGTTATCTCCTGCTCAAACCGGCAGCCGCAATCATCGGTTCCTTTGCCGCAGCAATTGATGCCGCAACCGCAATGTTCGGCTGTTACATCGTAGCACACAATACAAAGACAATCGAAAAACACAGAGCTTAATAAAAGCACAAAATACTTCCAGTAAAAAAAAAGAGTTTTGGGTAACACTTAATTTTCCCAAAACTCTTTTTTTTATCTTTAACTGATTTTTTGTTAAGCTTAGCTTTCTCTGATGTACTTTCTGTTTGCATCAAGGAAGGCAAAACTGCTTACAGGCTTTCCAAAAAGGTATCCCTGATACTTATCCGGTTTAAGTTCAGAAAGAATTTTAACGTCGTTTTCTGATTCAACACCTTCAAGACAGACATTCATTCCAAGATCGTGAGCCATGTTGATGATATATTCAATAACCTTGCGTTCTGATTCACCATCATGATCCATAACAGCTTTATGAACAAAAGTATAGTCAAGCTTAAGTGTGTTGGCATGAAGGTTCTGAATGTAGCGGAGATTTGAGTAACCAGTACCAAAGTCATCGATATCTACATACAATCCCATTTTGTGGAATTCATCAAGAATCTTCTGAAGTTCGTTGTGGTCAATATAACCGCTTTCTGTAATTTCAAGAGTAATGTTAGAAGGCGTAACCTTTGATTTTTCAAGAGCCATCTGAACGTCAAGAAGAATATCAGAACGCTCAAACTGCATGTAAGAAAGGTTTACGCTCATATGGAATTTAGAATCGTACTGATTCCAGATACGGCATTGAGTAAAAGCTTTAGTCAAAATCCAGCGGCCAACAGGCGCAATCAAACCTGATTCTTCAAGAACAGGAACAATCTGATCAGCACCCATAAGACCCATTTCAGGACAAGACCAGCGCAAAAGAGCTTCTGCACCAATAACTCTGACGCCTTTAAGTCCGGTGTCAGTTCCAGAAACCTGTTTTGCATCAACTACCGGCTGGTAATACATTTCAAATCCGGTAAAGTTATTCTTAACGCTGTCACGAAGTTTTTCGCGGATATAAAGTTTATTGATATGTTTTGTATATTCAGTTGAATTAAAGAAGTAAAGATTGTTCTTGCCGGATTTTTTTCCCATGCTCAAAGAGAAGTCAGCTTTTTTAACAAGATCCTTGAGTTCACTTGAGTCATTAATAAAAGAAACAACGCCGGAAGAAATAGTGAATACAACAGCATAATCAAGATTGTATTCAATTTCTGCAACTTTACGTTTGAGGGAAGAAAAAATCTGAAGTGCATCCTGTGCATTTTTGCCTTCAAGATTCATCAGGGCAATTTTGTTACCGCTGATACGATAAGCACGGGTACCTGCATCATCTTCAGAAATACAGGCTTTTGCAACCATGTTAAAAATCTTGTCGCCAACTTCAAGACCAAAATTTTCGTTGATATGTTCGAGGCCTTCAATACGGAAAGCAAGAATAAATCCGGAAGCACTTCCTTCTGTATTTCTTACTTCTTCAAAATCGCTCTGCATTTGAGCTTCAAGAGGAAGTCCGGTAATATCATCTTTATGACTGGATTTTAATGTGATGATTCCAGTGAGAGTAAAAACGCCTTCTTTGAGAATAAGAGGTTTACCACGAATAGTCACAGGAACATAAGCACCACGAGGATTCAGCATGCGGTATTCAGCAATAAAGTCTGAATTTCCGCCTGATTTAATGCGTTCAATACCTTTGTCGAAAAGGTCCCTGTCATCAGGGTGAATAACGTTAAGCAGAACTTTATAGGCATTATTAAATTCGTTTGTGTCTAAATTTATATACTTAACGATTTCTTCACTTAGAAAGACACTGTCGCGGCTGGAATTATAGAGAAAAACAAAGTCATCAGCGCCGGCTGTCTTTACAAATGCCTGAAACTGGTCTGTCGGGAATACTTTTTTATTACTGTCGATTGAAAAATCTGCCATCTATCCTTTAAGTTTAACAGACAATTAAAAAACTCGCAACTAATTCCATAATAAAACTTTCCGATTTTTACAAAAATAATTAGTATTTATCGAAAATTTTTAGTAAATTTTTGTTAACTTTTCGCATTCAAAAGCAGATTTTTGAATGTTTCGCAAAATCTCCAAGAGAAATTAAAGCTCTAAAATTAAAAAGTCGGGATTTTTTCCCTTATTTCATTGTAAAGTAAACTTCAAAATCCTCTTCAATAGAATTGAATTTTTTCTGATCGTCAGCGGTTTTTCCTGTAACAAAATACAAAGTGCTCAGAACATCAGCCATAAAACTGGAACTGCAGACAACCGTGGCACTGGAAACATTGCTTTCAGAAGGATAACCAGTTTTTGAATCAAAAATATGATGGTAACGCTTTCCGTCCTGTTCAAAATAGCGTTCATAACCGCCGCTGGTAACAATAGAAACATAACCGGACTTTTTTACCTGTTCAGGAGAAATTTCAAGAACCTTAACCGGATCCCCACCCGGGGCAGCGGGATTCTTTATACCAACCTTCCACGCACTGCCATCAGGCTTTTGACCAAAAACAACTATATTACCGCCAAAATCCAGCACAGCGCACTTCACTTTTTCCTGCACCAGAATCTCTGTAACTTCGTCACATGCATAACCTTTAACCGCTGCCCCAAGATCCAGGGCCATGCCTTCTTCCAGGTAAACAGTCATGGCATCACGGTCCATAATCACTTTTCCAAAATCGCAGGACCTTAACGCCTTTTCAATCTCTTCTTCACCAGGAACTCTTGGATTTGAACCGGTAATTCCCCATAAATTAATAACAGGTCCCATTGCAGGATTAAAAGTCCCATCAGAAAGAAAAGCAAATTCAAGGCACTTTTCCACCACATCAAAAACTTCTGCAGAAACTTTTACGGGTTTTATTCCGGCGTTCTGGTTAACAAGGCCTAGCTGTGACAACGGTTTATGAACGTCAAATTCAGCTTCGATTTCAATCAGCCGGTCGAAAATCTTTTTGTAAGTCTCAGCCTTACCATCATCAAAAAGCCTTACATTGCACATCGTATTAAAAACCATTCTGGTCTTTGAACGCTGAACATTTTTTTTACCACAGCCAGTTAATGCAAAAAGTGAACAGACCAGAGACACGCAGCAGATTCTTTTAATAAATCGAATATTAAACATGGAACACCTTACCTGCAAAAGAAAAAGCCTACTAACACAGCAGGCTTTTTTACAATTCTATTAGAATAACTTAAAGATACGTCCTGTAAAAAGCAGACAGATAAAATCAAGCACCCAGATAACATTCCATCCGGTCAAAAGCCTGAAAAGGGCACAAAAAATATGTCCATCTTTAATTCGCTGAACAATCCCCAGAATAGGTCCAAATAAAAGACAAAGAATCAGACTGAAAAATCTGCTGATTCCAAAATAATCATCTTCTGCGTATGCCATTCTAATCCTCCGTTATCAAGACATCAACAAAAAACATTTTATACTGATACACAGAAAGTTACAATAAACAGAGCGCACAAGCAGGAATTCTTTCCATACTAATTTTCAAAACTCATATACAGATTATTAATTTCTTCTTCATATTCTGAATTTATCAATAAGTAAGTGTAATTTTCTTCACTAATTTTTTGAATAAGTATTTTCCACTTATCCATTTTCATTTCGTATGTATCTAATTTATTCAATTTAGACAGATCAAAATCCGATCCATAATTTTGTGCAACCTGCTGCGCTTGTTCCATTGACAATGAAAATTTTATAAAAGAATAAAATTTATTATTATAGAATGAAGTCAAAAAGTCACAATTGATTCCTTCTTCAAGAATAATTCCTTCATTATATATTTTATAAATTCCGGCATAATCTGTTCCATCTTTTACTTGTTTACCTATAGCCAGGAGTTTATTTTTAAACTCACGAGGAGAATCAGTATTCTTCAATCCGTAATAAAAAATATCAGAATTATTTTTTAACGAAATATTATCAGGCCCAAAATGCAATGGCTTTCGCGAAGGATGATAATTCACATGAGGAATTGAGTCCATCGTTAGAACCTGTTCGCCTTCTTGTGTAAAATATTCAAAAATAACAGAGTTTTCTTCTAACCGACCTTTTAAAACATATCCCCTGTCTTTTACTTCTTTTATATAACTTTCATAATGACATGTATAGGAATATAAATTTTCAAAGAAATTAATATTCTTGCAAATCATATAAAACTCATAATAATTTCTTTGTTTCAGATAATCAAAAAGTTCTTTGTCAATTTTTAATTTATATTCTTCTCCGTATTCTAATTTTACTGGAACCCTTGGAGTATAAAATTCTTTCAACGAATTCTCGTTCTTAAATTTATCATAAGCACGTCTATTAGGACTAAACCAAAGTACAAACTTATCTTTAATTATGTCCTCATAAAAAATTTCCGAATCCATTTCGATAAAGTACATATTATCATGAGATCTGTTTGCAACCGTTATGTAATATTCTTTTTTACAGCCAGCCACAAAAAAAACAAAGAATAAAACAGCTGCAAATTTTATCAGATTCATTTTTTGCATTTTCATAGTCATGAAATTATTCTAAACAAATAACCATAAAAATTGAATATGCATAAACCAAATTATTTTGTATCCGTTGCGTCAATTCTCAGTATAAAATAAATATCATTTCTATACATATATACACTATACAAAAATTATGTTATATTAATTTTAATGGATTTGCCTGACTCAAAGGCGGTTGTCTCCCAGACTCAATCAGCACTTGCTGAAATTTAAAATGGGAGGCTAGTCTATGACTTGTGAAATAATAATTGCATTGGTAACTTGCGTTGCCACCGTTATTGGAACAGTTATAGCTGTGCTCTCTTACCTAAAAAAGAAAGATGAGTAAAAAATAAAGCCGCCCACTTGTCTCAGAAACGATGGGC
>JAKSTQ010000001.1 GCA_024402475.1 Treponema sp. | reverse complement strand
TGACTTTATGATGCCAATCCGTATGGCAGTTACAGGAAGCCGTGTTTCTCCACCGCTTATCGGTTCTATCTGGGTACTTGGAAAAGAAAAGAGTCTTGAAAGAATCGAACGCACATTAAAAGCATTCTAATTTTTTTAGTACTTGAAAAATAAAACTTAAATTGATAAAACAGGCTGGGAAAGATAGTTTTTTCGGCCTGTTTTTTGCTTGTGGGATGATTTTATATTTGCCAATGGTGTTCCATTACCTGACGACCGCTAGAGAATAATGGTTCTTTAATATTTTTAAAACATATTGGAAAAAAGTCCATAAAGTTTTATTGTGTTATTATTAAAAATGTAATTTTTGAAGTTAGAGGTGCTTATTTTATGTTCGAATATAAACTTCAGATTGGCTGTTTAATTGTAATCGCATATTTTATCGTAAATTATATTAAAGGCAATGCAGATAAGAAAGTCAGTTGTAATCCGGGTTTTGATGCGTTGCTTTATATTGCACCATGGGCCATTATTTTTGATGGAGCTACTGCATGGACTGTTAATCACCAGGATATTGTTCCAGAAATTGTAAACAGAGCATTACATCTTGTATTTATTGTTTCTATGGAAGCTGTCGTTTCAATTATTTTTGTGTACATGCTTTATCAGGTTTTTGGCAGACCCAATAAATGGCTTTTTTTACTTGAATGTCTGCCAGGTATTGCTTCGATAATCATAACTGTTCTTTTTATCAGGGAACTTTATTATGTTAGTGGCGGTACAACAAATTATTCAATGGGAATTTCCGTAATTGCATGTTATCTGTCACTTGTAATTCAATTTTTTATTCTCTTTGTAACTGTCTGTGCAAAAATTCGTACTCTTGAAAAACGAAAATCAATGGGGATTATCTCATTTATTGCTGTCTGTATTTTAATTCTTATAGTTCAGATTCTAAAACCGGAATCACTTGTCTCATGTCTTCTTCCAACAATTGCAATTGCAGGTATGTACACTCACTTTGAAGATCCTGCAGAAAAGCGTTTGAACCAGTACAACGATAATATGGTACGAAGTTTTGCAACCCTTATCGAAAGCCGCGATGATAATACCGGAGGCCACATCCGCAGAACTCAGGGATATGTAAGAATCATTCTTGATCAGATGGCAAAATGCAAAAAATATAACAATATCCTTACAAAAGATTATGTATCAAATGTTATAAAAGCTGCTCCAATGCATGATATTGGAAAAATTGCAGTTCCGGATTATATTCTTCAAAAACCTGCAAAACTTACTCCCCAGGAATTTGATATAATGAAACTCCATTCCGAAAAAGGCGGAGAAATCATCCGTGAAACTTTTAATGAACTTGATGAACCTGAGTACCAGCAGATTGCTTATGAAGTTGCAAGATATCATCACGAAAAGTGGAACGGGAAAGGATATCCTGAAGGCCTGCACGAAAAGAAAATCCCTCTTCATGCCAGAATTATGGCAATTGCAGATGTATTTGATGCGGTTTCAGCAAAACGCGTATATCGTGATGCAATGCCTGTGGAAAAATGTTTTAAGATTATCGAAGAAGGGGTTGGAACAGATTTTGACCCCACAATTGCAGAACTTTTTTTAAGTGCAAAAAAAGAAGTTCTTGCATACATGAAAGCTGATAAAGCAAGATCTTAAAAACCGGCTTACTGAAAAAAAATAAGGTTTATATCTAAAAAAAAGGGAAGAAGTCAGCAAAAAAAAGCATGACTTTCTTCCCTTTGTAAAACCGGGTCTGTTTAATTCCCGTTAAAAAATTTATGCCTGAAGAGCAGTAACTGCTACTGTTGCAACGATGTCATCAACGTTACATCCACGGCTCAAGTCGTTAAGTGGTTTTGCAAATCCCTGGCATACAGGTCCAATAGCCATCCATCCGCCCATACGCTGACAGATTTTGTAACCAATATTTCCTGCATTGATGTTAGGGAATACGAAAACGTTTGCATGACCTGCTACTGCAGAACCTGGAGCTTTGAGTTCACCAACTTCTGGAGCAACGGCTGCGTCAAACTGGAATTCACCGTCAAGCGCAAGGTCTGGAGCCTTTGCTTTTGCAAGGTTAACAGCTTCCTGCATTTTTGGAACTGACTTAAAGTATTTGTCGTCGTTTCCAGAACCTTTTGTAGAGAATGAAAGCATTGCAACGCGAGGATCGATTCCTGCAATTTTCTTTGCTGTATCAGCAGTTGCAATTGCAATGTCTGCAAGTTCTTCAGCTGATGGTTCAATATTGATTGCACAGTCAGCCATGAGGCAAACGCCTTCTTTAATATAAGGATTTTCGCCTTCTGGAGCTACCATTACAAAGCTGGAAGAAACTGTCTTGATTCCAGAAGCAGTTTTGATAACCTGTAAACCAGGACGCAGTGTATTTGCTGTTGAGTGACATGCACCTGAAACAAATCCGTCTGCATCATCTGCTTTAAGGATAAGTGCACCAAACATTGTGCGGTCTTTAAGGATATATGCTTTTGCTGCAGCAACATCTTCATATTCTGGAGCATTTGTCTTTTTGTTGATTTTACCCTTGCGTGCTTCAAAAAGGATTTCGGCATAGCGGTCTGTATCTGGACTTGTTGCAGGATCAACAATTTTGATACCTGTAAGGTCAACACCAGGAGCTACCTTTTTGCATTCGTCTTCGTTACCTACGAGGATGATTTTAGCAATTCCGTCTTTTACAATTTTAGCTGCTGCTTCTACAACACGTTTGTCTTCGCCTTCGCAAAGAACGATAGTTTTTCCAGCTGCTTTTGCTTTGTTTAAAAGATCATCGATGAATTTCATTATTTTATTACCTCTTACTTGGCATTATATTGTTTCAGTTCTTTCATTGCAAGTTTTACAACATAGAAACCACCGTCATAAATTCCTGCTTTTACATTGCTTTCTATAGAAAAGAGCATCATGTTCAAAAGGTCGTCGGTTTCGATAATTGTAGAAAGAACGCGGTTGAGAACTGCCGGATTTTCGCATTCCTTAGTACCGTCTGCAATTTCTGATGCGCGGATTGCACCCCAGGCTTCGTGTCGTCCAACTCGCTGGATGAACAGTTTTGGAATCGGATAGAACGAAAGTTCACTTGGTTTTGTAATCATTACATCGCTTACAGGAATCAAAAGGTTGGTTGTATAAACTGCTTCAAAGAAGTCTTTGTGCAGGAATATATGAATACCCCGGATTCGTGTATTGTTTGCTTCTGCAATGAATTTCTGTGTCTTTTTCCAGTCATCATGGAATATATATGGAATGCCGTTTTTATCAAGTTCTTTCTTAAGTTCTTCCCAGCGGCCTGCATGGTCACCCATATTGATAAAGAATGCAGCTTTTCCCTGTTCAACATAATCGCGGCAGTGACAGCAGATTTCAGCAAATTTTTGTGCCTGAGCTCCGGCACCACCCATTGTAAGCAGGAATCGGCGTTCTGCCTTTTTCTTGATGCGTTCACGGCGGGCTTTATTGTCGTCTTTTATGCTTGCAAGCATTTCATAGTCAACATAATGTCCGGAAAGCATGATTTCATTTTCTGGAATGCAGTTTGTAATCGGAACTCCGTCTTCCATGTTGATGAGGGTTCTGTAGCCCATATAGCCTGATGGAGACTGAACTGTATGTTTTGAACCTTCAACCAGCCAGAATGCAAGGGGAAGGTTATCTGGAATCATGGAAATAACATTTGTCATTCCGCACAGAACAGCTGCATGTCCAACCCACGGATGAGCTGCTACAATCGGAATGTCTTTTGGCAGGTTCTGGAATGCACCCACAAACCTTTTTGAAAGTTCTCTCTGCTGGATGCAGGAAGTGATTACGGCATTTTTCTTTGATGTGAATGGTTCCCACACATGTTCGTTAAACCATTTCCAGGTCTGAGAAAGGCGTGAAAGCTTTGAGTACCACCATTCAAGTGTATCAATTGAAGAAGAAATATTTGAGCCTTTGAATGAAAGAAGGTCAAGAATGTAGCACTTTGTGTTGGTTACTTTTGCGGCAGAGGCCAGTGCGATTGCAATTCTCCAGTGACCAAAACCCATTCGGATTGTACCGATGATAAGTGAATTATCTGTCGTAATTTCTTCGTATTTCAGAAGCTTTCCTGTTTCAGGATCTTTCTGGGATTCGATGTCATCACGGCGGACAAGTGTTAAAACGTTAAAATGCTTGTAAACATGGCCTTTAGGAACTGCAACAAGATCAAGAGGTCCTGCAATTTTACCTGCAATAAGGCCGAACATTTTGTTTGAAAAAAAGGCACCTCGCAATGCACTTTTTTTGACAGAATTGCCGAAAGGCTGTGTATATTTATCTCTACTCATTCTCTAATTCTAAACCCTCTGCGTTGATTTGAAAAGAAAAAAATCGCATATGTCCCGCAATGATATTTCTTTACCGTGCTTTTCGTGCTTTTTAGGTGAATATTGTTGACAAAGAAACGTAATATATGCAAAATATTCATATATACGTTAGAAATTTATTGGAATACAAATAATTTACGGTACAAAAGGTATCGGTGGAGTAAAAAAGTGGAAGACGATATTCTTACAATTGAAGAAGTTGCAAAGTATCTTAGAGTATCAGAACGTACAGTTTATGACTGGGCTCAGAAAGGTGAAATCCCTTCTGGAAAAATCGGAACAGTATGGAGATTCAAGAAGTCTGAAATTGAAAAATGGGTTAATGACAGACTTTCGTCAGGAACAAAAGCTGCAAATGTAAATCAGACAGTTCAGATTAAAAATATTGTTTCACCTGACAGAATCGTTTATATCACACAGTCTACAAAACATGATGCACTTGTTGAACTTGCTGCAAACCTTGCAACAGCTCCACAGGTAAAATTCGCACAGGAACTTGAAACAGAAATCCTTAAACGTGAAGAACTTATGTCTACAGCAATCGGTCGCGGTATCGCAATTCCTCATGTAAGACTTTCTTCTGTTACAGACCTGGTAATGTCTGTCGGTATCTGTAAGAATCCTGTAATTGATTTCCAGACAATCGATGATGTTCCTGTTCAGCTTTTGATTATGATCGCAGCTGCATATAACCAGCATTCATATTATCTGCAGACACTGTCTTTCCTCAGTTCAAAACTTAAAAAGACAGAACTTCGTGACGGACTTTTATCAAGTACAAGTCCAGAAGAAGCATACAAGCTTTTAATTGCTGACTGATAAAAAAGCAGGTCTTAAAATTAAGACCTGCTTTTTTTTATGGTAAGTCAACTTCGATCCATTTGCTTGTATCGCTTTGGGTCTGTGCAATTCTTCCCAGATCAACTTTTGCGGTTGTTTCTCCAAGAACGTAGTTTACGCCGTCAACTTCTATTGCAGCACCAGGATAATCAACTGCAAGTCCGCAGACTGCATGACTGTATTCCCGTGAAATAAATAATTCTGTTTTAATTCCAAGGTGTTCGCATAAACAGCATATAAGCATACTGCGGCTGTCACAGTCAGAACCTGTTCCTGTAATGGCTGCTGTTAAAGGCGTAAAATCAGTTGTTTTGTGATCCCTCTGGTATTCAAAATCCTGTGTCCAGCTTAAAATGTATTTTGCAATTTCCAGCTGAGGATTCATCTTGTTTGCTTCACGGGCTTTCTTAAAAAGACTGATATAAATATCCTGGCTTACTTTATCAAGGAGCACATAACTTTGCTTGAAAAGCTGTCTGTAATAACGCTGCCATGCAGTTTTCCAGTCAGGGTGATTTGCGTAAAGTGTAAGAACAGCCCATTCACGTTCCAGAACAAACTGTTCAGCTTCTTTAGCAAGTTTATCAATGGAAGTTTTGATTTGTGTATCTGCAATATTTAAAGTAATTTCTTCAGGATTATTCATGTCGGCATAGTATGCATAATGAGAAACCGGTCCAAAACGCCTGAAATCCTGTGCACAAAGATAGATGTTATCCATGATTGAAAGTGTAAACTGTTCGCAGTCTTCGCTTATCATCTGGTCGCTGTAAGCCATCAGTACAAGATATTTGTTTTTGTCAGGAATGTTTACAGCCAGTGCCCATCCGGTAAAAACAGTATTTGCTGCAGTGAAAGAAAAAGTCGAAAGGCTTGTATCTCTTCCATACCATTCGTAAGTTGTAAGTGGAACTTTGCACTGAAGCTGGTCCAGTACATTCTGTAAAGCCTGAGCAGAAGAATTATATTCGGGTGCATTGTAAAATTTGAGTGCTACCTTTACGGGCATGAGTTTTGTTTCAAAAAAGAATGAAGATCCGTCTTGTGCAGCATCGCTTATCTGATAGCCTTCAGGCAGGTCAATAAGAAAATTAAGTTCGTCAAGACTATAATAAACTGCCTGTGCATTGAATGCAGTAATAATTGCGAATGCAGCTGATAAAAGAGCTTTCTTAAAATGTATTCTTGTCATATTATCCCTCTTTATATTATAGTTTCGGTAATGAACGCTATTCCTATTATATACGAAAATAACGAAATATATGTAATAAATAAACCTCAGGGGCTTGCAGTACAGGGCGGAAAAAACATCAAATCTTCCGTTGATACTGTTCTTCCTGCCATTACGGGAAGTCCCTGTTATCTTGTTCACAGACTGGATCAGGAAACAAGCGGGCTTATGGTTGTTGCAAAAAATCCAAAAGCTGCAGGCAAATGGACAAATCTCATAAATCAAAAGGAAGTTACCAAGGAATATACAGCTTTGTGTATCGGTAATCCTAAAAACCGTAAAGGTAAAATTACAGCTTCTATAAATGATAAAGGAATTCAAAAGCAGGCGGTTACATTTTTTGAAGCAGTAAAAACTTTTGATGCTATGATTCCTGTTAAGGACGAGCAGGGGAATCCGGTACTTGACGATAATGGAGAACCTGTAACAGAAAAAGCCTGCGAACTGACTTTGTTTCATCTTAAACTTGGAACCGGCCGTATGCATCAGATCAGAATTCATCTTGCAAAAGAAGGTTATCCAATTGCAGGCGATGATAAGCATGGTGATTTCAAGATGAATAAAAAACTTCGCAAAATGGGAATCAGGCGTCTTTGTCTTTGTTCGTCCAGGTTGACTTTGGCCAGTGGTGAAGTTTTTGAAGTTGAACCGGATTTTAAGAATTTATGTGCGATTGAATAGCGAAATTCTTAAAAAAATGCATTCTTTTCTATATATTGTTTATTGACAATTTATTTAGATTTGTTTATTATAAAGTATACATTTTAATTAAAACTTAAAATGGACTTGGGAATCCCCCAAGTCCATTTTTTATGTTCGGGAATCAAATTGGATTACATCGACTTAAAGACAATTCAACATTACAAGGACTGCCAGCCGCTGGTAAACGGGCTTGGATATCTTCTTGTAGACCTCAAAATCGTTCCTTCCAAAACTACTGTAAAAATCAGTGTAGTAATCGCATCAAAAGATCCTTCCAAAGACATCGGTATCGAAGACTGTTCAAAAGTACATCACAGCCTTCTTCCACGTCTTGAAGCACTTCTTGGAACTGATGACACCTACATGGAAGTAACTTCTCCGGGTATGGAACGCAACATCAAGAATGCTGCTGAGTTCGAAGTTTTCACAGGACGGGATGTTCGTGTGTGGGACAAGACAGTAAGCGACTGGGTTGGCGGAACAATCGTAAAGGCAGATGCTTCAAGCGTAACACTTGAAGATCTTGAAACAAAAGAACAGAAAACAGTTGCTTTTGAAAATATCGCAAAAGCAAAATTCATTCATTTATAATATAACAGGAGCAATGCTATGGCAGCGAAAAAAGCATCAAAGAAAGAAGAACCTAAAGTACCAATGGGAGATTTGATCCGTTCTCTCATGGAAGAAAAGGGCGTATCAGAGGATTCTGTTAAACTCACAATTGAAAATGCACTTAAAGCAGCATACAAAAGAACTTTCGGTACAGCAGACAATGCAATCGTAACTTTTGAAGATGATCTTTCTGGCGTTACAATTTTTTCACGCAAGCAGATTGTAGACGGGGTTTACGATCCTGTTACAGAAATTGAAATTGAAGAAGCACGTGAATTTGCTCCTGACTGCGAAGTTGGGGACGAAATCGATATTCCTCTTGATCCTAAAAAAGACTTTGAACGTTCTGCAGTTTCTACTGGTAAGCAGACAGCTCATCAGGGTCTCAACGAAAGCTTCAAAGACCAGCTTTACAATGAATACAAAGACAAGATCGGTGAAATCATCATCGGTACTTATCAGCACGAAAAGAACGGTAACATTATCGTTGACCTTGGAAAACCAGAAGGATTCCTTCCTGCAAAATTCCAGTCACCTCGTGAAAAATACTACAAGAACGAACGCATCAAGGCTTTGATTACAGAAGTAAGAAAAACTTCAAGAGGCGTTCAGGTTGTATTGAGCCGCAGTGATCCTGAATATGTTCGTGCAATCATCGAACAGGAAGTTCCTGAAGTATTCGAAAAAATCATCGAAATCAACCGCATCGTTCGTGATGCAGGTTACAGAACAAAGATTGCTGTTTCTACAACACGCGAAGAAATCGATCCTGTAGGTGCATGTGTTGGTCCAAAGGGAACTCGTATTACAAATGTTATTCAGGAACTCTTTGGCGAAAAGATTGATATTCTTAAATACGATTCTAATCCGGTTGTATTCATTAAGAATGCATTGAGCCCTGCAGAAGTTAGCCGTGTTCTTATCATTGATGAAGAAAAGAAACAGGCACTTGCAATTGTTCCAGACAGTCAGTTCTCTCTTGCAATCGGTAAACAGGGACAGAACGTTCGCCTTGCTAACCGCTTGTGTGACTGGACAATCGATGTTAAGACAGAAGAACAGGCAAGTCAGATGGATCTTTCTGAATTTGTAAGCCGTCAGGCTGCTTTGAACCTCTTTAAGGAAGATGAAGAACAGGAAGAAATCAGCACAATCAGCCAGCTCCCTGGAGTTGATGAACGCGTTGCAGATCTTCTTAAAGCTGCAGGAATTGATGATGTTCAGCAGTTTGTTGATGCATACGAAGAAGGTACTCTTAAGACAATCGAAGGTCTTACAGAAGAACAGATCGAAAACGTAAATACAATTATCAATGAATCAGTTGAATTCGTTGAAGAAGAACCAGCTCAGGAAACAGCAGAAGCAGCTGCAGAAGATGAAGAATATCACTGTCCTGAATGTGGTGCGGTAATTACTCTTGACATGACACATTGTCCAAAGTGTGGTGTAGAGTTTGAATTTGCAGAGGACGAGGAATAAAATAAATTAATGGCAGATGAATCAGAAAAAAAACCGGCAGTAGTTTTACACAGAAAAGCTTCAGGTGCTGCAAAGCCTGCTGAACCAAAAGCTGCTGCACCAGAAAAGAAAAAGGTTGTTGTAATTAAGAAGAAAACAGCTGCTGCTGCAGAAAAACCAGCAGAACCTGTTGCCCCTGCAACACCAGCTCCAGCAAATTCTACTCCTGCAAAACCTGCAGAACCAAAGGCTCCTGCTGCAGAAAAAACAGCAGAACCAAAGCCTGCAGCTTCTGCACCTCAGGCATCTTCTAACAGAGGACCTGCAGACAATAGAATTTCTACACCAAAAGACAGACCGGCTCGCCGTGCAGGTACTTTTGAAATTAATTCAAGCCGCCCTAATGTAAAGGCCGGAAATCTTTCCGGAAGTTCACAGGGACGCGGTGGATATAATAACGGCGGTTACCGCTCAAATAACAATGGTGGTAACGGCGGTTATCAGCGTCGTGAAGGCGGTCAGTATTTCTCTGGAGCACAGGCTCGTCAGGGATATCAGAACCGCGAACGTCAGGGTGGATTTAACCGTGACGGTCAGGGAAACTTTAACCGTGATGGAGAAGGACGCCAGAATGGCGGACGCCCAGGATTTAACGGTGGCCGTCCAGGATTCAACGGTCAGGGCAGACCTGGCTTTGGTGGCGGACAGGGAAGACCTGGATTCGGTGGCGGACAGGGAAGACCTGGTTTTGTACCACCAGCTGATAACGTAACTACAAATAAGACAGCTCCTAAAAAGACTTTTAAGGGTAAAAAACCGGTTTATAACCGTAAAGACCGCGAAGAAGCTTTTGACGAAGACAAGTTCTTTGAAACAAAGAAAAAGGTTGAAACACCAGCAAGTGTTGTTCCATCAAGAATTGATATCATGGAATCAATTTCTGTTTCTGACCTTGCCCGCAAGATGAACCTTAAGGCTTCTGAAATCATCGCTAAACTCATGTCTATGGGTATGATGGTTACAATCACACAGTCAATTGACTCTGATACAGCAACTCTTCTTGCTGCAGAATACAATTGTGATGTTCACCTTGTAAGCCTTTATGATGAAACAGTAATTGCAACTGATACTACTGGTGACGAATCAATGGTTGCCCGTCCACCAATCGTAACTGTCATGGGACACGTTGACCATGGTAAGACAAAAACTCTTGATGCTATCCGTCACGCAAATGTTGCTGCCGGAGAAGCAGGTGGTATTACACAGTCAATCGGTGCTTATTCAGTTACTACAGAAAAGGGAATGATTACATTCCTTGATACACCGGGACATGAAGCATTTACTATGATGCGTGCCCGTGGTGCTCAGATTACAGATATCGTTGTACTTGTTGTTGCAGCAGATGATGGTGTAATGCCTCAGACTCTCGAAGCTATCAGCCACGCAAAGGATGCAAAAGTTCCTATTATTGTTGCTGTTAACAAAATTGATAAACCTGAAGCTAACCCGGACCGTGTTAAGACACAGCTTAGTGAACTTGGTCTTACTCCTGAAGAATGGGGTGGAGATACACAGTATGTTCACATTTCTGCCCTCAAGAAAGAAGGTATTGATGATCTTCTTGATGCAATTCTTCTTCAGGCTGAAATTCTTGAACTTAAGAGTGCATGGGATTGCCGTGCAGAAGGTAAAGTTCTTGAAACACGCGTTGACCAGGGCCGTGGTGTTGTATCAACAGTTGTTGTACAGAAAGGTACTCTTAAACAGGGTGATCCGTTTGTTGCCGGAATTTATTCTGGCCGTGTTCGTGCAATGTTTGATGACAAGGGACGCCGTATTCAGGAAGCAGGTCCTTCTATTCCTGTAGAAGTTCTGGGTATGGAAGAAATGCCTAATGCAGGTGATCCATTCCAGGTTACAGAAAACGAAAAAGAAGCTCGTGCAATTTCTTCAAAACGTCAGGAACTTAAACGCTTTGAAGCAGCTAAGGCTGTCAAGAAAACAACTCTTGAAAATATGTTCGATAAAATCGATGAAAGCAAAATCCAGGAACTTAAAGTTCTCATCAAGGCTGACCTTCAGGGTTCTGCCGAAGCTCTTAAAGCTTCCCTGGAAAAACTTTCAACTCCGGAAATCCGCTTGAATGTAATTCACTCAAGTGCCGGTGCAATCAACGAAAGCGATGTTATGCTCGCTGCAGCTGATGATAACGCAATCCTTATCGGATTCAATGTTCGTCCTACACCAAAAGCAAAACTTCTTGCTGATCAGGAAAAAGTTGAAATCCGTAAATACAACATCATCTATAAGTGTGTTGAAGAAATTACAGCCGCTATGGAAGGTATGCTTTCTCCAGATACAAAAGAAGAAGTTATCGGTATGGTGGAAGTTCGCAATACATTCAAAGTTCCAAAAGTTGGTGTTATTGCCGGATGTTACGTTATCGACGGTGTTGTTAAAAAGACCTGCAGTGTTAACCTTATCCGTGAAGGAATCGTTAAATTCAACGGTAAGATTTCTTCCCTCAAGCGCTTTAAGGATGATGCCAAAGAAGTTGCAAAAGGCTTTGAATGTGGTATCGGTCTTGAAAACTGGCAGGACATTCAGGTTGGAGACCAGCTCGAAGTTCTTGAAACAGTTGAAGTTGCTCGTAAGCTGACAGACGCTAAAGCAAAAGCAAAAGAAGCTTCTGCAGAAGGTGAAAACGCATAATGGGCCAGTACAGACTTGTGCGCCTTGGTGAACAGATTCGCGAAGAAATCGCTACAATGATTCTTCGCGGTCAGATCAAGGATCCGCGTGTAACTACATTTTTGACTATTAATCATGTTGAGGTTGTTGCTGACCTTGCTTATGCTAAGGTTTATGTTTCATCTCTCATGACAGATTCTCAGCTGAATAAAGGCGTTGCAGGACTTCAAAGTGCTGCAGGTTTTATTCAGTCAACTATTGCCAGAAAGCTGACAATCCGTCAGTTCCCGAAATTAACTTTTGTTGCTGACACAAGCATGAAAGAAGGTTTCGAGATGGTAAAAAAACTTGATGCATTGACTGCCCAGCGTGAAGCATCCCAGAATGCACAGGAATAATAATTCAAATACTGGTATCGTCCTTATGGCAAAACTGCCGGGACGTACCAGTTTTTCTTCTTTATCTGCAGTAAAAAAATCTCTTGAAACAACAAAAGTTGGTCATACCGGAACTCTCGACAGTTTTGCCCAGGGGCTTTTAGTTGTATGCGCCGGATCTTTGACCCGCCTTGCAGATCACATTACAGGATTTAATAAAAGTTACGAAGCTGTAATTGAATTTGGCAAGGAAACTTCAACTCTTGATCCGGAAGGAGAAGTTGTTGCAACTGCCCGGCTGCCGTCTTTAGAAGAATTAAAATCATCACTTGAAAAATTTACAGGTAAGCTTAAACAGGTTCCGCCTGCCTTTAGTGCAATTCATGTTGACGGGAAAAGGGCAAGCGATGCAACAAGAAAAGGGCATACTGTTGAAATTCCTCCCCGTGATATTACGGTTTATAAAAATGAACTCCTTGAAGTATTACTGGAAAATGATCGTGTAAAGTATGCCCGCGTCAGTTTTGATGTCAGCAAGGGTACTTATATCAGAGCGCTTGCCCGGGATATAGGCCTTGACTGTTCCAGCCGCGCATATCTTGCTGGATTACTGCGGACTAAAGTCGGTACTTTTGAATTGAAGGATGCTGCAGGCTATAATCTTCTTCGTAAATTTACTATTGCTGATGTTCTTGAAGAAAATGCTCTTCTTGCCCAGAACGGTCCCGGTGAAACCCGTGAACTTTTAATGGCAGAAATTCCTTCTCATGTGGTGCAGATGACTCCTGATTTTGCCGGTTACTGCGGTCTTGAAACAATTCATCTTAAAGAAGATTTTGAAAAAGATTATTTTAACGGAAGGCCTTTACGGTATAAAATGTTTGATTTTGGCCGGGATATCGAAGGCTTTGATAAAGAAAACCATAACCAGATTCTGATAAAACAGGCTTCTTATTGTGTCTTTACTTATGACAATATTTTCTGCGGAATGCTCGACGGTAAAGAAAACAGATTCAGTTACGGATTTGTGGTTCCATTCAATTTAATAGAAGAAAAACGCAAAAATTCATTATGTCTTGAAAAGGAGGCTTTAAAATGAAAGTTTATTCCTGGGATGACATAAAAGAAGGTAAGTGCGTATACGATAAATCAGCTGTAACAATCGGTGGTTTTGACGGCCCTCATCTTGGCCATAAATCACTTTTTGATGCTGTCCTTGCTTATTCAGCAAAAAACAATGTGCCTGCGGGAATAATTACTTTTACACATTCTCCTAAGGCTGTTGTCCGTGCAAATGAATATTCAGGGGATATTACTACAGTAAAACTTAAGCTTGAGTACCTTGAAAGTCTTGGCTTTGACTTTTGTGCAGTCATTGACTTTTCTTGCGAAATAAGTAAAATAAAGGGAAGCGATTTTCTTGATATTGTAAGAAAATTCTGTTCTATGCAGTTTATAGCGGTCGGACTTGATTTCCATTGCGGGTATAACCGTGACACCGGCGTTGCCGAATTGTCCTCTTATGCAAAAGTTAATGGTTTAGAGTTTGCGGCGCTGGAAGAAGTTCTTTACGAAAATAAACGCATAAGTTCAAGTTTTATCAGACAGGCTGTTGCAGAAGGAAGTTTTGCCGCGGTTAATGCTCTGTTAGGACGACCTTATTGTGTGGACACTTCCAGTTTTGAATGGCGCTCAAAGTCGTCAGGTTCAGGTCTTCTTATGACTGCAAACAAGACAGGCACACAGATTTTTCCTCCTGATGGAGAATACGAAGTTTGTGTGACTTGTGCTGATAAAGACGGTCACGAACGTTGTTTGTGTACGCGGCTTTATGTGGAGTCCAATTTCCTTCGCCTGGAAATTCCACTTGAACAGCCTCTTACTCAAAGTATCACCAGAATCACATATAATTAAAAGGGGTACCAATAATGGCACTTTCTAAAGAACAGTCACAGAACATCGTATCTAAATTCGGTACAAAAGAAAACGACACAGGTAACACAAAAGTACAGGTTGCTCTTCTTACAGCAAGAGTTAACCAGCTTACAGAACACCTTAAGGCTTATCCAAAAGATAAGAGCGCAAAACGCGGCCTTCTCAAGGTAATCGGTCAGCGCAAAAAGCTTCTTAAATACCTTATGCGTACAAATCTTGAAGAATACCGTTCACTTATCAAAGAACTTGGATTGCGTAAGTAATTTAGTTAATAATGACGCCTGCAACATTAATCCGTTGGTATTGCAGGCGTTTTTAATTTGCGCATAATTCTACAACTTAAGTTATGCTCAGGCGCAGATTAAAGTAGACCACAACGGAAGAGGAAAAAGAAATGGCTATACATGAAGTACGAAAAATGATCGGAGATGCAGAACTTATTCTGCAGAGTGGTAAAATTGGTAAACAGGCTAATGGCTGTGTTTATGCTCAGTGGGGCGGAGCTGCTATCGTAGCAACTGTTTGTGCCTCAAGCAACGTTATGGAAGGAATGGACTTCGTTCCAGTAACAGTTGAATATAACGAAAAATTCTATGCTGCCGGAAAAATCCCTGGTGGCTTTGTAAAACGTGAAGGTCGTCCAAAGGATAAAGAAATTCTTGTTTCACGCCTTATCGACCGTCCAATGCGTCCTCTTTTTGAACCTTCATTCGGACGCGAACTGCAGGTAGTTCCAACTTGTGTATCTGCAGATGGAATCCATACACAGGACATTCTTGCTGTAATTGCATCTTCTGCTGCAGTTACAATTTCTGATATTCCGTTCCACGGACCAGTTGCTGCTTGTCGTGTATCTTACCTTAATGGTGAATACATTGTTAACCCTACATTCAAGCAGATTGAAGAAGCTGACCTTGAAATCGTTGTTGCCGGAACAAAAGACGGCTTTACAATGGTAGAAGGTGGTGCTGATGAAGTTTCTGAAGAAGTAATGCTTGGCGCTCTCGAAAAGGCACAGGGATTCATCACAGATATGTGTCTCCTTCAGGAAGAACTCTGCAAACTTTGTGGTAAAGAAAAACTTCCACTTGCACCTCTTGATGTTAAACTTGAAAATGCAGAAGCTATTGAAGCTGAAGCAACTCCACTTCTTAAAGTTGCATGTTTCAAAGACAGCAAAATCAGTCGTGGAAAGGCAATTCATGATGTAATTGCACAGGTTAAAGCAAACCATGCAGACCAGCTTGCTGATGAAACTCAGGCTAAATTGTTTGCAGCACTCATGGATGACATCCAGTACAAACTCCTTCGTAAATCAATTCTTGATGAAGGTGTTCGTGTTGACGGCCGTAAAGTTGACGAAATCCGTCCTATTACATGTGAAGTAAATGTTCTTCCATATCCACACGGATCAGCACTCTTTACTCGTGGTGAAACACAGTCCCTTGCCGTTTGTACACTTGGTACAGCAATGGATGAACAGACATATGATGATATCGATGGCGACAGAAGTGAACACTTCATTCTCCATTACAACTTCCCTCCATACTCAGTAGGTGAAACAGGACGCCTTACAACAGGTCGTCGTGAAATCGGTCACGGAAACCTTGCACGCCGCTCACTCGAAGCTATGGTTCCAAGCCGCGAAGAATTCCCATACACAGTTCGTGTTGTATCTGAAATCATGGAATCAAACGGTTCTTCATCACAGGCTTCTACTTGTGGTGGTACACTCTGTATGCTCGCTGCCGGCGTTCCTATGAAGAAAATGGTTGCTGGTATTGCAATGGGTCTTATTACAGAACCACAGGGTGACAATCCATACGGACGTTACTCAATTCTTTCTGATATCCTTGGTGAAGAAGATCACCTTGGTGATATGGACTTTAAAGTAGCTGGTACAAAAGACGGTATTACTGGTTTCCAGATGGATATCAAGATTGCCGGTGTTACAACAGAAATCATGAAGAAAGCAATGGAACAGGCTCGTCAGGGTCGTCTCCACATTCTTTCTATCATGGAAAAATGTATCGACAAACCAGCTCCACTTTCAAAGAACGCTCCACAGATTCTTACAATGAAGATTCCTGTAGACAAGATTGGTGCTCTTATCGGACCTGGCGGAAAGAACGTAAAAGCTCTTTGCGCACAGTACGGTGTTACAATCAACACAGAAGATGACGGTACTGTAACAATCTACGGTAAAACTGGAATTGCAGCTGAAGAAGCTAAGAAAGCAGTTAAAGGCATTACAGAAGATCCAGAGCCAGGAGTAATTTACAACGGTGTTGTAAAGAGTATCAAAGACTTTGGTGCATTCGTAGAAATCCTTCCTGGAAAAGAAGGTCTGTGTCACATCTCTAAACTTTCACGCGGCCGCGTTGAAAAGGTAACAGATGTTCTTAAAGAAGGACAGCAGATTCCTGTTAAACTTCTTGAAGTTGACCAGAGAGGACGTCTTCAGCTTTCTTACATTGACGCTCTTGAAGAACAGAAATAAGCTGAACTAAAATCAGTCAGTTAAGGTTAAGGCAGGGTGAAATCCCTGTCTGCCATAATCAGTTTATGACCTGCGTTTTTACGCCGGTTGCAAACCATAAAATGCCGCTTAATGCGGCATTTTTTGTATTCAGAATATATAGAAAATGGTATAATACCAGTATGAATAAAATTGATATTAAATGCGTTGTTAAAGATGGTGCTGTTCTTCCAGTTTATAAAACTGCAGGCAGTGCAGGCTGCGACGTTTGTGCTTTTATACAGGAAACAATCGTATTAAAACCAGGACAGAGAACTCTTGTACCTACAGGTCTGTTTTTTGAAATCCCTGAAGGTTATGAAATTCAGGTGCGGCCAAGAAGCGGTCTTGCATTAAAAAATGGAATTACCTGCCTTAATACTCCTGGAACTATCGACAGCGATTACCGTGGAGAACTTGGTGTAATCTTAATAAATCTCGGTCAGGAAGATTTTTCCATTAATAACGGGGATAGAATTGCACAGATTATTGTCAGTCCTGTGACAATCGGAAATTTTGTAAAGGTGAATGAACTTGGCACTACAGAACGAGGTGCCGGTGGGTTTGGTTCAACAGGTGTCTAAGTTCAGTGGATGATATTAAGACTCTGGTAAAAAAAGTAAAACGCAGAATCAATGATTTTTGCAGGATACATTTTTCTACCGCATACAGGAAAATAAAAAAATTCAATGTTCACGTAATGTTTGTAAAACGTTCCTTTAAGGACTTTTTCATGCTGCGTTATATTGTCAGGGAACTTGTAGTTTATTTTCTTGTAATGTATCTTTTCTTTTTCCTCATTTTCTTTGTTAATCAGATTCTTATAATGATGCAGAACCTGCTTGGAAAAAATCTGCCGTTTATGGATGTTGCTCTTTTGTGCTTTTATTCTTTTCCTGCAATTATGGCACAGACAGCTCCTTTTGCAACTTTGACAGGATTTTTAATGGCATTGGGAAGAATGCATTCTGATAATGAAATTCTTATTCTCAGGGCATCAGGTCAGGATCCTAAGCGGGTAATTCTTCAGCCGGTTGTTGTGCTGGGCCTTATAATTTCTCTGTTTTCATTTTTCCTTAATGACTATCTTCTTCCTGTAAGTATCATTAAATATAAAGAGCAGTATCTTATAAGCATTTCCAGAAATCCGCTTGTTGAAATTGAATCTAATACTGTAAAGAACTTTAATTCAGAAACAATCGTAACAGGTGAAGTTAAGGGAAACATAATTTCGGATGTAGTATTTTTTGACAGGGATGCAGAAGGCAATCAGCGAATTATTAATGCGCTGGAATCTACCATTGATTCTCCAAAGTTAAGCGGAGTAAGCATGCAGCTTAATATGAATGACAGTACGCTGACTTTAATAAATAACCGTAAAAAAGAAAATTTTGAATATATAACTGCCAGCCGCATAACAATGAATATTTTTGAATCTGCCTTTATGGATTATTCCGGCGGTGTAGAACCTAACGAAATGACCAGTACTGATATTTTAAAAGAAATCCGTACATTAAGAAAACAGGAATCAACTCCAGAAAATGTAAGTGTCCTGAATAAATATAAAATTGAATTCAACAAAAAATATTCACTTTCTTTTGGTGCATTATTTTTTGCATTTCTTGCAGTTCCACTTGCCTTGCTTTTTGGTAAAACCAACGGACAGTTTGTTGGACTTGTAATCGGTGTTTTGATTTCTGTTTTGTACTGGGCCTTGATGTGGGTGTTTATGCTGTTCGGCTATCGCAACGGATTTAACGGCTTTTTTGCAATGTGGATGCCGAATATTATAGTTGGAATTGCGGGGGGAGCGTTCTTTTACGCTTTGCAGAAACAGTAAACTATGAAACTTGCACAATATCTTTTTAAAATGTTTTTTCCTCTTCTTTTTGCAACTCTTGCGCTTTTTGTTCTTGGGTTTGAGATTGTTGAACTTTTTATGGATATCTGGAAATACATTTTAAATGAAGTTCCTGCTAAACAGGTTGCAACAATTTTGTGGTATTATCTTCCGAAAACTCTTGTTTTTGCATTACCGCTTTCTGTTTTGTTTGCTACCTGTTACATGCTTTGTAATCTTTGTTCCAAAAATGAACTTGTAGCATTGTTTGCAAGCGGTGTTTCCTATCTTCGTTTTATGCTTCCTCTGTTCATTTTTTCTGCTGTTCTTTCTGCAGGCTTTCTTTTTTTTGAAGATAAGGTTGTTGTTCCTTCCTATTCAAATTATAAGACATTAAAAAATTCAGTTCTGAATATTACGGAAAATAAAAACAACGATAATATTGTAATTCGTGCAGAAGACGGAAATGTTATCTATAAGGTTGATATCTACGAAGACGAATTACAAAGACTTGTAGGCGTTTTTCTTATTATAAGAACTGAAGAAAAAAAACTTGAAGGAATCGTTCAGGCAAGAATGGCTACCTGGGACGAAAAAGGGAAATTCTGGAGGCTTTCCGGCCCTGAATTTTATGAATTCCTTGAAGGCGAAATGAAGCTTACGGCTTTTCCTGAAAAATACCAGAAACGTTTTACAGAACCGCCTGATACGTTCAAAAATAACAATGTTGATATCGAAACAATCAGCATAAAAGAAGCCCAGGAATATATTGCATATCTTAGAAAAACAGGGCTTCCTTCCAGCGAAGCATTAAGCGTTTATTACAAAAAATTTTCATTCCCATGGGTAATTCTTATTGTAACAATGCTTGCAGCTGCTTTATCCGGCAGAACAAAAAAGAATGTAATGATCATCAGTCTTACGCTTTCTGTAAGTGCAGCAGTTTTGTTCTATGTGCTGCAGATGTGTACAATGCTTTTTGCAAAATTCTCAATTATTTCTCCTATGTCCGGAGCATGGTTCCCGGTTATTACGTTTCTTATAATCAGCATACTTCTTTTAAGGTATACAAAGACCTGATTTTTTTCGATATAATATAATAGCAGTTTAACTTTAAGGATTTTTTATGGAATCAATTTTTAAGATAAATCATAAGGCTTCGCGCTCAAAGGCAAGAACAGGAGTTTTGTCACTTCCACATGGTACAGTTCAGACTCCAGTATTTATGCCGGTTGGAACAAATGCTGCCGTTAAAGCAATTTCTAAAGATGACCTTGAAGAAATGGGTTTTGAAATAATTCTTGCTAATACATATCATGTTTATCTGCGTCCAGGTCCGGATCTTGTTAAGGAAGCCGGCGGACTTCATGGTTTTTCAAAATGGAACAGAAACTTTCTGACTGATTCCGGCGGTTTTCAGGTGTTTTCTCTTTCTAAAATGCGTAAAATCACTGATGACGGCGTAAGGTTTCAGAGTACAGTTGATGGTTCCTATCATCAGTTCACTCCGGAAAATGTTGTTGATATTCAGACAAAATTTAATTCTGATATTCAGATGCAGCTTGATGTCTGTTCCGGTTACGGTGTTGATAAAAAAGAAGCTGTAAAGGCACTCAAAGTAACCAGTGACTGGCTTTTAAGGGCAAAAAAGCAGTGGGAAAAAAATCAGCAGGAAGGCTACAAAGGAATTCTTTTTCCTATTGTACAGGGAAACTTTTTTGAAGACCTTAGAAAGCAGAGTGCAGATTTTGTAACTCAGCTTGATATGCCTGGAATTGCAATCGGTGGACTTAGCGTAGGTGAACCAAAAGATGTATATTCAGATTTCCTGGCTTATACAGCAGATCTTTTGCCGGAAGATAAACCAAAATATGTAATGGGAATCGGAACTCCTGACTACATCCTTGATGCAATCGAAAATGGAATCGATATGTTTGACTGTGTTTTACCGACTCGCAATGCCCGCAACGGTTCTTATTTTACAAGGGACGGTATGCTCAGTATCAAGCAGGAACGGTTTATTCATGATTTTGGTCCTATTGATAAGGAATGTAATTGTAAAGTCTGCAGAAATTACAGCCGTTCTTATCTGCGCCATATTTTTAAGGCCGGCGAAATTCTTTCGTCAATGCTTGCAAGTTATCACAATCTTTACTTTTTGAATAATCTTGTAAAAGAAGCACGGGACGCAATCAATAATGACCGCTTTGAAGATTATAAAAAAATGTTCCTTGAACGCTTTAAGGCCGGAAATATTTCGTAATAATATAAAAGTAACTAAATCGCAATAAACAGGTTTTATATATATGATGAAGAAATTTTTAGCAGCAGTTTTAATCTCAACCATGGCATTTGCTTTTGCACAGGAAGGTTCGTCTTCTAAAAATAAAAAGAAAGACCAGCAGTCTGTGGAATCAGAAAAGAAAGCAGAAAAAGAACGCCGGCCTGTAACAATTCCTTCTTCTAAAAAGCCAAAAGAAGTTGATGCTGCAAAGGCAGAAAAAGCTGCTCTTAAAGACGAAGGCAAGGATGCTGTAAAAGAAAAGACTGAAACCTTAAAATATGGAATTGAATCTGAAATTCTTGATATGATCAAAAAATTGAATGATAATGAAGATCCCCGTTTTTCTGCAGATCTTTATGAATTGTTCTATCAGACAAAAAGCGTTCCAGTCCGCGATAAAATCATTGAATATTTTACAAAACAGGAAGATCCATGTATCGAAGATTATGCTGTAGAAATTCTTGATGATCCTTATGATACACGAAATTCAACGGTTGACCTGCTTTTTAAATATGTCTCTGCCGTAAAAACAAAAGAAGCTGTTCCTGCCGTTTTGAATCTTATTGAATCAGAAGATGAACAGTATTTCAACCAGGCACTTGCTGCTCTTGGCGAAATTGGCGGAACTGATGAAGCTGGATTTTTGATTGAACTTCTGGACCGCGATGACCTTACAGTAAATCAACGCCAGAACCTTATGAAAGTTCTTGGAAAAATCAAGGCCTTGAGTACTCTGGACAGAATTACAGAAATTGCTCAGGACGAAGAAGAAAATTCTTTTGTCAGAATGTATGCAGCCCAGGCAATCGGCGAAATGAAAGATCCTAAATCAATTGAAATACTCGTAGATCTTTTTGAAGGAACAGATCCTAATTTCCGTCAGTATGTTATTAAGGGAATTTCAAACTACGATACTCCTGAAGCTAAAAAAGTTATCATCGAAGGAATTCGTGATGCTCACTGGAAAGTTCGAATTGAAGCAATTGAATCAGCTTCTAAAATGAAGCTTGAAGAAGCAGTTGAATTCATTATTTACAGAGCAAAAAATGATCCTGAAAATGTAGTCAAAGATAAATGCTATTCTGTTCTCGGAACTTTTAACAGTCAGAAAGCAGATGACTTTTTAATTGAACAGATTAAAAACGAAAAAACTGCAGACAATGCAAAACTTAAATCAATCGAAGCACTTTTAAAACAGTCCAAGAACGGAAACGGTGCAATAAAAGATTTCGCTTTAAGCATTGCAGCAGATGATAAAAGAAAACCAATCCGCTACAATGTTGGAAAACATCTTGCAAAATATCCGGATCCTTCTTTTGAAGAAGTCTGCCAGAAATATCTTGAATCAAAAGATGCACAGACTTGTGCTCTTGGACTTGATATGTATGCATCCGGCCGTTATGAATCATGCGAAGGTAAAGTAAAACTTATTGCAGATGATAAAAAAGCCGGAGCAAACAGTACAAAGGCTAAGAAAATCTTAAAGATAGAATAGGTCAGTCATTGTAAAGACTGTTTAGCTTTGCATAGATTTTTGAAATTCTGTCTTTCTGCTGGGTTGTCCACTGAACATGTTCATCATCAATAAGAGTTTCAAGAGTAGAAAGGCTTTCATTCAGGGCTGTAGCAAATCCTCTTGAAACTTTGAACCAGTAAGTTCCCTTATTGTCAGTAAAAATACAGATGAATCCCATTTCCCGTGTTTTTGCTTTTGCAGGAACTGTTCTAAGCAGGTATTCCAGTGCGTCAGTGAGAATTGCAGGACTTTCGGGTTTGCTGATATCAACATTCATCTTCATGTCAAAAGGTCTTTTCTCAAGCGGGTTAAGGTCAAGCACTTTTGCAAGTTTGAGAACGAGTTCAAGTTTTTCGCCGGTTAAAAGTTCGTAACCGCCGGAACATTTTATCTTAGCCTTAAGGTCAGCAATTTTAAGGTGAACAAGATTATCAAGCTTGAAATCTGCACTTTTTACAAGTGAATTAAGCTGGGACAATTCCATGACTGCAAGTTTTTTGCCTTTTACTTTTTTAATTGCAAAAGTCTGTCCGCAGATTTCCACAGAATTCTTAAGTTCTTTATCTTTAAGCTTTGACGGTTTTGAAAGTTCTTCAAGATTGCGTGTCTGTGAATAGTCATAAGGCATGCGAAGCAGTTTATCTTTCTTTCCGTTTGATTTTTTGACAGCGTTAAGGTTTCGTTCCAGATCAGGATCAATTTTAGCAAGCTGATTTTTTGTTAAAGGAGAAACGCTCATAGCAAACATTCTGCTTGTACGTACGATTTCTCCTGCAACAATATACATAGGATCAGTACGGAACATGCTGGAACCTGGATGAATTGAAATATGATCCTGTGTCAGTGTTCTGTAATTTTCGCGACCTTCCCGTACACATACAAACTGAATCATACCGCTTGCAATACAGCAAAGGTAGTCATCCATAGAGCCGCCATGACTTACAGGAATCTGCTGGTCACTGATAATCTGTGTAAGCTGTTCATCGATATTTGCAATTTCTGCCATTACGCGTTCATCAAGAAAATTATGCTTGCAGAATTTTTCTTTATCTTTCTGTGCCTGATACTGACGGAAAAGTCTGAGGTAAGATACAAAATCTCCCTGGATATCACGGAATGCATGATGAGCACGGCGGGCATCCATTTCCTGTCCCTGTGGAAGAACAAAAGGAGAGTGAGTACTTAAAAATGCAGCTGCAATGATTACTTCTTCAAGAACATCAGGATAATACATCATGGATTCAACAATGATTCTTGAAACTCTTGGCGGCAGCGGGAATGTTACCATCATTCGGCCGATGGCACTTAAAGTATGGTCATCGTTCAGAGCTTTTAAAAGTTTTAATGTTTCTACGCCGCCACGGATTCCTTCTTTTGAAGGCTGTGAAATAAAATCAAAGCTTTCAAAATCTGTAATTCCAAGTTCAGACATCCTTAAAACAACTTCACTAAGGTCTGTACGGTAAATTTCTTCAAGAGTGTAGGCTTCGCGTGTATCAAAATCTTTTCTGGAAAAAAGACGGTAACAGGTTCCGGCTCTTGTGCGTCCTGCTCGTCCCCGGCGCTGATTACAGCTGGCTTTTGAAACAGGAGTTTCTACAAGGCTTGAAGTATATGTTCGCGGTGAATAATAATTGAGTTTTGCAAGTCCTGTATCAATTACGCTTGTAATACCATCAATTGTTACAGAAGTTTCTGCGATGTTAGTTGAAAGAATTACTTTTTTTCGCCCAAATGGTGCAGGGTGGAAAACCTTTTCCTGTTCATCTTTTGGAAGACGGCCATACAAAGGCACAAGATGAATTTTTCTTGAGAAATTTGTATAGCACAATCTGTTAATGCAGTCCTTGATTGCTTTTTCACCCGGCAAAAATACAAGAATGTCGCCTTCATCATGATTGGAAAGGATGCGTTCAATTGTCATACTGATTTTTGCAAGAAGAGCTTCTGTTGCAGTTTCTGTAAGTGTACTTGCAGGAACTACCGGCGGATCATAAATAAGAGTAACAGGATAGGTAACTGTTTCGATATCAACAATAGGACATCCGCCAAAGTAATCAGAAAATTTCTGTGCATTCATTGTTGCAGAAGAAACGATAACTTTAAGGTCTTTGCGTTCTTTAAGAACCCGTTTAAGTAATCCAAGAACAAAGTCAATGTTAAGGCTGCGTTCGTGAGCTTCGTCGACCATTATTACGCTGTATTTACGAAGCATTGGATCAAGTTTCATTTCCTGGAGAAGAATTCCGTCGGTCATGATTTTGATTCTTGTCGTAAAATCTGTCTGGTCTTCAAAACGCATTTTGTAGCCTACAAGACCCGGGTAAGTAGTCTTAAGCTGTTTTGCGATAAATTCACTTACCGAAAGGGCTGCAATACGGCGAGGCTGAGTAATACCAATAATTCCGTTTGTACTGTATCCTGCTTCGTGGAGAATAACCGGAATCTGTGTTGTTTTCCCCGAACCTGTCGGACTTTGTACAACGATAACCTGGTTGTTTTCGAGACTGTCAAGAATCAGCTGTTTTTGTGCATAAACAGGCAGGTCTTTATAATTTATTGCCATGTAATGATTTCCTTAATATCAAGTAAAAGAGAATAACGGGTTCTCAGATAGTCTGCCCAGTTTTTACGGCCTTTCTGTTCAAGTTCGGTATAAAGAGAATCCTGATATTTTCTTATGACTGTATTTTTATTGGGATCAACATAAGTAGTAAAGTAGGTTACTTGCGGATCGTCAAAATAAATTTCATTTTTATTTTTTACGGCTTTAATGCCAAGTAAAAGTCCGTCTCCGGTATATTCACGCATAACGCCTGGATTTGCAAAATTAGGACGCCATCTTTGTGCAGAAATTGTATTCCCGCAGGCATACATAATGATTTTCTTAATCTTTTGAGTTTCTTTGTCTTTGATATATTCAATTGGACGGATTGTGTGGGGATGATTTGCCCAGATTATATCAACGCCTGCATCAAGAAGGTCATAACAGAATTTTTTTCTTGAATCAGTTACAGTCAGAACATATTCAGGATCTCCGATATGAAGTCCCAGAACAAAAAAGTCACATGGGTTTTCTTCTCTGAGAGTCTGAATAGTCTGAATTAAAAGTGACCTGAAATACTTTGTGTCAGGAAAATAATTTATGTATGCTTTTGCAATTTCAGTGTTAAGAATCTGAGTGACTGCTAAAAACAGGAATCGGACACCGTTTTTTTCTATAATTTCATAAGTGACTTCTGTGTCTTCTGCAATTTTTGTAGTTGCCTTTTTTCGAAGTCCTGAAAAATAAACAGGGCGATTTGAATCTTTTGTGCTTTCTTTAATTTCATTTGCCCATTTCTGGGTAGAATAAATACCTTTTAGGCTCTGATCGTTTGTGTGATTATTTGCAAGTGAAAAAACATTGAATCCCGCATTGATGGCCTGTTCAGGATAAGAAAACTTCATGTTGAAAGTCGGATAGTTTTCAAATGGAATTGTATCGTCAACCGGGGCTTCAAGGTTCCCGAAAGTAAAATCACTTGCCTGAGTAATGTCTTTGATATCTGTCCAGATAAGGCTGTAGTCCTTCATTAAAAAGTTACCGGTATGAGCCATAATATCGCCGCCAAAAACAAGGCTTAATTCTTTGTTTGTCTTTTTTACAGCAGAATTTGTTTCAGGTGATTCAAGGTTTTCTGTTGTTTTACATGAGAAAAAGAATAAAACTGTAATTAAGGCGAATAATACCCGGATAGATTTTTTAATCATCAGTTATTTTTCCAAAAATCAATGAATTCAAGCATAAACTGCTGAATGTCATTGAAGTATTTTTTCTGGAATGCACAGGCTTTTGTTCCGATGTAGCGGAAGTGCCAGCTTTCCCACATGTAACCGCATTCAGGTTCGTAACCTTTAGGGAAGCTCAAACTCCAGCCGTATTCTGCGCCATGCTGATAGATCCAGCGGCCAAGTTTTGTATCTGCAAATTCATTTGTAACAGAACCAAAGTCAATTGCTGTTCCAAGCTGATGCTGGCTTGTTCCAGGTCTTGCAGAAAAACGGTCAGCTTCGGCTTCACCATAATTTTTGGCATAGCGTTTAAAAAGTCCGTCCTGGTACTGATAAGAACGGTAAGTAGAAGAAATTAAAGTTTTGATTCCTTCCTTTTTTGCAGCACGCGCCATTTTTACAAGAGCGTCATATGCTTCAGGACGGAGGCTTAAGTCATTTCTGTTCATGTAGAAATCATCATTTGGTACACATTTAACGATATCTTTAGGTTCATATTCTGCACCGATATGGTGTTTTTTATCGATAAGGTAGAACAAAGAAACATCATCTTTGCGGAAAGTTTTTTCTTCTTCAAGAATTTCATTTAAATCTTTAAGAAATTCTTTTTTGTCAAGAATTGTAATTTCAGTCTGGGCACGAACTGACATCATTGCAAGGATTCTGTCAATTTTGTCTTCATCAGGATTTACATCTGCCTTTTTTTCTACGACAGGGTCTGTTTCAATCAATTTGATTTCGCCAGCTTTTTTTTGAGGTTTTGCACTGCAGGAAAAAGCAAGTGGAAGTACCATAAGGCACAATATTTTATTATAATTCATAATAACTCCCCAGAATTTGATATTATTTACTATATAATAGTCAAATTTATATATCAATTCAATAGAATTAGTTATATATTATACATATACAAATTCGAATTTCGTTATTTATATAAAGAGCATAAAGGATATTTTTAAAACCATTTATGGAGAAAACTATGACTGCTAATGATTACTGGATTGATTTTATTTCTAAAAAAGGCCTTGATCCTGATAGTCTTTACCATGGGGAACTTGGCTTTGGTCTTGACCGGGATGACACCATTTATATGACAGAACTTGTTCTCAGCGGCCGCAAAACTGCACTGTTTTCAAGCCTTCTTGCCATGAATATAGATATGAATACAGTATCAAAACCTGGCAATTATTTCGTTATCAACGACCAGGATAACAATCCCTGCGGCGTAATCCGCATGAAAAATGTCAGTATCATTGCGTTTAAGGATATTACCTGGTCAATTGCTATAAAAGACGGGCAGGATTCTTCAATTGAACAGTGGCGCCAGCGAATGATTGAATTCTTTGAAGACGAAGCAGAAGTCATGGGATACGAATTTAGTCCTGACATGCCGGTTGTTATCGAGGAATTTGAACTTCTTCACTAGATTTATTGAAGAAAACTTGAATTTCTGATAAAAATAGTAAATATGGATAAACCAATTTCGAATTTTCACACTCATACACAGTTATGCAACCATGCAAGCGGAATGCCCCAGGATTATGTTCTGGAAGCACAGAAGGCCGGTTGTTCCATGCTTGGATTTTCTGATCATTGTCCTTATCCGCCAAATATGTATGATAACTGGCAGGGTTCACGAATGTTCCTTGAACAGCTTGGTTTATACAAAGATTCCGTAATGGAAGCAAAATCTCTTGCACCGTTCCCTGTATATTTTGGTTTTGAATGCGAATATGATGCGCAGTGGAAATCCTGGTATACTGATGAGCTTAAAGGTAAATGGGGCGCTCAGTATCTGGTTTTCGGTCCTCACTGGGTAAAAACTGGCAATAATCATGTTTATATTCCTACAATTCAGCGGGATAAAAATCTTTTACACAAATATACAGACCAGACTGTAGAAGGAATTGCTTCCGGAATGTATGCTTTTCTGGCTCATCCTGATCTTTTTATGACCGGATGGACAGAATGGGATGAAGAAGCCGTTGCCTGTTCAAAAGCTATCATTGATGCTGCAGTTGACTGCAATCTTCCTCTTGAAATTAACGGTCTTGGACTTCATCGTGGGCTTCGTGATACAAGTAAAGGCAAGCGCTATAATTATCCTTATGATGAATTCTGGCAGCTTGTAGCACAAAAAGGCGATAAAGCAAAGATTATCTGCAATTCTGACAGTCACGAAAGCGCTCATGTTATCCAGAATGCCCGTAATGCACGTGAATATGCTGACAAATTCGGCTTTGATGTAAGTGAAAGTATATTTACAATTTAATTGATTTATTTTATATTTCCATATTATGCAAATTAAAAATAAGAAGAATCCTCTGGACAGAACAAATCTTGAGACATACACAACTTCTCAGCTTCTGGAACTTGCCGACGAATATGGCATTGATATCCCTGAAGAGTTGAACCGTCGTTTTATTATCGGGGAACTTCTTGAAGTTGCCAAAGAACTTGATGAGGATAAAAAAGAAACAATCGTTATTACTGATTCTGTTGTAGAAAATGCAGAACTTCCGGAAGGTTATAACGAAACAATGATAGATGTAATCCTGCGAAATCCGATTTCCCTTTATGTTTACTGGGATTTCAGTGACATTAAGCTTAGGGAACTGTCAGAAAATCAGGCTCCGGTTGAACTTAAAGTATGTTTCTTTGAGGACGCAGAATCAGAGCAGAGTACAGATACATTTAACATTCAGATTGATCTTGAATCAAAAAATCAGTACATAATCATTCCTGGTGGAAAAAAATATGTTCGCGTTGACCTGCTTTGTGCCAGCGAAAACGAAAGGGACAGTATTCTTGCAGTTTCACGCCGTGTTGCAATTCCTCAGGGAAACGAAACTCTTCTTAATGCCCGTCCTGGTATGGACCTTAAGATGAATGAAATAATGAAACTTTCTGGAACTCAGGAATTACTCAAAGATCACTTCAACAGTCACAGACAGTCGTTCTATTGATATAAGGAATAAAAAAATGGCAGCTAAGAATATTTCTTTTTTAATTGATATGCATCATCCGTATATCAGACACGTTGATGGTACAAACGACTTTCGTGCAGAAAACGTACTTCTTTTTGAAAAGATTTCCAATGTTTACATTCCTCTTATAAAAATGCTGGACAAATTCCAGTTTGAAAATCTTAAAGCGCGTATTGCACTGGTTTTTTCGGCTCCTCTTTGTACACTTTTAAGTGATGCTGCAGTTAAAGATCAGTATGTTGCTCATCTTGAAAAGCTTATCAGTTTTGGTAAGAAAGAATTGCTTCGCACAAAAGGCAATAAAGAATTAAACAAAAATGCTGCAGTAAACCTTGAACGTACAGAAGAAAATCTTCGTATTTTTAGGGAAGTACTGGATAAGAACCTTATTAAGGCATTTGCACAGTTTGCTAAAAACGGAACTGTAGAAATTCTTGCTACATGCGGTACAGGAATTTTCATGCCTCATTATATTGATATGCCTGAAATCCTTAATGCTCAGGTAGAAGTGGGAATCAATGCAGTCCGCAATTTCTTTGGCATAAACGCAGAAGGTTTTTATCTTCCTGAATTGGGTTATGCTCCTGGCGTTGAAAAAATCTTAAGAATGTACGGAATCAATTATACAATTCTTCCGGCACAGAGTTTCCTTCTTTCTTCTACAACTCCAGAAAAAGGAATTTTTGCACCAGCACGCTGTTATAACTGCCTTTCACTTTTTCCTGCAAATCTTCAGGAACTGGAATATAATACAGATTCAGTTTACAGAAACCAGAACAAAGATGTTGCATGGGATCTTGAAGCAGAAGAACTTGTTCCATTCATTAAAAAAGGACAGGCCCGCGTAAGCACAGGTTTCTGTTACTGGAACAATTCATTTACAGATACAGAAAATTCTGCAAAAGACAGCAAAAAGTCAGAATACATTTACAACGAAGAAGAAGCTTACAAAAAGGCTTATTCTGATGCACTTGATTTTACAGAAAAAAATGCAGCAAAACTCGAAAGCGCAGGCAAGGCCCTCAAAGGAACAGATGTAAGCATGACTTTTGTATTCAACGAGGATATGCTTCAGGCTGACTGGGCAGAAGGTTTTGTCTGGTTTGAATATGTAATCCGTGATCTTCTTGCAAAAGGAATTGGCGTTAAAAGTTTTTCTGATCTTCTTTTTGATAAATTTGCATTGCAGAAAATTACTCCTTATTTTGCTGCAGGAAACAACGGCTCATACGGTGAAGAATTTATTTCAAGCAAAAACGGCTGGATGATTCGTTATCTTAGAAAAGCCTGTGACCGTATTGTTGACCTTGCAGACAGATTTCCGGATGACACAGGACTTAAGGTACGACTTTTGAATCTTGGTGCACGTGAACTTATGATTGCTCAGGATATTCAGTGGGCAAAAATGATAGAGAACAATACTTATGCAGAATATGCAGAAAAAGTTTTCAGGGAATGTATTTCTTCGTTCACAGCAGTTTTTGATTCACTTGGTTCAAATACTGTAAGTACAGAATGGCTTTGTAATCTGGAAAAAGAACATTCTATTTTCCCATGGATGAACTACAGGGTATTCAGTAAGAAAAGATAGTTTTAGGGCTTTTGAATTATTCAAGAGTCTGAATGTCAAATACGCGGTCGTAAAGTTTCTGAGACTGCTCAATAGCTTTAAGGTTGACTTTTGCAGGGTCAAATGAAGGGTCTGTATCAAGACAGTTTTTCCATGCAGCAACCGCAAGTTCAAGTTCGCCTTTTGCGTAGTGGGTAAGTCCTGCTTCGTAAAAGGCGTCTGCTTTTTTCTGGATTTCTGCTCTTCCGCGGTCGCCTAAATCAACTCGTGCTGCAACACTGAATCTGTTTACAGGATTTATAGAAGAAGTCAGGTCAAAAGTATAGTTAAGGTCAAATGCCACTTTGCTGATGTCAAATTTTGTTCCGATGGAAAAACGGGGATTTGCACCTTTTAACCTGAATCCGGCCATTACTTCAATAAAGCTTGTAATGTTTACATCAATCCCGGCGCCAACAGACCACTGTCCGCTTTTTTCAAAATTAAGGAAGTTAATCGGCTGTGAAAAATCGGCAGTAATTGCAAGCGGTTTTATGATTCTGTAAGAAAAACCTGCATTGATTGAAGTCGGAAGCGGATCGTCAATTACAACTCCGCCGGCTGTTGTAAAACCTGTAAAACCGATTCCGGCATTGATAAGGGACACACCGATTTTAAGGTTTGGTTCGCGGCTAGCATAAAGTTTTGCTGCATTGAATCTCAACAAAACTCCAAGGTCGCCCATAAGAGCAAGTCCGGACTGTGCAATTCCTGAGTTTGCGATGAGCTGGCCTGTCGCAGTATCCTGATAATCCGGAATTGAACGGAAACTTGCTTTAAGGTTTGCGCCTACTGCAAGGCCCTTAAAATAATAGCCGTTAAAAAAGTTGTACGAAGCATTTAAAACTGCAGTTGTTTCTGAGTAATAGGAAGATGCACCACGGTCACCAAAATCATCATACTGTGTGAACGGAACATAAAAGCATTTTAATTTTGCACCAAGCCCAAGGTTTCCAAGGCGGATAGTTCCTGCAAGGGTTTCCATGTTGGAATCTGCAATCCAGGAATTGTGAAAGAGTGCACCCTGGGTTTTGTCCATTACCGATGAACCTGCCGGATTATATTCAAAAAATGAAATATCGTCTGCAAGCCCAGTCATTGCCTGACCAAGACTTTCTTCGCGTCCGCCAGAAGGAATTGTCAGCGAAGGAAAAGTTGTAGTACCCGCATTAGGATCAACAAAGTTACGGAAAGTATCTGAAAGGCCTGAAAATAAATCCTGGTATTCAAGAGAAAAGCCTTTTGAACTTAAGACAGTGAGAATAATTGAAAATGTCAGAAAAAGTTTCTTAAAATTCATTTTTTTGGTAACTTTTAATGATATGGGTATTTTTCTCCATATCATTGTATTATATTTTCGGATTTTTTTCTTTACTACTTTAATATTTATTCCGAAAAGAAAATATGAAGGACTCTCTCTTTTTTTTTGAAATTGAGATAGTTTTAAAGAGGTTTATATCAAAAAGTCACTGGCTTTTATTGCAGTTATAATTTTCTCACTTAATCTGGTCCTGGCTCAGACCGTTGTCCCTGTTGATAAACGCAAACAGGTTGCTGACAAGGTTGAAGCTGTATCGGCAGAAGGGGAAGTACTGACTTTAAAAGAAATTGACGGACTTATTGCTCAGACTGAATATTCTGTTGCGCTTATTGAACTTTCAAAATACATGGCCGCTTATCCTGACCAGCTGGACTTTGCCCAGAAGCGTGTAGATAAGATCATGAAGGCCCGCATGCAGTATGTTGTTCTTGCCAATAACCTTCTTGACGTTATGGAAAAAGAACCGGAAAACGCACAGAAAAAACTTGAAATTATTTCCCGCCTTGAATCAGTTGAAAAACATCCGACACAGGAACAGCTTTCATTCATCAGACAGGCAAAAATTGCAGCTCAGTTTACATACTACCGTGCAAGATTCCGCCGTATCATGGACGAAGCTGCCGACAGTACAACAAAGAAAGAATACAGTTCGGCTGTTGCTCAGATACAAAAAGGCTTTGACATGTACCGGGATGAATTCTATGAAGAAAATCCTTCTTCTGTAACAACTTCTGTAACTGCCGGCGTAAACCAGATTAATAATCTTTGCCGTGAATATACTCAAAGCCAGGACCGCCTTAAAAGCGCATATAATGATCTCTTAAAAGCAATCAGGGCAGAAGACTACAAAGACAGCGTCAATGCAAAACGCAGGTTTGATACAGAAATGGCAAATCTTGCCCGTATCAGAAACCAGACATACGATGCAGCTGACAGCCTGAGAAATACTTTTGTTTCGCTTCAGAAAAAAAATCCTGAACTTACAGAAGCTTCATACCTTCCGTTTATTTTCCGTTTTACGTTCGGGCTTGAAAGCAATCCTGATTCAGGTATTACAGGGGCAATGGACAATCAGTTCCGTTCTTATCTTGAAAACCTTAAGCCGGAAGTTTACAGAGTAATTTCTAAAACTGCTTATACTCAGATTAATGCTTCAAATATCCGCACGGCAGCAACAGCTCCTGATAAAGATAAGCTTTCTAAAGCAGCTGATTTCGCAGGTCTTGGAAAAGATTTGAATTCAATGCATGCAATGCTTAAGACTACACAGCAGAAAGCAGTTTCATATCCTGATTTTGACCGTTCAATGGATTACCTTGTGACCTTGTGTGATGGAATGAAAGATACATATTCCGGACTTGAACAGTACAGGACAACAGCAAAGGCACTTGAAGAAGTTGTACGCCCTGAAAATCCTGTAGAAGGAATCCGTTCTTCTGACTCTTATGCTTCAAGAATGATTGAATTTTCAAAGGCCTTTGACCAGACAGCGTTTGATGCGGATGACCGCCTTAAAAAGCAGTGGTATCTTTCTTATGGAAAGGAACTTTCGCTTTCTTCAGGCAAGGAAAAAGATTCTTACAATTCTCAGAGCATTCTTGAATTCAAGAACTTAACGGAAAATTATTATTCTCTTAATAAATTGCTTTATGATACATGTATCGGGCAGAGTCAGGTTCAATGGAAGAATACTGCAACTTACTTTGCTGTGGCTGCTGCAGAAATTGCTGAACATTACAATAAAGAATATGCATATGCAAAACAGGTTCTTGATGATAAAGATCCTGCTGGTGCAATCAGTTATGTTCAGACAATTGAAAAAGATATGGTTCAGGACACAAAGACACTTACTGAATGCCGTGATATTCTTGTGAACAATACAGTTTACAAAAATGCATTCAATCAGGAAGAACGCAGTGTCGTTAATTCCGTTAATTCAATTACACAGCTTAAATCAAGCGGAACAAATATCATCACAACAGCAAATGAACGCATAATTCTTGCAAAGCGTGCGCAGAACGAAGCTGATCTGCGTCTTTCTCAGGCCCAGAACGAATTCCGTGCACAGCGTTATGCTCAGGCCCGCGATTACATTAACCAGGCCCGCACAAAATATAATGAATCTCTTGAATACCAGGATTCTCAGGAACTGCGAGAATCAAGTGACAGCCGTCTTGCTTCTTTAAGTGAACAGATTACAAACGCAGAAAACCAGCTTGTAGTAGCAGAAGTCCGCCGCCTTAAGACTCAGGCTAAAAACGAATATTATAACGGTAACTTTGAATCTTCAGAAAACCTGTTGAACAGAGCTAAAAGCCGCTGGGCAGATACAAATGTCGAAGAAGATGAAGAAATCAAGAACCTTCTTGTTCTTGTAGAAACAGCACTTTCCATGAAGACCGGCCGTGTAATTCCTCCTACAGCACCACTGTATCCGGAAATGTCACAGATTTTGAGTATTGCACACCAGTACTTTGATGAAGGCGAAAAACTCATCAAGCAGGGTAAACGTTCAGAAGGTATTGCAATCCTTAATTCTGCAAAGAAAAAACTTCAGGAACTGCAGCTTGTTTATCCTTTGAACCAGGAAGCAAGTATCCTTACACTTAAGATTGACCAGCTCATAGATGAAAAAGCCTTTAACGAAATGTTTGAGCGCCGTGTAAACAACGCAAAGAACAGTTACAAGGTTGCTTCTCAGCAGCAGCAGGCTTACACGGACCTTCTTGACCTTTATGAAATCAATCCTTCATATCCGGGTCTTAAAAAGCTTATTAATCAGATCGAAATTGAAATCGGTGTAAGACAGAAACCTGTTGATAATACGGCAATTGTGCGTTCCGGCGAACTTACAAGACAGGCTCAGTCAATTGTAAATGCGGCCGGCAGAAACGAAACTCAGCTCCGTCAGGCAATCAGCCTGCTTGACCAGGCAATTGCCCTGAACCCTAATAATGATCAGGCTCAGCTTTTAAAAGACCGTGCGCAGGTTGCAATGGGCGGTAAGTCAACAGTTGTATTGACAGCTGCAAACGAAGCCCGTTATCAGCAGGCAATCAATATGCTTCAGAAAAATGATATCGTCGGAGCTTATGCTGTTGTTGAACAGCTTTTGCAGCAGGCAGAATGCCGACGTTCAGCAAAGATTCTTGCTTTGCAGAAAAAAATCCGTGCGTTGTTGTAATTTTAACGGCTGTGTTATAAAATTGTAGGTAAGTGGGACCTTGTGAATAAATTATTCAAAAAAGCATTAACAGTACTTCTTCTCGTTATGGCGCTGCCGGCATCTGCTGCCCAGTATTACTGGGAAAATCCGCTGCGCATTACAAGTACTGATTCACGATTCCCTCAGGCAGTTAGTAACGGAAATTCCAGTGCAGTTTTCTGGGAAGAAGTTGATTCTTCAAAATCGCAGATTTATTTAAGTGCTCAGATAAAATTTGTTTCCCGTGACGGTCAGGATTACGGTTACAGAACCATCAGGCGTTTTGCAGGACCTTTTGATTATTCTGGTGAAGTTCCTGATATGTTTTCTGCTTCGATGAATTCAGGCGGACGAATCAGTGTTGCAGTTCTTTCTTCTTCAAACGAAATTTCTGTATTTACAACTTCTAATTATGGAACAACTTTTGAAAGAACAGATCTTGGAAAGCAGGAACTTCCTCTTGTAGCTCCGCGACTTTATTCTTTGAGAACAGGCGAGTTCATACTTTTTGCTTCTTTAGGTAAAGATGAATCTTTCTCAATGGTATATTCTAAAAGTCATGATGGAATCAGCTGGGGAGCCTTTGTTCCTTTTGAACCTGCAAAAAATCTGACAAACCCGTTTCTTCCTGTTTTAGGAAATACAGATAAAGGTGATCTTTTATTATTCCAGGCACAGTATAACAGTGGAACACGACTTTCGTACCAGCTTTATGCCTGCCGAACTTCAAACGGTTCTTCCTGGTCAGCACCTGTTCTTGTTACAGACCAGAGTTCAGTGACAGGAAATCAAACCTGGTCGTCATACCACAATCAGCGTCCAACAATTTTAAGCGTTAACGGCGAATGTTATGTAGGCTGGGAACGAACTTATTTCAATTCCGAAAATGCAAACATATTTATTGCAAAAGTAGATCCTTCTTCCGGGAGAATAACCGGCGGGGTAGAAAGCGTAACAACAGAAGGCAATGCAGGTCGTCCGATTCTTTTTAATTATAACGGTCAGATAAGCCTTGTATGGTTTGACAACCGCAAAGGTTTGAATGCAGTATATTTTTCGCAGAAACAGGGCGCATTATGGGAAGAAACTAAACTTTCAAATTCAAACAGTTCCTGTATTTTTGCATGGCCGATGATTACAAACGGTGGTCATGAACTTTCTTTTGTATGGCAGACAAATAATTCCATTGTAAGGCTTTCTACTGACTATAGTGTTGAACTTCCAAAAATTTCAGCCCTTTCTTATACAGAAGGCAGGCGTTCTAAAGACGAAAAAGTCAGGTTCCGCGTAACGTTACCTCAGGATTCTTCAGGCATTGCAGGTTATTCTTACTGCTGGACCCAGAATAAAGATGAAGAACCGCCTCAGAATGTAATGAAGCTTCCTGAAGATACACTTATTGAACTTAATGCTTCTTCAGAAAAACAGTGGTACCTTAAAGTTAAGGCAACAGACTATGCCGGCAACTGGTCAAAATCAAAGGAAATAACTTACTACAGAGACCTTACTCCACCAAAGGCTCCGGTTATTACAGTTCCTGACTGTGATAATCTTGGGTTTACTGCATCAAACACCTTCAGCATAAACTGGCTTGTACCGTCAGATCCTTCTGACGAAGAAGATATTGCAGGATATTCGTGGACAATTACAAAAGCAGGTGAAATCGAAAAAGAACTCTGTGTTTCAAAACGCCATCCGCTTGCTCTGGATGAATCTTCCAGCATGATTAAGGCAAGCCAGCTGTTTTCTAAATATTCATATTCTACTGTAAAGCCGCAGATTCCTTCTTCGCGTGTAATGCAGAAAAAAGCAGATACCTCATTTATGAACATGGCAAACGGTGTATACGTATTTGCAGTGCGTGCAATTGATGGAGTTGGAAATGCAGGCGAAGCTTCTTATGCATTAATTTATCTTAATAAATATGAACCATACACTGTCATTACAAGCATTCAGACACAATCTGATATTTTTGGAAATACAGCACTTACAATTAATGGTGCAGGATTTACTTATGACGGCATCATTACAAAGATTTATCTTACCCGTAAGGGAAGTGATGCTTACGATTATGTTCTTGATTATGCAAACGGTCAGTTCAAGATAAATTCAAATAATCAGATAACAGGAATTAAACTTGACAACCAGCTTAAAAAAGGCAGTTACTATATTTCACTTTTGCACAGTGACCGCGGATTGTATAAGTCAGCAGTTGCATTCAGCATTGATGAAAACGGAACAGTTAAGATAGAAAAAGAATATAAATATGTACCGGCATGGCAGGGTTACACCAGAATAGGACGTTTCAATGTACGTGTAGAAAACATCCTTCTTGCAGTACTTATGCTCTTTGCTTTACTTGGAGCAGTACTTGCCGTACGCGGAATTACACAGACCATCAAAGACTTTAATGTTGTCAACCTTGAAGTCCAGGCATTGATGGAAGGAGATATTATGCCTCTAGCAAAGAAAAAGAAAATTAAGGCTCTAAAAAAGAAGGGCGGCGGTCTACGCTTCAAACTTGTTTCATTTACCGTATTCCTGGTTCTCATGGTATCTCTTCTTGTATCCATTCCGCTTGGATTCATCATGTCACGTACACAGGAAGAAAATCTTTCAAAAGGCCTGGAAGACCGTGTTTACGTACTTCTTGAAAGCCTTTCATCAGGAACAAAAGCATACCTTCCTGCAGAAAACGTACTTGAATTGAGTTACCTTCCGTCACAGCAGGCAGCCTTGCCGGAAGCAAGTTTTGTAACAATTACTGGTTTTGGTTCGGGAATGGAAGACGAAAATGCAAGCCTTGATTATGTCTGGGCTACAAACGATGAACGCATTACACAAAACTTGAATGACTTTATTTCTACAAAAGAATTTGCAGCAGGAAATTCAAAAATCAATGATGAAACATTTAATACAATAAGTAAGCAGTGTCTTGAGATCAACCAGAAGGCAGGCGAACTTGCAGGTGAAATTGCTTCTAATATTGCAAAGCTTAATGCAGAAGGTATGAGGCTTGCATTAAAGAGCGACAATGAATCTGTAAAACGCCGAAATGAAATTTCTGATATTACAGCACAGCTTACAACCAGAATGACTGTGAATCTTAACGAACTTTCGGTTACAAATACATCAAGTTATCCGGTTTATAACAACCGTCTTCTTGACCGCGAAAATACTGAATTCCTGTTTTACAGACCGGTTCTTTACCGTCAGGGTTCTTCTCAGAATTTTGTCCGCGGAATTGTATGGATCGAAATTTCTACGACTTCACTTATTGAATCTCTGGACAGCGCCCGCAAGGTTGTAGTTTATACAGCTCTTGGTATTTCGCTTTTTGCAATTATTATCGGTACAGTTGGTTCCATGATTCTTGCAGGAATTATCGTAAATCCAATCCGTAAACTTGCAAAGCATGTGACAATGATCGGTGAAACAGCCAACAAGGAAAAACTTGCAGGTAAAGAAATCAATATCAAGTCCCGTGATGAAATCGGTCAGCTTGGTGAAACAGTAAACGAAATGACCCGCGCTCTTGTAAAGGCAGCTCAGGATGAACACCTGCTGATGGACGGTAAAGTCGTTCAGCAGACCTTCCTGCCGCTTTTGACAGATTCAAAAGGCAATAAAGAAACAACAGCCATCATTACAGGCGGCGGAATTGATTTCTACGGATATTACGAAGGTGCATCCGGAGTATCAGGTGACTACTTTGACTATAAAAAACTGGATGACAGATTCCATATTGTAATTAAATGTGACGCATCTGGACATGGTGTTCCTGCGGCCCTTATCATGACTGTAGTAGCAACACTTTTCCGAAAGTATTTTGAAAACTGGTCTTACGCAAAAAACGGAACAGATTTAAGCAAGCTTGTCAGCCAGATAAATGACTTTATCGAAAGCCTTGGAATCAAAGGTAAATTTGCAACTTTGATTCTTGCGCTTATTGATACAAAAACCGGAGATGTTCATCTGTGTAATGCCGGCGATAATATCATTCACATTTTTGATAACGCTTCAAAAAAACAGAAAGTTATTACTCTTACAGAAACACCGGCTGCAGGTCCGCTTCCATCTTTCATGGTAGAAATGAAGGGCGGTTTTGTAATGGAAAAAGCTCATCTTAATAAAGGTGATATTCTTTATCTCTACACTGACGGTATCGAAGAAGCAACCCGTAAATTCCGTGATTCAAACTTCAACGTAGTTAAGTGCCATGAAGAAGGCCTTGAAGAAGGCGCTATCCATGGAAATCATAAAGTAGGTCAGGATTCTGAACAGATGGAACCTGAACGTGTAACCGCAATCATCGAAGCCGTTCTTAACCGACGGGTTTATGTTCTTGAAAAATTCCATAATCCTGTTGAATCAGAACGCCTTGAATTTGACTTTACTAAGTGCCAGGGAACAGCAGAAGAAACAATCATCGCCCTTGCATCTGTAGAAAAAGTCTTCCGTATGTATAAAGGACCTGATGTTACTGACAACGATCTTGTTCAGGTTGACAAGAAAATCGATGCATTCCTTAAAAAATGCTTTAACCATTACGATACATATTGTTCTAATCAGCAGGAGATAAGCGAAGAGTCAGCATATTTATACTATACAAATCTGCGTGAAGATGAACAGCTGGATGACCTTACACTGGTAGCAGTCAAAAACAGTTAAACCCCTTTAATAAAATGTGAATTTCTGCTATTATTAGAGTTTAACAAGTATAGTAGTTGATTTATGGATGAAGCTGAAAAACAGACTCAATTAGGTCACAGATTAAAAATATTTCTCACTATTTTTTTCCTCCTGATTTTTATTGCCGGTGCTGTATTTTTTATTCACGAATATAGAGCCGGTCACTTTGAGTCTGCGGAGACTTTTAAAAGCTATATTGAAGGATTTGGAATTTACGGACCGATAATGCTGATGTTCATTCAGTGTATTAAGGTTTTGTACACCATAATTCCAGGTGCCATCGGTTGTATCGGTGGTGCAATGCTTTTTGGTCCCTGGGTTGGATTCATCTGCAGTTACATCGGAATCTGTGCAGGCTCAATTATTTCATTTACATTGTCCCGTCATCTTGGTGTTTCATTTGTTCAGTCACTTATGGGACAGAGAAATTATGACAGATCAATGAAGTGGCTTAATAAAAGAAAGAAAAGTTATCCGATTTTTCTCTGGCTTGCAATTTGTTTTCCGTTTTCTCCAGATGACTTTCTGTGCTTCTTTTCAGGATTGACTAATATTTCATACAAAAAATTCATTATCATTATTCTTACTGCAAAACCATGGACAGTTCTTGGATACAGTTTGATATTTGGTAATTTAGGTTAAATGAGGATTGTTTAAAATGCTTGGAGTTTATAACTACACTGTTATCATGACTTATGTTGCAACTCTTGTTTCTTTCTTTGGAATGACACTGGTTTTCAAAGGCGGAGACTGCAGTCTAAAGGCAGCACTTATCTGTCTCATGATTTCAGGTGTTCTCGACATGTTTGATGGTGCAGTAGCTGCAACCAAGAAAAACCGAACAGAATTCCAGAAAAAGTTTGGTATTCAGATTGATTCAATGTGTGACCTTATCTGCTACGGAGTATTCCCGGCTTTAATCGTATTCAAACTTGGCAACGGCAATTGGATTATAACAGCAATCAGCGGTCTGTTCCTTTTGTGTGCTTTGATTCGTCTTTCATATTTCAATGTTGAAGAAGAAGAACGCCAGAATGCGACTTCGGACAAGCGTACCTGCTATCTTGGAATGCCTGTAACAATGATTTCGCTCATTTTCCCTTGTGTGTATACAATCTGCACACTTTTGAAATTCCCTCTTAACGGATGGATAGGCGCTGGTGTACTTTCAGTTTGTGGACTTGCTTTTATTACTCCATTTAAATGTATAAAACCAAAAATTAAAGGTAAGATTGTTCTTATCGTAATTGGCCTTGCAGTTCTTGCAGGTTTCTTTTTGTTGAAGGCTTAATGGCACAGAATAGTAATGATAAATCGGTAGAATTCCTCTATGGAACAAAATTCGGCAGAGGACTTTTACATATAATTCTTGCGCTGAAATTTCCTGCAGTAATGGGACTTTTTCTGCGCAGTTTTCTTTCAATCCCGGTAATCAAACCTTTTATCCGTAAGAATCAGATTCCTATGGGAGAATTTGCAGGGCAGAAGTATTTCAGTTTCAATGCTTTTTTTACCCGCAAAAAGGAAATTACTTTTGACAGCAATGAATCTCATTTTATAAGTCCATGTGACTGTTGTCTGAGTTCATACGATATTACTCCTCAGAGTTATTTCCATATAAAGGGTGCTGATTACAGTCTTGAAGATTTCTTTGGCGATGATGCATTTTCTCAGAAATTTGCCGGTGGTACATGTCTTGTATTCAGACTTTGTGCCACAGATTATCACCGTTACTGTTATATTGATTCGGGCAGTCTTGAAAAAAATCATTTTATAAAAGGAAAGCTTTATAGTGTTCAGCCATGTGCGCTTGAAAACTTTAAGGTTTTTACAAAGAACCGCCGTTCATGGACAATTCTTCATACAGACAATTTTGGTGACTGCGCTCAGATAGAAATCGGTGCATTCAGCGTTGGCGGAATTAAAAATCACCATGAAAATACAAATTTCGTAAAAGGGCAGGAAAAAGGTTACTTTGATCTTCATGGTTCAACAATCGTAATTCTTGTAGAAAAAGATAAAGTTAAATTTAATGACGAAATCGAAGAATTGCGTAATACAGGTACAGAACTCCGTGTAAAAATCGGTGAATGTATCGGTGTTAAAAAATGACTATATTATTATAAGGATGAATAGATGAATTTTAGTGAATTTAATCTGGATGAACGCCTTGCACAGGGAATCCAGAGTGCTGGTTATGTAACATGTACTCCAGTACAGGAACAGGTTTTGCAGCTTGGAAATGATGGAAGCGACCTCTATGTTCAGTCACAGACAGGAACAGGAAAAACTGCAGCATATCTTACTTGTGTTATTCAGGAACTTTTAACAAAACCTGAAAATAACGGTAAAAAAGTTCTCATACTGGTTCCAACCCGTGAACTTGCAGTTCAGGTGGAACAGGAAGCTAAAGGCCTTTGTCAGAAAACCGGCCTTAAGGTATTCAGTGTTTACGGCGGTGTAGGTTATGAACGCCAGGTAAAAGCTCTTGAAGGCGGAGTAGATATTATTGCCGGAACTCCTGGACGTATTATTGACCTTCAGGAACAGAATAAACTTGATATGAGCAGTATCGGTTTTATCGTAATTGACGAAGCAGACCGTATGTTTGACATGGGATTCTATCCGGATCTTAGAATTATTCTTAAGCATTTGCCTGCACCAGAACAGCGCCAGACAATGCTTTTCAGTGCAACACTCAATACATATGTAAAGAATCTTGCATGGGAATATACAAGAGATGCAAAAGAAATCACAATCGAAGCGGAAAATATCACAGTAGACGAAATTGACCAGGAACTTGTTCATGTTTCAAGTGACGAAAAAATGAAGCTTCTTGTTGGTATCCTTAATCGTGATAAACCTGCAAGCTGTATTATTTTCTGTAATACAAAACGCAGCTGTGAAGTTATCGGTAAACGCCTTGAACTTAATGGTTTTTCAAGCCGTTTTATCATCGGTGACATGCAGCAGGCAAAGCGTCTTGCAGTATTGAATGAATTTAAAGAAGGCAAAGTAAATATTCTTGTTGCTACTGATGTTGCAGCCCGCGGAATTGATATCAATGACCTTGCAATGGTTGTTAACTACGATCTTCCAAATGAACCGGAAAATTATGTTCACCGTATTGGCCGTACAGCCCGCGCCGGAAAATCTGGAAAGGCATATACATTCTGCAGCGAAAAAGATGTTTACGACCTTATGCCTATTGAACGCTACATCAATAAATCAATTCCGGCAATCGTTTGCAACAACGAAATGATCGGCGAAGACAAGAGTGCAGGCGTTTATATTAAGCTTGATTCTTATGATGACCGTGATGGAGATCATCGTAACCGTAAAGGCGGCCGTGACAACTATCATGGAAATCGTGACAACCGTAACGGTAAGCGTGATAACCGCGGCGGTAAGGCTCGTGATTACAAAAACGATAACCGTAAACCACGACGTGATGAACCAAAAGAAGACCTTTCAAACCTTTCTTTCGAAGAACGCATGGAAGTATACAAGAAGAAGTATGCTGAAAATCCTAATAAGAAAAATTATGACAATAAGCGCGGCGGTAAAAAATATGATAACCGCGGTGGAAAGAAGTTTGACAAAAACCGTAACGGTAAAAAATACGACAACAAGAATTACAAGAATAACAAAGGTTCTTACAATAAAGCAGCAGAAAAACCAGTACAGAAGAAAGGTCTGTTTGCAAGAATCAAAGCTCTCTTTACAAAAAAGAAATAAACCGGGAGGAAAAGTAAGTTGATTACAGTTAGTGATGTAAGTCTCAGATTCAGTGAAAAACCGCTTTTTAAGGATGTAAACCTCAAGTTTAATGCAGGTAACTGTTATGGAATCATCGGTGCAAACGGTGCCGGAAAATCTACTTTCCTTAAGGTTCTTTCTGGAGAACTTGAACACGATTCAGGTACAATTACAATGACAGAAGGTCAGCGCATGGCAGTTCTCAAACAGGACCACTTTGCGTTTGATTCATATTCCGTAAAGGATGCCGTAATGATAGGTTATCCTAAACTTTACGAAGTAAGTCAGGCTCGCGATGCAATTTATGCAAAGACTGATTTTACAGAAGAAGACGGAATCAAATCAGCTGAACTTGAAGCAGAGTTTGGTGAACTTGGCGGATACGAAGCAGAAAATCAGATTGAACAGATGCTTTCAGGACTTGGTCTTGAAGAAGAATACCATGATAAAATGATGAGTGAACTTGATGAATCTCAGAAAGTACGCGTTCTTCTTGCACAGGCACTTTTTGGAAATCCAGATGTTCTTCTTCTTGACGAACCTACAAACGGTCTTGATATTGAATCAATTACATGGCTCGAAGAATTCCTTATGGAATTCCCAAATACTGTAATTGTTGTTTCCCATGACCGCCACTTCCTTAATACTGTATGTACTTACATTTGTGATATTGACTTTGGTAAAATTACCCAGTACACAGGTAACTACGACTTCTGGTATCAGATGAGCCAGGTAATGCAGAAACAGGCAAAAGACATGCAGAAGAAAAACGAAGATAAGATGAAAGACCTTAAGGAATTCATCCTGCGCTTCAGTTCAAATGCTGCAAAATCAAAACAGGCTACAAGCCGTAAAAAGATTTACGATAAGCTTGCTCAGCAGGTAGAAGATATTCCTATTACAACCCGTAAGTTCCCATATGTAAACTTTAAGCCAGACCGCGAAATCGGTAACAATGTACTTGAATGTAAAAAAATCAATTATACAGAAGACGGCGTTCAGCTTTTAAAAGATTTTTCACTTACAGTAAACCGTGGAGAAAAAATTGCATTTGTAGGTATTGAACATAATTCTACCTCTGCGTTGTTTGACATTATTACTGGAGTTAAAAAAGCAGATGACGGTGAATATTTCTGGGGAACAACAACAAGCCAGACATATCTTCCTCGTGACAATGCTTCTTACTTTGATAATGATTACAATATTACAGAATGGCTCAAGCAGTATTCTAAAGATCAGGATGATGCTTATGTACGCGGTTTCTTGGGCCGTATGCTTTTCAGTGGTGATGAATCACTTAAAAAAGTTAAGGTTCTTTCCGGTGGTGAAAAAGTGCGCTGTATGCTTTCTAAGCTTATGCTTAGTGGTGCAAACATTCTTATCATGGATGACCCTACAAATCACCTTGACCTTGAAGCAATTCAGTCTTTAAACGAAGCATTGGTTTCATTCCCTGGAGTTGTACTGTTTACAAGCCATGACCATGAATTTATTGAATCTATTGCAAACCGTATTGTTGAAATTACTCCAAATGGAATCATTGACCGCATGACAAACTTCGACTCTTATATTACAGATGATCAGGTTACTGAAATCCGTAAAGGAATGTACGAAGGTACCGGCAAAAAGATTAAATACAGAGTTTAATTTTTAGTAATATAGAAAGTGGCATTATTGGGAAATCTGTGCTAAAATTATAGCATCAGATTTCCCGGAGAAAGTTTATATGAAAAAGTTTTTTATACCTTTTGTTTTTGTACTGTCTTTATTTTCATGCAATATTGCAAATTTTGGAACCGGTCTTGATATTGTATTGCCTGGTTCTGCTTATAAAGGTGCGGCATATTATACTGTAGACGAAGTTACCCAGTACGAAGTCCAGATTACTGCTAAAAATGGTTTAAGTCAGAAAAAAAGAGGAAGACCTGGAGAGGTTGTTCCATTTGAAGGACTTTCTACCGGTTCTTACACAGTTGATGTTTGGGCTCTTGATTCATCTGATTATACTGCAGCATATGGTACAAAAACAGCTGTGGTAAAAGCCAATGAAATCACTCCTGTAGATGTAGAAGCTTTTCTTGCACCAAAAAATACTTATTTCATAAATACTGTTAACGGAGCCTGGAGTAGAAACTGGCGGACATATTTCAGAGACAATACTTATTATAATGCACGATATGATTTTGATTTTGGAAGATTCGAAGAAACTTCTGCGGTTAGTAGAGATGGAGGTCCTGTAGAACTCACTAGAAAACAGTATACATACGCAAAAGTAATTAATCCTGCTTTTAATCATTCTCAAATAGTATATGACAGTAAATTTTCCGTACCTGCATCTGGTCTTGATATTATTCTTGATATTAAGGCAGAAAAACCATCAGATGTTGTTTTTGTTTTTCAGGATTATAAATCAGAAACTGAACCTCTTGTTTTTCAAACAGCTTTAAGTACAGAATATAGAATAATTCAATTGACAATTCCTCAGCGAGAAAATGTTTCGGACGCAACTCAGATTAATTATGAAGGAACTTTATCTTTTTATATAACATCAGAAAACGGAAAGGTAACTTTTTCTGACCCTGATTATAATGATAGTTTTAATACCCCGGATAAATGGAATACGAATTATACAGCATATCCTTATGACAGAAAGATTGTAAGTGCAGGAATTCCTTCTGGAACAGACCGTCATTTTGTTTTTAACAGCGCTACAGCTTCTTATCCTGGTGCTGCAGGCGGTGTAAACGGACTTACTATGCAGGCGAATAAAATGTATACGGTAAAATTTGACCCTGATTCACTGGATGCTTCAAACGTAAAATTATGGATTAATAATTTTGCTGTTCAAAAAGGATGGTATACATCAAAAGCGGTAAATCAATCTTTTTCAAGTTCAGCTCCAATTCCAGTGACCCTTATATTTCCTGGTGTAATTGTATATCCGGAAAATCAATATGAATATGCTTCTCTTATGTTTAATACAACAAGTAATGCTGATATTGTTTTAACAAGGAGTTCAATTGAGTTTAGACAAGAAGAAATGGACGCAGTTTCATTCTTTTTATGGGAAGTCGGAACTGCAGATAAACAAAAAATGGAAGATACCGGCAGCGGTAATCCGTCTTCCTTGCTTACTTTTAATCCTAGTGATGCAAAAACTTATAAAGTTATGTGTGTATATGGTAATAATGCTATAACTTTGGAGCAATTGCTTAATAATAACTGTACTTTTAATAAAGTAGAAATTACTGAGGGTTTGCAAGGTAAAATTGAACTTACAAAAGGAACAGACGGAACATTTAAATTAAAAAATATAACTAATGAGGAAGTAGTCTTTTATATTGAAGTTACATCAGACTGGAAGGTTTCTATTTATCCTCCGGCATAAGTAATATAAAGCCGCTTATGCGGCTAATATTACTTGGACTTCATGGTATAAACACCATCCCAGATTTCCGGTAATCCGTTTTTGATAAAATCATCACAGCGCTCAATAAACACTTGAGAAGATTCATCCTGGGGATAAAGATCACGGGCCTTTTCAAAGTATTCTTTTGCTTTGACGAGGTCTATAATTTCCTTTTTTACTTCCGGTGTATCGCTGCCTTTAAGATAGATTTCAATACCTTTGTTAAACATCTGTGCAGCTTCAATCTGCTGTGGACTCATTTCGTCTTTAAGCCCCAGAATATTGTAAATACCAACAGGCTTTTTAACGTTTACTACACGCACACAGTCAAATTTTCGCGCAACAAGTTTACCTTCGTATTCACCGCTGTTAGCCATCTGCCATGTAGATTCTGAGCACATAATCCATGAACCGTAAACTTTATTAGTACCTTCAAGACGGCTTGCAAGGTTAACATTGTTGCCCATGATTGTATAATTCAATTTTTTTGCAGTTCCCATGTTTCCTACAACCATATTACCTGTATTAAGACCTACGCGGCTTCTAAGCCAGAAAGGCTCCCCGGTACGAGGATTTACTGGAAGCTTGTCTTTGTTTTCTTCATTGAATTTTTTTTCTGCCTGCAGCATACGGATTCCCGCTACACAGGCATCAAAAGCATTGTTTTTTGTCTGAACAGGAGCACCAAAGAACGAAACAATTTCATCTCCTACATATTTGTCGATTGTTCCGTTATTTTCCATAATTGCGTCGCTTAAAACGCCAAGATAGCCGTTAAGAATTTCTACAAGGCGTTCAGCACCTTTGTCTTCGCCGGCTTCATTATTGATTACTTCTGTAAAACCAGAAAATGTCTTTACATCAGAAAACAGTGCAGTAAGATATTCGCTTTTACCGCCCAGGTTTGCATATTCAGGATGTTTTACGATCTGGTCAACAATTGCAGGTGCTACATAAGCACCAAAGGTATTCTTAAGGAATTTCTTGTCTTTTTCTGCAGTAGAAAATCTGTAGACAGTAATAGAAAGATATGCAGTAAATGCAATTAATATTGATGCAACAGAAGGCATGTAAATTCCAAAACCTGCAATAAGAATTACAGGAATAAGAATTGCTGTAATAACGATTGCAAGTCCTGCAATATTCTGTATGAGGGCCTTGTTCTTTTTAGTCAGCTCTCCCTGAACGACTGTAAGAACAAAAATAATAAGAATTCCCCAAAGCCAGTTTACAGGTGTGATAAAGTCACGGTTCATTATTGTGTTGTAAACATTCGCGTGGGTTCCTACATTAGGATAACTTCTTTGGAAAGGCGTTGTTCCCTGATCAGTTGTTGAACTTGCTGTTGTACCTAAAATACAAAAGGCGTCTTTATAAACCTGTGATTTTTCCTTGAAAACGTCATTGTAAAGAGTTGATTCATCTTTGAGAATGTCAAACATCTGTCCAAAAAGCTGTGCGTTCTGTGTATATTTTTCTTCGCCAAGTGAATCACGCAGGTTTAATAATTCCTGCTGAATTTCATCACCAGAATTTCCGCCGGCATAAGCTGCAATTCTTTCAAAGTAATCTTTTCTAAGCCCAAAATATTCTTCATACATCAGGTCTGAAATTCCGCCGTTTACAGGATTTGAATTTTCATCGTAACCTTCGCATAAAGAAAGCATGTAGGCTTTGTATTCAAGAATATCGTTGTACAGGTGGAACAGTTCATAAAGTTTTTCGGCCTGCTGGTCAATAACCGGAGAATTAAGTTCAGCCATGGAATTCAAAATAATTTTTGAAGCTTCGTAAATATTATTTTCTGTCTTTGTCAGCATATCAAGGAAAGCAATACTTTCATGGCGGAAAGAATTTTCAAAAAGATTATGAGTCCAGTTGATGATCATTCGGCCGCTTGAATCCAGCGGAATGTTTATATCCTGCTGTTTGCCGTCAATAAAAGCATCTTTAATAATAATTCTGTCTTTTTTTCTGATAATTGAACCGGCCTGTGTGTTTTCCATGATATTTGCAAGAACCAGCTGCAGGATCGATTTGTCATATTCAATCTGATGGCTTAAAAGTTCAACACGGCGTCTGCTTCCGTCATTATCAACGATGGTGTTTGTAAATGTTCCATGTTTTGCGTGTGATATAAAAAGATTCATTGAAGGAGACATGCCTTTGGAAAATTCAAAGCGCACTTTAGGATCGGTCCAGTCTGTCTTGCCATATCCCAAAAGTGTGTTTTTCTGTGTTTCATACGAAGATTTGTTGTTTCCGTCTATAATGGCATTAATGTCGCCTTGTGGTTTAATAAGGAACCGGTCTGCAGCATAATCAAGGTCTTCTTTTGAATAATTAATGTCTAAATCCCGGGCATTAATTGAAAGAGTGGAGTTTCCAAAAAACTGGAGGGCTTTTGAAAAATATTCATCAGCTTCCGGAAAGTTTGAAGGCGAAAGAAATTCAATATCGAATATTGCAGATTTTGCACCAAGTTCTTTCATGTGCAAAAGGGAATCTGCATAAACATCACGTTTCCAGGGCCATGGACCAACGTTTTCTAAAGCAAGGTTATCAGCTTCTACAAGGAGAATTTCTGATTTTTCCTGAGGCGCAGGTTTGCATTTTAAAAGGAAATCAAAAAAACGGTAATCTAATTTCTGCAGAACACCTGTTCCTCCAAGAACAACCCAGAAAATTGTTACGGCTGTTATAATCAGCAGGCTTGCAAACTTTTTCATGATAAAACTCCTTTATTTACTTATAGAAAACTATAATGTATAATTATAATAGTATAGTCGTTATTGGACAATAATTAAAATTGAGGGTTTAAAAAGTGAATTTACAAAAAAGAATATTTCTATTTGCTTCTTTATTTTTCCTGACAGTTTTTTCAATTCAGGCACAGAGTTTTGATAAACTTACACAGATTATCGAAACTCCTGAAATTACTAACGGGCAGGCAGCGTACTTTGTTGCAGCTTACAAGGGAATCGTTTCTGAACGGGCTTCTGAGCAGGAAGCTTTTGATGCCTTGAAAGCCCAGAATTATTTTACTGATAAAGATAAGGTTTCTGATAAAATCATGCTCAAAAATCTTTGTTCATTATTTGCAAAGACACTAGAATTAAAAGGCGGCATGATGTATTCCATTACAAAAAAGTCACCAAGGTATGCTTACAGGGAATTTGTTGCCCGCGGATATATTTCTTCAAGAACAAATTCAAATCAAAAAGTATCTGGCGTTGATGCTATCGGATTATTCAATTCGCTTACAGGAAATTAAAAAATGACTGGAAATTCTTTATTGAAAAAAATAAATATGCTGTGTGCAGTTTTATCATTGTCTGCAGGCGCTTTTGCTGTCGATTTTGGCGGAATGATAAACAATTCTTCAACTTTAAAAAATGATACTGCCGGTAAATATTTTCTTCAGCAGCAGGATGATGTAACACTCTGGCTTAAAGTTCCATTTGGTGCAAATTCAAAAAGCTATTTCATTACAGAAGGACTTTATAAGTTTGAATATAACAGCCTTGCCGGAACTTTTTCAAACTATGCTGACCTTAACCTTTTAAAATTCTGTTTTATAAAAGATTTCGGATCCAGCCAGCTTGAATTTGATCTTGGACGTTTTGCTCTTTGTGATTTAACTGGAATTATTTTTACTCAGAATTCTGACGGCGGATTTGTAAAATATTCTGCAAAAAATTTTGACATTTCTTTCCTTGCTTCTTATACAGGGCTTCTTAACGGAAATGTCGTTAAAATGATAAAAACTCCTGATGCAGCAGCAGTTGATGCATCTAAGGTTTATAGTTTTGGAACTGGTTTTGTAAATGCTGTATTTACAGCCGGTTTTAAGAATCTTTTTGCACAGCAGAATCTTGGTGTTCAGCTTATTGCAAACCTCCATTTTGGAAATCAGAATTACAACCGCTTTTACGGAACTGTTGCCCTTGACGGACCTGTTTTCAATAATCTTATGTATTCTTTAACAGGAACTGCAGAAGTTATTCTTGATAATAATAATCAGGTAAAAGTTTCTCCTCTTGTTAAAGCTGACCTTTCGTATTATTTTCCTGCACTTATGCTTAATGCACATATGATTTTTGCAGGCAATGATTTTTCTGGAATTACAAGTCAGACAGCAATAAAATCCTGCTCGGAACCTGAATATAATGCAATGATAAAAACCGGCCTTAACATGAGTTATAAACCGCTGAACGTTCTTTTAATCAGTGCAGGCTGTGATGCAGTTTTTGATGGAAATAAAGGTTATGAGTTTAAAGGTCTTGAATATAATGCTGCAGTAGATTATCAGGTAGTTTCTGATGTTTCACTTGGACTTAGCTGGAATCATTACATTGATTTTAACAAGTCTGATTCAAGCTGTCAGAATTTAACTGCAAAAGTAAAACTGGCCTTCTAGGAGAAATTGAGTTATGAAAAAGATATTTATTGCGTTAATAATTGCTGTATTCACTATGTCAGTATATGGGCTTGAAGCAAAAGTAGTATCTGTAGAAGGAAAAGCTCAGGTTCAAAGAACTAACGGCTGGGTTGACTTAAAGCCTGGAATGCGTCTTGCAAAAGGCGATCTTGTTCAGACAGGATACAAATCACAGGTTCTGGTAACTCTTACAGGAAGCAATGAAAATTCAAAACTGACAATCGGGCCTTTGTCCCGCCTTACAATCGAACAGCTGACAGAAACTTCTGCAGGAGACAAGACCAGTGTTCACCTTGCAACAGGATCTGTTAAATCAGAAATTAAAAAGACTCAGGACCGCCGTGCAGGATACACAGTCAGAAGTCCTGTTGCAACAGCTTCTGTCCGTGGTACAACAGTACTTGTAAAATGCGGATTTGATTCAACTGATGTTGTAACTATTGAAGGTTCTGTTGTTGCATGGAAAACAGATTCAGCTTCAAAAAATCCACAGATTGCAGATAAAGCTGACGAATCAGAAGTTGAATTACCGTCTGATAAAGGTAACTCTTCCAAAAATATTGCTCCCCATGCACCGGCAGGCGCTTACATTGTTTCAAAAGATCAAAGTTCTTCATTTACTTCTACTGAAACTTCAGGCGTAAAAGCAATGGCACAGAAAAAAACAGCAGCTCTTGCATCTTTGACTCAGACCGCTATGGCTGGTGAAGCAATTTCAACAACTGCAGATTCTTCTGAAAATGTTTTAACTGATTCAGGTGCTGCTTCAGGCGGCTTAAAAGTCGGCGTAAAACTTATTCCAAGAGACTAAAACATATTTGTTAATAAAAAAAACTGTAAACCTTAAAGCGGTTTACAGTTTTTTTTTGCAGTTTTTATAACTGGTTCTGGATTCTTCGTTTCATCATTTCAAGCATGTCGATTGCTTTTGTGGTAGAAACAGCCTGCTGTGGCTCATGGTATTGAACCAGATTTTCAGGTATTTCATCCAGAAAGCGTGACGGTTCACATTCAATTGTGGACTGCATTTTACGGCGGTGTCTGCAGGCACTGATTAAAAGTTTGTCCCGGGCTCGGGTTATGGCAACATAAAAAAGACGGCGTTCTTCTTCTACATTTTTAGGATCTTCTTCGATAGAACGCTGGTGAGGAATAAGCCCGTCTTCTGCGCCTGCAATGAATACAACAGGAAATTCAAGTCCTTTAGAAGCATGAATTGTCATAAGGTTTACTTTTCCGCTGTCGTTTTCATCATCAGCGTCATCACGGCTTAAAAGAGTAATACGGTTCAGGTAATCGTAAAGGCTTGCATTTGCATTATCCGGGTTGTTTTCCCATGTTTCGATTGACTGAATCAGATACTCGATGTTCAAAAACTTAAAGCGGGCTGCTTTTTCGGATTTAGGATTTTCTTTAATCAAAAAGTCCCAGTAATTGATTTCTTCAACAAGGTCACGGACTTTTTTTGCAAGACCGCGTCCGTTGATCATTGAAGAATGAGAATCAATAAGGGATGTAAATGAATTTAAGGCTTCTCGTGTCTGGTCACCGATATTGGATTCTTCTTCGGGAGCACCTGTCAAAGCCTGAATTGTATCCCATAAAGTCAATCCCATTCCAAGGGCTACTTCATTGATTTTTTCAAGAGTAGTGCGGCCGATCCCACGGCGTGGAGTATTGAGAATACGGATAAGGTTTACATCATCATCGTGGTTTGCAATAACACGAAGGTAAGAAATTATATCCTTGATTTCTTTTCGCTGAAAGAAACTTGTTCCGCCGGACATTGTGTATGGAATATTTGCCTGCAAAAAGGCTTCTTCAATTGCCCGTGACTGTGTATTTGAACGGATAAGTACGCCAAAATCATGGTATTTTACATGTTCTTCGGCAGCAATTCCCTGAATGCTTTCTGCAATAAAATCTGCTTCTTCAACTTCATTATCGGGCATAAAAACTTCGATAGGTTTTCCGGAATCGTTTCCGCTCCACAGCTTTTTTTCCTTGCGGTTAGTATTATGAGCAATTACACCGTTTGCAGCAGCAAGAATTGTTTCTGTTGAGCGGTAATTCTGTTCAAGACGGATTTCCTGCATGCCCTTAAAATCTTTCTCAAAGTTAATGATATTCTGGTAATCAGCACCTCGCCAGCTGTAAATGGACTGGTCATCGTCACCAACGACAGCAACATTCTGGTCTGCAAGCAGGTGCATGAATTCATACTGCTGATGACTTGTATCCTGAAATTCATCAACCATGATATATTTATAACGGTCTCTGTAGCGTTGTAATACTTCAGGAAATTCCTTGAAAATCTTAATAGGCAGAACAATAAGGTCATCAAAGTCTACAGCATTGTACAGTTTTAAGCCTGCCTGATATCCTTCGTATAAAGGGCGGTAGATTTCATTTGAAGAATCCCATGACTTACGGCCGGTTTTAATATTGCTGAAAAGGTTTGCAATGGCGTACATATCCATGGAATCTGTAGAATAATTCAATTCACGGCCGGTTTCTTTAATCAGAGAGTTGCGGTCAGTTTCATCGTAAATAGAAAAATTATCACGCCAGCCAAGATTCATGATTTCCTGTCGTAAAATCTTTACACCAAAGGCATGAAAGGTAGAAACAGTAAGGTTCTGCAGTTTTTTTCCTGTAAGTTCCTTGATACGGGTTTCCATTTCTCTTGCGGCCTTATTTGTAAAGGTAAGTGCAAGAATCTGGCTCTGAGGAATTCCTGAGTCCAGCATGTGGGCAATTCTATATGTAATAACGCGGGTTTTTCCTGAACCTGCTCCTGCAATAATGAGGATAGGGCCGTTTATTGTGGTTACGGCACGGTACTGTTCGGGATTAAGCTGCTTTTTAAGTTCAACAAGGTCTATAGCCATACTATAAATATAGCAAGTTTCAGCCATATTTTAAAGTAAAGCAGGAATTTTATTCATTCAGAAAGTAAAAATTTAACATTCAAGTCATTCATATTTGAACAAATTTTCTATTTATGGTAGAATTATTGCTATCATTTCTTAAATCGTCGGGGTAAAATATGACAAACGCCGTTAGTGCTTTTCTTGCTAAGCATAATTTTGTAAATCACGCAGATGTTAATTCAATTGCAGATGCTCTTCTTTATGATATGAATCTTGGTATTAATTCCAAGCCATCAGAAGAAGACATGATCCGTACATGGACACTTCCACCAGAAAAAAGTGCCTGCGGTAAAAGCGTTATCGTAATTGATGCCGGCGGTACAAACTTCAGAAGCTGTCTTGTTTCTTTTGATGCAGAAGGCAAAGCTTCTATTTCTGAACTTGAAAAGACCCGTATGCCTGGTGTAGAAAAAGAACTTTCACGCAAGGAATTTTTTGATCAGTTTGCAGTAAACCTTGAACATCTTAAAAACAAAGCTGACACAATCGGTTTCTGTTTCTCATATCCAATGACAATTACAGAAGACGGAGACGGTATTCTCCTTGGATTCTCAAAAGAAGTAAAGGCTCCAGAAGTGGTTGGAAGCAAAATCGGTGCAAGTCTTGCAGATGCTCTTGTTGAACATGGCTGGAACCGTCCAAAAACAGTAACTTTGCTTAACGATACTGTAGCAGCACTTCTTGCAGGTGCAGCTCGTCCTGCAAATGGAAATCAGTATTCATCTTACATGGGACTTATCCTTGGAACAGGCCTTAACGCAGCATACATTCAGCCTGCAGTACCTGGACTTAAAGATTTTGAAAAAGCACAGATTGTTGTATGTGAATCAGGAAAACTCTGCAAAGTTTCTCAGTCAGATTTTGATAAGGCAGTTGATGCAAATACAAATAAACCTGGAACATTCTTCCTCGAAAAAAGCTGTTCCGGTGCTTACATGGGGCCTATTGCTTTCCACGCACTTAAAGCATGTGCACAGGAAAACATGGTTTCAAAGGCTGTTGCTGATAAACTTCTTGCACTTGAAAGCTTTACAACAATTGAATTGAGTAACTTCCTTCAGGGACCATTCTGTACAGAAACTGTACTTGGAAAGATTCTTGCAGAATCAGGAACAGAAGATGATTATAGATTCATTTTTGACCTTTTAGATGCAATCGTAGAACGTTCAGCACGCTATGCTGCAGCTATTCTTACAGCATGTGTAGTACAGTCTGGAGAAGGAAAAAATCCTTGCAAACCAGTATGTATTCTCTGTAACGGTTCTACATATTACAAAACATATAAAATCGCTGACCGCGTAAAAGGTTATCTTGAACAGACTCTTACTTACGAACGTGGCATCAACTGGGAAATCGTTACTGTAGAAGACGATATCACACTTGGTACAGCAATCGCAGGTTTGATTGAACGCTAAAAAGTTAAAAACCGCAGTTTTATTGTTTTTACTGACATGCTGCGGTTTATTTTCTGCCAATTCCCAGAATTCCTCAGCACAGTTAGTTCGCAGTACTGAACATTTTGATATCATTTATTATCCTGTTTCAGAAAGAACTGCAGTCCTTTTTGAGGAAAATATCGAAAAAATGTATCTTGATATCCGTAAACGGGTACAGGCAGAAAACTTTTATCACTTAAAACGCTTTCCGATTTTCATTGAATATACAACTCAAAGCCTTAACGGTTATTTCCAGAACGATCCGTTCCATAAAATCGTCATATTTGACACACCGCCGACTCAGTCACTTGCGGTTTTTGATAATACAATTCTGAGCGTTCTGGATCATGAACTTACTCATGCTGTAACCTTAAATGTTAAGACAAAGTTCAATAAAGTAATTGCAGATATATTTACTGATTCGTGGAGTGGAATTACATTCTCAGCACCGGCTTTTCTCCAGGAAGGAATCTCGGTTCTGAACGAAAGTCGTGACGGCACCCACGGCCGCCTTAACGACGGTTTTTCTACCCATATCCTTAAACAGGCCAAAATTGACGGCCAGTTCCTTAACTGGGATCAGGCAACAGGCGCCCGTGACATTTTCCCTTCGGGAAATGTGCCATACATGTATGGCGGTGCCTTTTCCAGCTTTCTTGTCAACAAATACGGCGTTGACAAGTACTATCAGTACTGGGACAGCCTTGTAGACCAGCCATTATGGTATTTTTATACATATGACAAATACTTTGGAACAAGAATTGATGATGACTGGAAGGAATTCTGTCAGTCGATTGATGTTTCTTCGATAAAAGATATAGATTCTTCTAAAATTGCGGATTTTACCCGCGCAAAAGAAACTACAGCCTTTACAGGCGTCACTTCCTGGCTCAAACCCGGAGAAGGGGGAACAGCCTGGATTGATACGACTAAAAGAGCAGTTTATTATTCCAGCCGCAAAGACGGCATGGAACTTGATTATTCTAATCCAAAAAAGCTTTTTACGCTTCATACAGTACAGGATATTTCATTTTCCAGAGACGGAAGATTCCTTGCATTTTCATATCTGGCTTCTTACGGCGAATATAAAAACCGCAGCGGCGTATATGACATGCAGACAAAGCAGATTAAACTGTTTGATGAAGACGGTTTACGGGAAGCCTGTGTCATAAAAACCGGGAATGAATATGTTTTTGCAGCACTTAAAGTCCTGGGGCAGAAGTCAGACATTCAGCTTTATAAGATGAAAGTAACTGAAAAATCATCTTCCATCGAAAAAAAGCCATATAAGATTCTTGATTTTAAAGATAATGTGCTTCCTTTAAGTCTTTGTGACAGCGGCCGTAATTCAATTGCATTTATCAGGCAGGAAGGAACAAAACAGGCAGTTGTCATTTATGACAGTGATTTTGAATCAAATCAGGCAGTTGAAATTCCTTCTCAATTTCGGCTTCGTTATCTTGAACCTGTGATTGCAGACGGGTTTGTAACGGATCAGGACGGATTACTGTTCACATTTTCTTATTGCCAGAAAGAGCGCATTCCGTCACTGGGATTTGTTTCAGTAAAATATGCAGCAGATAAGCCGGTTCAGTCCAATTTTTATCTGCAAAAAGAAGAAATTTCCGGTGGTGTATGGTATCCGGCAGCCTATCCGTCGTCAAAAAGTCAGAAACTGCCTTCTGTAATTTACAGTGCTCACTTTTTTGATCACAGCAGATTGTATGTAATGGATACTGATTCCTTTGATTTTGATGTTATAAGGGCGAATATAACTTCAATTGACGAATCTTATGAAGCTGCACAGGTCGACAGGTCTTCTGCCCGTAAATTGAATCCATTTGAAGCCCAGAAATATTACTTCCGCGGTGCTCTTTTGCCGTTGGGAACAACATTCATCTATGACAGTGAATTTAATGCCACAGACGTTAACTTTCTGGGAATTACATATTATGGACGTAATTTTACTTTCTCTCCGGGATTTGCACCGTTCTCATTAAGTTACGGCGGTCTTTTAAGGCTTTTTAATTCTACAGAAACCGGAAATGCAAGTTACGACATAAATACTACTGCCTTTTTTGATGAACTTGGCTTTAAACAGACAACTATAACAAGTGACCTCAAAGCTGCAATTCCTGTAGGAACACATTCTTACATAAGCATGTATAATGCCACAAAAGTTTTTTACGGATATTCCAATGTGAATTCAATTTTTGCATTTAAAACCATGCCTCATGATAATCTGACAGTGAATGCCGTATCAAAGACAGGAATTAACTGGCAGGTAACCCAGAAAACCGGTTCTTCTCCTTATCAGAAGTTTGCTTTTGCAATCGGGCCTTCTGTTACTGTTGCTGCAAAATTCATGGATTTGAACACACCTTCTGTAAGGGATGCTTACGGATGGAGTACTGGGTTTGACCTGCATCTTGCTCTTCCTCAGCTTTTACCGATTGACTGTCAGAAAGGCTTTACATACAATTTGCCGCTTACTGCTACCGTAAATATGTTCCCTAATATTGACAGAATGCTTAGTGCTAATGCGGAACTTGTACTTTTTGGAATGGAAATCCATGAAACTACGGGGCATTTTATTCTTCCTGTTTATTTTAACCGTTTTTCTTTAAGTGCAACCTATAACTGTAATCTGTTTTTTAACCGCTATCTGGACAATGCTTTATTTAATCTTCCGGTGGCCTTTAATTCACTTGGACTTTATAAAGATCAGATCGGCTTAAAAATGGACCTTTATTTTACAATCAATACCGGTAACCTCCAGAAAATTGGTGCGGTTGATTTTGCAGCAGAATTCCTTTTTGACCTTAATAATCCGTCAGAAAAAGGATTTTCCATTAAGCTCTTTAATCAACTTGTGTTTTAGCCGATAATAGAGTAAAATTATATATCATTTTTTAATTGGGGAAAAAAGTGGCAAAATCTAATTCTATAGGAAAAACAATCGTATTACTTTTTCTGGTTCTCATTCTTTGTATTGCAGGACTTTTATGGTTTGATTTTCTGGGTGTCATTCATGTAAAAAAACTTTTTGCCCCTGTTTACAAAGCCATTGGACTTACTCCACAGACATCAGTTACAGCAACTTCTTCCAAGCCTTTAATGGCTGATATCGATATGGACCGCCTTGAAAAACAGCGCGAAGCCAACGAATTATATCTTCAGGAAATCGAAAAACGCGAAGCTGACCTTGAAATTGTTGAAAAAAAGAACGAACAGATTGCTGCTGAGCTTGAAAACCGCGAAAAATCCCTCGAAGAACGTGAAAAAACATTCAACAATACGGTCAAAAAGTACGATGATAGAGAAGTAAACATCGTACAAATTGCCGCAGACCTAGAAGGTATGCAGCCAAGAAATGCTGTTGAAATTCTTCTTAAAATGGATGATCAGCTTGCCCTTGATGTTCTTCGCAAAGTTGACGAACGTGCTAAGGCAGCCGGAACAGCATCGATGGTTTCTTACTGGCTTTCTTTGATGCCTGCTGATAGAGCAGCCGTTATCGAACGTAAAAGACAGAGCAAACCACTTTCTCTTGGTGACGACGAATAAACCGACCTGAAGGCATGTAACTTTTGTACAGTTTACTCAAGCACTTAAATCATAGTGCCTGAAAAACTTACGGAGGTTATAGAATGCAGGGTTTGAATGTTAATTTCGATCCAGCCGTTATTCCACAGACAGTAACAGAAACTACCTCTTTTAAAACCAGTGATTCTGGAATTTCCTTTATGGATTTAATTGCAAAGGAAGTTCAGTCACAGGAAGTAAAAGAACCTGTCAAAGAAAACGCACGCGAAACAACCAAAGAACAAGTTAATCAGACTAAATCAGAAAATTCAGATGCACAGACTGCTGCTGTCAAAAATCAAGCTGATGAAAACAAGACAGAAGAAGTTGCACAGAAATCTGATTTAAAAGAAAAAAACGAAGATTCAAAAGAAAAAGTTGCAAAAGAAGAATCTAAAGATGTAAAAGAATCTGCAGATTCAAAAGATTCTAAAATTCTTACTGCAGATAATTCTAAAGCAGTTGAAACTCTTTCAGTTCTGGAACAGCTTTTTGTAATGAAGAACAATTCATCTGCAAAGAAAATCGTTGCTGACACAGTTAAAGAAAATGCGGTTCAGGTAAAAACACTTGATGCTGCAAAAATTTCAGAAAAAGCTGCTGTTGTAACAGATCCTAAAATTGCTGCAATTGTAGAAAGTGCACGTAATATTCAGGAACTTAAAACAAAATTGAATGACAAAGATTTTGAATTCAATTTTGAAAAAGCTGCTGGTAACAAAGTAACTGATTTCTTTGATACAGAAAAAAAGACTGTTGAACCTGTAAACAAAAAAGATATTGCAAAAATTGATTCAAGAAAAAAGAAATCTTTTGCAGATACTTTTACAGTTACAGACATGAGGACTGATAAAAAAGCAGTTCAGGTATCAGATAAGAAAAATTCTTTTGTTACATCAATCAAACAGACAAATCATAACACTGTTGACATGACATTGAATCTGAACCAGCAGGTAGAAAAGAATGTATTAAGTCTTGACGGACAGAGTGCAGCTGCAAATGGTTCAACTTTCCAGGCAATGCTTGAAAATCAGATTCAGAACAACAGTGATGATTTTGTTAAAGCAAGTAATATTATTCTCAAAGATAACAATACAGGAAAGATTAATCTCATTCTTAATCCTCAGGAATTAGGAAATGTTAAGATAACTCTTGATCTGTCCGATAAAAACATTACCGGTAAGATTGTTGTAACAAGCACAGAAGCTTATAACGCATTTAATTCTCAGCAGAATGATCTGCGCCAGGCTTTCCTGGATAACGGTTTTGATACAGCAAACTTTGAAATTGCATATGCTCAATCAGGAGCTGCAAATGCAGACGGTTCAAATGCAAATTCAAATTATGCTGGTAACAATCAGTACAATGAACGCCAGGCAGAAAAATATTATGAAGGATTTGCAGAAAATGTTTCAGACTTTGAAGCAGGTGCCGATATATTAAACGCGGATAATAAATATTCGTTAAACGTTGTAGCATAAAAAGGTAACGGAGTAAAAAATGGAAAACCTTGGAAGAATGAGTTCAGCTGAAAAGTTTCAGACTCAGCTTACAGTAGACAACTTCAACAAACAGAATGAAATTGAGGGCCGTAAAGCAAGCCAGGAATTGGGAAAAGATGATTTTCTTAAACTTCTGCTCACTCAGCTTTCACATCAGGATCCAACAGCTCCAATGGACAATAATGAATTCATCGCACAGATGGCTTCATTCTCTTCACTTGAACAGATGCACAACATGAGCAATGGCTTTAACAAAATGGCCATTCTTATGAACAACTCAGATGCTGTAACAACAATCGGTAAGACTGTAGAACTTACAGTTGGCGACGAAACCATAACAGGTGTAGTTGATGGAATTACTCGTGGCGAAAATCCACAGGTAAAAGTAAACGGAATGTTCTACAGCATGGAACATATTAACGCAGTATACGGAAACTAAAACGAGGGTAACTATATGATGAGATCACTTTATTCTGGCGTATCAGGAATGCAGAATCACCAGACAAGAATGGATGTAATTGGTAACAACGTAGCCAACGTAAACACAACAGGATTTAAAAAAGGTCGTGTTGATTTTCAGGATATGATTTCACAGCAGCAGTCAGGTGCTGCCGCTCCTACAGAAGAAGTAGGTGGTATCAACCCTAAAGAAGTTGGTCTTGGTGTACAGGTTGCTGCAATCAATACAATCTTTACACAGGGTAACCTTCAGACAACAGGAGTATCAACAGATATCGCTATCCGTGGTAACGGTTTCTTCGTACTTAAAAACGGCGAAAAAACATTCTACTCAAGAGCCGGTGCATTTGGTCTTGATAAAAACGGTACTCTCGTTAATCCAGCAAACGGTATGCGCGTTCAGGGTTGGATGGCTCGTGACCTTAACGGTGAACAGGTTATTCAGACAGCAGCTACTCCAACTGACCTTGTAATTCCAGTTGGTCAGAAAGATCCTGCACACGAAACACAGAATGTAAACTTTGCATGTAACCTTAATAAAAACACACCTGAAATCGTAGAAGGTGCTTCAGAAGCTGATATCGCTAAAGGTACATGGAATACAGAATTCAAAATCTACGACAGCTTTGGTAATACACACATGTTGAACGTATCTTTCCAGCGTGTAGTTGGAAACCCTAACCAGTGGCGTGCAACAGTACAGATTGATCCAGAAAACGCAGGATACACACAGACACGCGTTGGTCTTGGAACAACAGACGGTGTAGAAAATACATTCCTTGTAAACTTTGATAATACAGGTACACTTCTTTCTGTAACAGATACAGCAGGAAATATTTCGAACCCTGAAGGCGACATCGTTCTTCAGGCTTCATATACAGTTCCAGATGCAAATCCTGATGAAAACGGAAACCCTTATCGTCAGACAATGAACATCAATCTTGGTACAATCGGCAGTCAGAAAAATACAGTAACACAGTCAGCTGCTTCAAGTTCAACAAAAGCATGGTACCAGGACGGTTACACAATGGGTTACCTTGATAACTTCAAGATTGATGATTCTGGTGTAATCACAGGTGTTTATTCAAACGGAACAAGCCGTGCAATCGGTAAAATCGCAATGGCAAGTTTTACTAACCAGGGCGGTCTTGAAAAAGCCGGTGACAACACTTATGTTGAATCAAACAACTCAGGTGTAGCAAATATCGGCGAAAGCGGAATTGCAGGAAAAGGTAAACTTCTTGCAGGTGCACTGGAAATGTCAAACGTTGACCTCACATCTGAATTTACAGATATGATTACAACACAGCGCGGTTTCCAGTCAAACGCAAAAACAATCCAAACTTCAGATACAATGCTTGAAACAGTATTGAGTTTGAAACGCTAATAAGGGATTGTAAATAATGGTAATAACAGTTATTAAGTAATTAACCCTGCTTAGAAACTGAGGATTTACATAAAAGAATTCATAAAAATTAAAGCCTTTGATATCGTTGATATTCAAAGGCTTTTTTTTGTTTTTATAATTTATTAAAAGTTTTTTTTACAGCTGGACTCTGATTGCAAGGCCTGCAGACCAGATCTGGTTTCTGAAGTCCCATCCGCCGTTCAGGTCAAGGTTTACAGGACCAAGTGCAAGACCAAATCCGCCGTATACCTGTGGAATGATTGATGTCCAGAAATCAGTTGTTTTTTCAGAATATCCGTTATAAATACGAACACCGCCGTTCATAAGACCAGAAGCAGAACTCCATGTAATTTTTGAATCAGCTTTGGAACAGATTGCTCTGAATCCTACATAAGGAGTAAAGAAGATGATTGTTTTGGAAAGTTGAATTGAAGCAAAACCTGTGTGCATAACTGTTTCCTGTGATAAAGAAGCAGTTGAACTGTTTCCAACTCCGATGATTCCTTTTGTATAATAATATCCGGCACCGATTGACAATGCAGGCAATAATCCAGAACCGTCAAGAATAGCCCAGCGCAAGTCCCCGCCAATACAGAACCAGTTTACAGTAAAGTCATTTGGAATTCCCTTAATCTTAGATGAATCAAAACCAAAACATGAAAAGCTCAGATCAAATGGAAGGAATAAACCACCGATTCTGGCATTTGCAGAAAATGTAGGGAAAATCATATCGTTTGTAAGTTTTGTAAAACCAAGCATTGATGCTGCATTGTTAAGTTCAGTTGCATCAAGACGGGTTACGCCGCCGTCAATTCCAATTCCGAAGTGAGGTGGAAAAGCCGGAAAAAGTTTACCGATAAAAGCTTTTGCATATACATTCTGCTGAACAGTTGCATTCTGCAAAGTAGGAATATAAGTGTTATGAAAAGAATCAAGGGATCTGTTAAAATCAGCAAGATTCTGAGCATTGATCGAAAATATAGTTGTTACTGTGAATACAAGTACACCAAGCAGTTTTTTCATGAGAACCTCTTTTTAAGCATTTCTTAACTAATTATATTCAATGGAAGAATTTATTTCAAGAATTTAAAAAAAACTGAAAAAATGTATTTATTGTTATTGACATAAAATCGTAAATTCTATATAGTAATATACATCAACGCCGTGGTAGCTCAGTTGGTAGAGCGCCGGACTGAAAATCCGTATGTCGTCAGTTCGATTCTGACCCTCGGCACTAAACTGAAGAACTTTTAGTTCTTCAGTTTTTTTTTGCATTTTTTCTTTTCAGGTCCTTAAACTGTCTTTTCCTTTGCATAATTGATGGAATTTCACTATAATATAAGTATGGAATGGTTAATTATTTATCGCAAGGAAGAAGAAGTGAATGCCCAGAAGGTAAGTACTGTACTTGCCCGTTATGGCATCGAAGCTTCTGTTCTTGAAACTGGAGAAGTAAAAAATCTCGAAGATGAAAACATTAATTTAAAAATAAAAACCGCAACACATGTAATAATTTATGATAATTTACTGCTTAAAGATGACAGTATCTGTTTTTTCTATGGTTATCTTGTAGCAAAAGCAATCAAACTGTACACATTACAAAATGAATGGTCAGGCAACATGAAGTATTTCAAGAATGTATCTGTTTTTGCAGGTGCTCAGGAGATGCTTGATAAAATTGAAAGTCAGATTGACGAAATCAAAGTTGAAGATAAGTCAAGAACAGCTTTCTCTGATCTGTTCAATGAAGGAATTCCGTTTACAGCTGACTGTTTTGCATATCATGTCGGAAAAGACAATCGTGATATCTGCCAGAAATTCATCGATGCCGGAATTGACGTTAACTGTAAGACTTCAGAAGGCATTCCTATGCTTAATGTTGCTGTTCGTTCTAATAACAGTGAATGTGTAAAATGGCTTTTAACTTTTAATGTCAATATCGACGAAATTGCAAATGACCGCGGATATTCTGCTGTAATGGATGCAGTCTGGAAAAACAATATCGAAATTGCAAAGATTCTTGTAGAAAAAGGTGCACGCCTTGATTTTATAAGCCGCGATGGTCAGTCTGTTCTGGTGCTGGCAGTTGGTGCTGGAAAAGAAGATATGTGCCGTCTGCTTGTTGAAGCAGGTGCAGACCCAGACATCAAAGACGAAATGGGAATGTCAGCTTATGAATATGCTAAACTTTTCAAACGCAATGACATTGTAGACATACTTGATAAATATCATAAAGACTAAAAATATGAAAAAAAACAACAAAATTGTAATTGCACTTACTGGCGGCGGAACAGGAGGACATATTTATCCTGGTCTTGCTGTTGCTGATGAATTGCGTACTTTGTGCGCTGATAAAGAAATTAAACTTATCTGGATCGGCTGCTCAAAAGGAATGGACCGTACTATCGTAGAAAAAAACTGCGGTCCGGATTCGGTACCAAGTATCGATAAGTTTTATGGAATTCCTTCTGGAAAACTGCGCAGATATTTTTCTTTCAAAAATGTTACAGATCCATTCAAGATTATGATGGGCTGTATCTGTTCATTTTTTATTCTTCTTAAGAACAGACCGGCCGTATTGTTTTCTAAAGGCGGCTTTGTAAGTGTACCACCGTGTTTTGCTGCAAAGATTCTTGGGATTCCTGTATTTACACATGAATGTGATTACACACCGGGACTTGCAAACAGAATTAACAGCCGTTTTGCAAAAAAACTTCTTGTTTCCTATGAAGAAACAAAAAAGTATCTTGCTTCAAAAAGCGATAAGGTAGTTGTAACCGGAAACCCGGTTCGTCCTGTTTTTTATAACACAGACCTGGCGCTTGGCAAACAGTTCCTTGGACTTCCTGCAAAAAGCAAAAAGCCTGTTCTTCTTGTTATGGGTGGAAGTCTTGGCGCAAAACAGATCAATGATCTTGTTTCTGAAAATATTTCATGGCTGTGTCAGAATTTTTATGTTGTTCATCAGACTGGACAGAAAAATGGTTTTGTTGAACCTGAACTTGATGAAAAACTCAAAGATTATTACAAGCCGTATCCGTTTATTTATAATGAAATGCCTCATGTAATTGCAGCAAGTGATGTTGTTCTTTCAAGGGCAGGTGCAAACTCTTTGTGGGAATGTGCAGTTTTAACAAAACCAATGGTTCTTATTCCTCTATGCGGAGCAGGAACCCGCGGCGATCAGGTTGACAATGCAGAATTTTTTGCATCAAAGGATGCTGCTATTGTTCTTACCGGTAAAAATGCAACTTCTTCTGCACTTAAAAATGCACTTGAATCAATGCTTGATAAGAAAAACAGAACAGCATTCTCTAAAGAATGTAAAGCAATTTTACCTGCTGATCGACCTGCATATAAAATTGCAAAAATTATTTTTGATCAGGCATTTTCGGAAGGTTCGAATTGACCTCAATTATGTCACATGTAACGACTGTTGATATTATATTTGTTCTCATTGCTTTAATCTTTTGTATTAAGGCTGCAATCAAAGGCTTTATTGACGAAGTTTTTGGTGTGGGTGCATTCATTCTTTGTGCATTCGGATCCATTAAATTAAGTCCTTTGCTTGAACCATATCTTTCAGATGTTATGAATGTTTATCTTGCAAAAGTTCTTGCATTTGTAATAATTTTTGTAGGTTTATTCCTTATTGTGAAAATAATTCAGCTTGCATTAAAATCTATTTTTTCAGGAACAATTTTTACAAGCCTTGATCATGGTCTTGGTTTTATTTTTGGAATTGTAGAGGCTATTCTTTTTATCTGTATCATTATTATGATCCTGCAGGTTCTTCAGCCATGGATAGATACACAGAAAATGCGTGATGATTCTTTCTTCTGCAGAATATTCCAGTTTTTATTGAATCATCCGGATGCACCACAGGAATTAAAGGAGATCGGCAACAATGTATGATAATCTTCTTTACCAGAGCGCTTCGCAGTTATTATCAGAAGACTTAAAAAAGGATAAACTCCCGGGTGCTCTATTATTCAGTGGTCCGGATTCTCAGGGTAAATTAACAGCCGCTTTGGAAACTGCAAGAATACTTTCCTGCAGGGGACAAAAGCTTGGTTCCTGGAAGTGTACCTGTTCATCCTGCATGCAGCATAAAGCTCTTGTCAGCACAAATACCATGCTTCTTGGACCAAGAGACTGCTGTCTTGAAATTGCTGCAAGCCGTAATACATTTATCAATGCAGTCTGCAACGATTTTCATGTTGAACCTTCACGCTATCTGTTTATAAGAAGTGTCCGCAAACTGACAATGCGTTTTAACGGATTATTATGGCAGGATGACAAGGATTTTACAAAAGTATCTGCTCTTGTAACAGAAATTGATGAACTTCTGGAAATTATAGATCCGCCACATCCGGTTCCATCTTATCAGGAATTAACTGAAGTAACCAAAAATATTTATGAGCTGTGCGTAAAACTTGAAAAAAGTTATATGTATGATTCAATTCCAATTTCTCAAATCAGAAACTTAAGCAGCTGGGCTCATATTCAGGCTGCCGAAGGGAAAAAGGTAATCATCATAGAAAAAGCAGAACGCATGCAGGAAAATGTCCGCAATGCTCTTTTAAAGATTCTTGAAGAACCGCCTGAAAACCTTATATTCATTCTTGCAACTTCTCAGCGTGGAGCTGTAATGCAGACAATTTTAAGTCGTGTAAGGACATATAATTTTTATCCAAGAACTGCTGAACAGTCTGCAAATATCATTGACCGCGTTTATCATGTTCAATATGACAGATCAATTGATTCTTATCTGCAGACTTTTTTGCCTGTAACACCAGACCAGCTTAAACAGTATGCAAATGATTTTTACAGTGCAATTGTTCACGGGTCAATTCCCGATACTGCAGAACTTATAAATAACTGCGGTAAATTTGAACCACGCATTCTTTTAAAATTATTTTTAAATGAACTTACTTTTATCGGTAGAAAAGGTTTTTCTTCCGGCGCAGGTACTAAGGCAGCAGGCTTATGCCTGGAAAAAATCCGTGACACCTGGTCCAGTATTACAATTTATAATCAGAGCGTTGAAAATGCATTCAGTACTCTGGTAAAGGAACTTGCCTTAATAAATCGTGCAAATGATAATATTCTGCAGGTGACTTATGATCGGGTATAACGAAAAACTTTCTCATAAAATTTCAAAACTTTCAGAAGCACAGATTGTTCAGATCCTGGATCAGTATTCTACGCAGAACAGTATGCTGTCTTCAATCCTGGAATCAGTTCAGGTCGGCCTTTTAATTGTGGATACAAAATGGCATGTAATCTACACAAACAAGGCAATGCTTCGATATATTCCATTTGCTACAAGCGTAGAAGATGCACTTAATGATAAAACAAAAGTCTTTAAATTGATAAAAGATGAACAGATAGCATCATTTCTGGAAAACTGTGCAGTAACAAATAAGACAAATGTTTCTAATGAATTTACTGTAGTGACAGCAGGAGATAAAGTACGCTTTATAACAATTTCAATAACACCTTTCGTTCATAAAGATGAAATTGAAGGTTCAGTTATAGTTCTACGTGATATAACAGAAAAACGCAATCAGGAAGTTTTGATTCACAGAATGGAAAACCTTGCAAGCCTTACAAATCTTGCAGCAAGCGTAGCCCATGAAATCAAAAATCCTCTGGCCGCAATAAGTATTCATATTCAGCTTATACAAAAGGCACTTTCAGCAGCCCGTTCAAAAGATGGAATGCTTCCTGACCCTAAATTCATGGAAAATTACCTGAATGTTGTTAATGAGGAAATTGAAACCCTTAATAAAGTTGTAGTAGATTTTCTTTTTGCAGTGCGACCGGTGTCCGCTTCTCTTGAACTTCTTGATCCGGACAGCCTTCTTGAAAGAATTAAAACTTTTATTCAGCCAGAGTTTGATGACAAAAATATCAGTATTGATTTTTCACTTAATAAAGACCGAGTAAGGGTTTTGATTGATGATAAACTTTTCAGACAGATAATAGTCAATTTTACTCAGAATGCAATTCACGCAATCAGCGAAAATTCAAATTTAAAACCAGGAGAAGGAAAACTTAAAATTGCTTCTTCTGTAAAAGACGATAAATACATACTGACAGTTTCTGATAATGGAATCGGAATGTCAGCCGAAACTGTTTCCCGTATTTTTGAGCCGTATTACACAACAAAAGCAAATGGAACCGGACTTGGACTTACAATGGTGTACAAAATCATCAAGGAATTTAAAGGCGAAATAAACGTAACTTCTAAACCTGAAAAAGGAACCACATTTACAATTACGCTTCCATTGCCGCAGCTTGATACACCGCTTTTATCTTTTGCAGACAGGAATGAAAAATGAAATTTACACTTTTAATTATAGATGACGAAAAGAACATTCGCGAAGGTCTTGCTGCAAACTTCGAAATTGAGGGCTATACAGTAAAACTTGCTGCTGACGGAAAAGAAGGGCTTGAACTTTTATCACATGGCGACATTGACCTTGTAATTACAGACTTGAGAATGCCTGGAATTACCGGCGAAGAAGTTGTCCGTACAGTAACTGCAAAAATGCCTGGAATCCCTGTAATTGTACTTACAGGTCACGGAAGTATTGATGCAGCCGTTGAAGCAATGCGTAACGGTGCCTATGACTTTTTGACAAAGCCGTTAAATCTTGACCAGCTTTCAATGATTGTCAAACGGGCTTTGCAGAATCGTGAACTTTCTCTTGCCCATAATCAGCTTAAAAAAGAAATTGAAGACAATTCCAGACTTGATGTCATTACCGGAAAAAGTGCAGGAATCCAGAAAGTCATTGAACTTGTAAAAAAAGTTGCACCTACAACCGCAACTGTTTTGATTACCGGAGAAAGCGGTGTAGGAAAAGAAGTTGTCGCAGCAGCCATTCATAATCTTTCTTCACGAAAAGATCACAGAAAAATTAATGTTAACTGTACAAGTTTTTCAGAGAGCCTTCTTGAAAGTGAACTTTTCGGACACGAAAAAGGTGCGTTTACCGGTGCTGATACACTTAAAAAAGGACATTTTGAAGAAGCTCACGAAAGTACAATTTTCCTTGATGAAATCGGAGAAATTAATAAAAAAATCCAGGTTGAGCTTTTACGCGTAATTCAGGAAAAACAGATTCAGAGGGTAGGTTCAACACAGTTAATTGATGTAGATGTACGTATTATTGCTGCAACAAACCGTGATCTTGAAGAAGAAGTTAAAAACGGCAATTTCCGTGAAGATCTGTTCTATCGCCTTAATGTTGTGCGCATTCATATTCCACCATTAAGGGAACGAAAAGAAGATATTCCGCTTTTAATTGAACGATTCTTAAAAGACGGCGAAAAAGAATCCGGCAAAACAAATCTTTCAATTGACCAGAAAGCTAAAGCAGCTCTTGTAAAATATAACTGGCCTGGAAATATCCGTGAACTTAAAAACTGTATCATAAGCGCAGCCGTAATGTGTGACGGAAATGTAATAAAGACAGAAGATCTTACAGACCGTGTAAAGGATTTTGCGGGAGAAGATAATGTTGTAATACCTGCAGGACTTGCACTTGAAGAAGCAGAAAAGATTTATATAAACGCAACTTTAGCTTCAAATAAAAATAATAAAACAAAAGCTGCAGAAGTTCTTGGAATTACAAGAAAAACTCTTGATAACAAAATATCACAGAAATAAAAATCACACAGCAGATTTAAAATAAAAAAAACTGGTTCGAAAGAACCAGTTTTTTGTTTTATCAGAGCATATTAGATATGTGTACCTGATGGGATGATTGCATTTTTACGGATAACGATGATTCCATCAGCAACAAAGAAGTTGCCATGGTCGCCATCTTCGTAATTTTTGCCGTCAACGCCGATACAAACGCTGTCACCAATGCGTGCATTTTTATCGATAATTGCTTTTTCGATATGACAATGTTTTCCGATTCCGATGTTAGGAATTTTAAGCTCTGCATTTTTTTCCTTTTCATCGTCGGTTTCGTAGTAGTCTGCACCCATTGTGATTACGCCTTTGAGGATAGAACCTGATTCAATAATTGAGCGTAAACCGATTACAGAATTTGTAATCATAGAATCAGTGATAATACAACCGTCTGATGCAAGAGTTGCTGTAAGGTCAGCATGGTTCATCTTACATGGAGGAAGATTACTCATCTGTGTATAGATAGGTTCGCGTTCATCATAGAAGTTGAACTTAGGTTTTGATGTTGTAAGATCAAGAGTAGCTTCGTAGAAACTGCGGATTGTTCCGATGTCTTCCCAGTAACCGTCAAAGATGTAAGAATTGATTTTCTTTGATTCGATAGCCATTGGAATGATTTCTTTACCGAAGTCCTGCTTGTCGTTATCAAGGATTTCTTCCATTGTGTCAGCATTAAAGATGTAAATACCCATTGATGCAAGGTATTCTTTTTCTTTAGGAAGAAGAGGATCGCGTGCTTTTTCAGGGATTTTCCAGTCATCAATGTTCATATCAGGAGCTGGTTTTTCCATGAATTCAGTAATCTGGTTTTTGTCATTGATTTTCATGATACCAAAGCCAGAAGCGTCACGGCGGTTAACAGCAGTTGTAGCAATAGTTACATCAGCGCCAGAAGCAATGTGCTGGTTCATAAAGTCGCGGAGGTCCATTCTGTAAAGCTGGTCACCTGAAAGGATGATGTAATGAGTAGGTTTCTGTGTCTTAAAGTGAATGAAGTTCTTGCGAACAGCATCTGCAGTACCTTCGTACCATCCTGAATGTTCAAGAGTCTGTTCAGCAGCAAGAATTTCAACAAATCCCTGAGAGAAACGGTCAAAATTGTATGAATTTGAGATGTGAAGGTGCAAAGAAGCCGAATTGAACTGTGTCAAAAGGTAAATCTTCTTGAAACCTGAGTTAATACAGTTAGAAATAGGAATATCAACGATACGATATTTTCCACCAAAAGAAACAGCTGGTTTAGAACGTTCTTTTGTGAGCGGGTAGAGACGTGTTCCTTTACCACCACCAAGAATTAATGATAAAACACGTGATTCATCATATTTTGCCATAAATTAACCCTCCAAGGTCTTTTTAAATATATTTAACATAAAAATTATCTAATATAATTCTATAAACTTAATTATAACCCCAATTTCTCAAAAAGCAATAAAAAAATTCTGCTTAACATAAAAATTTACATTCCGATAATTTAAATACCAGATTTTCTAAAAATAGGCAGGGTTAAATTATGATTAGAGGATGGTACACAGGAGCAAGCGGAATGACCGCCCAGCAGCACAGACTGGACACAATTTCCAACAATCTTGCAAATGTTGATACAGCAGGCTTCAAAAAAGATGTAACTGTAACTAAATCGTTCAGTGAATTGTTGTTACGCCGTACAGATTTTGACGGTGTATATGAAATACCTTTTGGCAGCGCAGATGCAGCACCAATTATCGGTAAATTAGGTCTTGGTGTAGAAACCAACGAAAATTTTACTGATTTTACAGAAGGTTCTCTCCGTTTAACAAATACAACAACAGATTTTGCCCTTCATGGCAAGGGATTTTTTGTAATTCAGACACCAAATGGTGAACGTTACACAAGAAACGGTAACTTTATGATCGGAAAAGAAGGAATTCTTGAAACTAAAGACGGTTTTCCGGTTCTTGGTGAAAACGGACTCATTAAGCTTGAAGATGATAAATTCCATGTAAACGAAGACGGAATTATCGTAACTAAAGATAACCAGGTAGTAGACCGTTTCAGGGCAGTTCGCTTTGATAATGAACGCTATCTTGAAAAAGAAGGAAATTCATTCTGGAAGGAAACAAAGACTTCAGGTCCTGCTCATATAGCAGAAGGTAAAGAACGCCCTCAGTTCATCCAGAATTATATGGAAACATCAAACGTAAATGTCGTAAACGAAATGGTACGCATGATTGAAGTAAACCGCGCTTACGAAGCAAACCAGAAGACAATTCAGTCAGAAGATTCCATGATGAATACATTGTGGAACCGCGTTGCAGCTGTTTTCAGATAATTTAAGGAGTAAAAAATGGTAAGAAGTTTGTGGACAGCCGCTACAGGAATGAACGGCCAGCAGTCAAATATTGATGCAATTTCAAATAACCTTTCGAACGTAAATACAACAGGTTTCAAACAGCAGCGTGTTGAATTTGAAGACCTTATATACCAGAACCTTAAACTGGCAGGAACACCAGCAACAGAAGACACAGTTACACCAGTTGGAATCCAGCAGGGCGCAGGTGTTAAAGTTGCAGCAACACAGCGTATCTTCAGCCAGGGATCATTGCAGAGTACAGGTGTAGATACAGACCTTGCAATTGTAGGTGAAGGATTTTTGAGAGTTCAGCAGTATGACGGAAGTTATGCATATACTCGTGACGGTGCCCTTAAAATTGATATGACAGGTCAGCTTGTTACATCAGAAGGTTTGAGAGTAATGCCAGAAATTATTCTTCCTGAAAACTTTGACATTCATACATTGACAATTACAGATCATGGACGTGTAACAGTAAAAGTTGCAGGTCAGGATACACCGGTAGATGTTGGTCAGCTTGATCTTTACCGCTTTCCAAACCAGGTAGGTCTTGAAGCAGTAGGCGACAGCCTTTTCAAAGTAACAAATGCTTCAGGAGATCCGATTGCAAGTCGTCCTGGTGTAGATGGAATGGGAATTATCAAACATAAGTTCCTTGAAATGTCAAACGTATCAGTAGTAAACGAAATGGTACAGATGATCGTTGCTCAGAGAGCTTATGAATTCAACTCAAAGGCAATTCAGACCTCAGACAGCATGCTTACAATTGCTGCAAACCTTAAGCGCTAGGCTTAGATAAGAAAGGACATAAACCATGACTGGTATCGATAAACTTGGAAACTTTACACAAACAGCAACCATGATGAATCATGTTAAGGAACAGGCGCATAAAAACCGCTTTGATGACCTTATCAAACAGGCTCAGGGTTCAGTATCTTCTGAACAGGTTGCAAAAGACGGAAAACTTAACGGCGACGTTAAAACAGGTTTTTCAGGAACTTATTCACTTGAATCAGATAAAACAGCAGTTCCATCAGGAATGGCTGCCCGCAATGCTGCAATCGGTGGAAAGACAATCGATAAAACAAGCCAGCTTTATGAAAAATCAATGGAACTTGAATCATTCTTTGTAAAGATGATGATGGATTCAATGCGTAAAACACTTCCAAAACACGAAGGCGGAAACAGCTTTGCACAGAACATGTACGAAGACATGCTTTACGATGAATACACAACAGCATTAACAAAGAATGCAGGATTTGGTATTGCAGATTCAATATATCTTGAACTTTCAAGATAAAAACATAAAATAGTAAGGAAGGAATCGGATGAAAGAGAAAATCTATCTTGCAGGATGCATTATTAGTCTTGGTTTAACAATCGTATTTTGTTGCCTGATTACAAGCTGCATCTAATCTAATATAAACATTCGAAAAAAATAAAATGACAGAAGTATCATTACCACAGAACATTAACGGCGTACATATTCACTTTGTAGGAATCAAGGGAACTGGAATGGCCGCTCTGGTTGAGATTTTGTATCACAATGGAGCAGTTATTACAGGAAGCGATGTATCAGAAGTATTTTATACAGATCAGATCCTTAATAAATTAAACATTACAGCCCTGCCATTTTCAGGTGATAATATTACAGATGATGTTCAGTATGTAATTTATTCTTCTGCCTATAAGCTGGATAAATGTCCGGACCTTATTGCCGCAGTGAACAAAAATATTCCCTGCCTTTTGTATACTCAGGCTTTAGGTTCTTACAGTAAAACAGCATATTCATGCGGAATTTGCGGCGTTCACGGGAAGACAAGTACAACAGGTTTAACAGGAACTATCCTCAAACACCTTGACTTGCCAAGCCAGATTCTTGCAGGCTCAATAATTAATTCTTTTGGAAATACATGTACTTACACAAACCCTGCCGTTAGTACTGCTTCCAGCAAAATTTTTGTTGCAGAAACCTGTGAATATCAGCGCCACTTTATGTCGTTCTGTCCGCAGAAAATCATTCTTACAAGTGTAGAACCTGATCACCAGGATTATTATCCTACTTACCAGGATATTCTTAGTGCTTTTGTTGATTACATTTGTCTTTTACCAAAAAACGGGCAGCTCATTTACTGTGCCGACGAAAAAGGCGCCGTCGAAGCTGCTTCCATCGCCAAAATCAAACGCCCTGACATTGAATACATTCCTTACGGAGAAAAAGCAGAAGGCGCTTATAAAGTAACTTTTGGTCAGGTTCATGACGAAAAACAGTTCTTTAATGTCGCTGCCCTTGGTGAGCTTGCCATAAAAGTTCCAGGTCACCATGAGGTACTTGATGCAGTTGCCGCAACAGCACTTTCCTGTGAACTTCTTAAAACAAACTCAAAGGATGTTGCAGCAAATTACGAAAACATCAAAGCCGGTCTTCTTGACTTTAGTGGTGGTAAACGCCGTTCAGAAATTATCGGTAAAACAAAATCAAAATCAGGAAACTCAGTTCTTGTAATGGATGATTACGGTCACCATCCGACTGCAGTAAAAACAACACTTGAAGGTTTTGCGCAGTTCTATAAAGGCAGAAAAATTATCGTGGATTTCATGTCACATACATATTCACGAACTCAGGCTCTGCTTGAAGAATTTGCTTCTTCATTTGCAAGTGCTGATATGGTTATCCTTCATAAAATCTATGCATCAGCCCGCGAAAATATTGCAGACTTTAATATCACTGGCAAGACTCTTTTTGATAAAGCAAAATCTTATAACAGTGATACTTATTACTTTGAAGAAATTCTTGATGCAAAAGATTTTGTTCTTGCAGAAATTGAAAAACCTCTTAGTGATGAATATCCTGACGGTTATCTTCTTGTAACAATGGGTGCAGGTGATAACTGGAAACTTGGAAAAGCAGTTCTTGAAGCGTTAAATTAGTCTTCAGATTCAGGTGGCGTAAAAGTAATTTTTGCCATCTGAACTGTCTTATTGTTTGCTTTTAAAATTTCAAACGAAAGATTTTTATAATCGAATTTTCTTCCCTTAACCGGAATCTCACCTAAAAATTCTACAATAAAACCGCTTAATGTCTGGGACTGAAAATTTCCCTCATCATCAGATAAATTGAAGAATTCAAAAGTTTCATCAAGAGGTGCATTTTCTGCATCGAACATGTAAACGTTATCGCGTACCTTTATGTAAAAATCCTGTTTTTTGTCATGTTCATCGTAAATTTCGCCTACCAGTTCTTCAAGAATATCTTCAAGAGTTACAAGGCCTAAAGTTCCGCCATATTCATCAAGAACGAATGCCATCTGGATTCTCTGCGACTGAAGGACTTTAAGCAGTTTTGAAATTTTATTATGAGGAGTAGTAAAATAAGGTTCTTTGATGATGTCAAAAATTTTATCTGATGAACCATAAATTTTATAAAAGTCTTTTTCGTGAATAATTCCGATGATTGAATCAATGTCTTCTTTGTAAACCGGAAGTCTTGAAAATTCAGTGCGTTCAAAAACTTCTTTAATTTCATCCATGGAACTGTTTAATTCAACCGCGCTGATGTTTACACGGGGAATAAGGATGTCAGAAACGTCAAGGTCATCAAATTCAATTACAGAACGGATGAGCTTTGTTTCTTCCTGTTTTAATGTTCCGTCTTCACCGGCTTCTTCTACGATGGTCATGATTTCTTCTTCTGTGATGATTTCATCATTTTTCAGATGGAATACTTTTGAAATTAACCATTTCCAGCCGCTGAATAAAATATTGAGTGGATAAAAAATGTAATAACAGATTTTGATGACAGGGTAGATACCCATTGCCATTTTTTCTGGATAAGTTTTTGCAATGAATTTAGGAGTTATTTCGCCAAACAGAAGTACAGCAATAGTAACGACAACTGTTGAAACAAAAGAAGGATCTACAGGGCTGTTAATTAAAATTTTTGCAAAGAATAATGCTGCAACTGTAGCACCAGTAAGGTTTACGATATTGTTCCCGATAAGAATTGTTGTAATAAGGCGGTCGAAGTTTTTTTCTGCAAGGTCAAGTACTGCCTGTGCCCGTTTATTTCCGTTACCTGCAAGGGTTCTGAGTTTGATTCTGTTTGCACAGGAATAAGCTGTTTCTGTAGCACTGAAAAAGCCGGATAAAAAGATAAGGACGATTAAAGAAATAAGTAAGGCCGCGGACCCGCCAGGCATAAGTAAAACTCCAGGTTAAAATGTTGAATTAGTAATTTAGATACATTATAATAAAGAAATATGATTAAATCAATGACAGGCTATGCCTATAACGAAATTACTACAGAAGACGCCGTTGTAAGCGTAGAAATAAAATCTGTAAATTCCCGCTTTCTGGATCTGACAGTAAATCTTCCAGGATACTTAAATTCTCTTGAGAGTTATTATAAAGCAAAAATCACTAACTGCGTACTTCGTGGAAAAGTTGATGTTTATATCAAAGTAAAAGAAACAAAATCTGATACACAGATTACTGCAGATACACAGGCCGCAGCTGAATACTATAAAGCAATTAAAGAGGTTGCTCAGGCTATTGGGCTTGAACCACCTTCAAATATTCTTTCCATGGTCATCAATCAGCCGGGAGTTCTTAATGTTAATAAGAATTATGATGTAGAAAAATACAAAAATATGATTGATGGTGTATTTGATTCTGCGCTTAAGGCATTTATTGCAGAGCGCGAAAGAGAAGGTGCAAATCTTAAAAAAGATCTTCTTGAAAAACTTGAAAAACTTTTTGAATGCCAGGAATTCTTTGCTCAGTGGCAGCCAAAAATGGAAGAAGCATTTAAAGCTCAGATTACTGCCAGATTTAATGAGCTTTTAGGCGAAGCTGCTGACCAGAACCGTATCATGACAGAAACTGCAGCAATGCTTGTAAAATATACCATTAACGAAGAAATTGTCCGCCTTAAAAGTCATCTTGACGCAATGAAAGCTGAACTTGAATCAAATGATGCACCTGGCAAAAAACTTGATTTTATCTGTCAGGAAACAAACCGGGAAATTAATACAATCGGCAGCAAGAATCAGTTTTCGCAAGTCGGTGCAATGGTAATTACAGCAAAAGACTGTCTTGAAAACATTCGTGAACAGGCCAAAAATCTTGAATAAATTAGGAACTGATATGAAATTAAACAAAGAAGTAAGAATCGCAATTTCCGGAAAATCCGGCTGCGGAAACACAACAGTAAGTACATTGCTTTCTCAAAAACTTGGAATCACTCTCATTAACTATACATTCCGTCAGCTCGCTGCTGAAAAAGGCCTGACTCTTGCCCAGGTAATTGAAAATGCAAAAACTGATGACTATTACGATAAATATGTAGATACACATCAGGTTGAACTTGCCCGCGCTGAATCTTGTGTACTTGGAAGCCGCCTTGCAATCTGGATGCTTAAAGAAGCTGACTTGAAGGTTTATCTCAAACTGGACGAAGATACCCGTGCAAAAAGAATCTTAAACCGCGAAGGCGGCGATCTTGAAGAAATCAAAAAGTTTACACAGATGCGTGACAGCGAAGATTCCCGCCGCTACAAAACCCTTTATGATATTGATAACAATAATTATGACTTTGTTGACCTTGTAATCGATACCGGGACAAACAATCCGGAACAGATAGTAGAAATCATTTTGAACAAGCTTAAAGAAAAAGGACTTGTTGAAGAAGTGTAAATTATGAAAGTTACTATCATTCACGGTCAGAATCATAAAGGTTCAACATATAATATTGCACATAAGCTTGCAGAAAAAACAGGAGGAGAGATTACTGAATTTTTCCTTCCAAAGGATTTTGATGAATTCTGCTGTGGCTGTACAAATTGTTTTATAGACTCTGAAACAAAATGTCCGCATTATAAAAAATTAACTCCCGTTACAAATGCTATTGATGAAGCAGACTTACTCATTTTTGCAAGCCCTGTTTACGCTTATCATGTAAGTGGAGCAATGAAAGCACTCCTTGACCATTACGCTTATCGCTGGATTGTTCACAGCCCAGAAGCCTCAATGTTTACAAAACAGGCCGTATGTATTTCAACAGCTGCAGGGGCAGGAATGAAGTCCACAATTAAGGATATGGCAGACAGTCTATGGTACTGGGGTGTTGCAAAAATCTATAAATATGGAATTGCCGTAAGTGCCACAAGCTATGAAGGGATCAGTGAAAAAAAGAAAAAACAAATCGAAAAGAAAACTGATTCTCTTGCAAAAAAAATCGTTAAAAGGAACGGAAAAGTAAAGCCAGGCTTTAAGACAAAAGCAATGTTCTTTATGATGCACCTTTTGCAGAAAAACGGCTGGAATCCAAGGGATGTAAATTACTGGAAAGAAAAGGGCTGGACCGATAAGGTAAGGCCCTGGAAATAAAAAGAAATTCTCTAAACAATAAAAAAAGGGTGAGGATTAAATTACCTCACCCTTGGAATCAAAAGGCTGTTTAAGCCTTAGTATTTAGAATCGGCGTAACCGATCCAGCCTTCATTTTCGATCAATGCTTTTTCAAAACCTTCGAGCTTGAAAGGGTAGCTTTTTGAAAGACTTCCTGCAATGAGCTTAACTTTTGCAGTATCATCATCGTTAATTACGATTTTGCATTCTGTGTCTTTATCTGCAAATGTGTGGAACATATCTTCGATAGATTTTTTGTCCAGTTCGATTGCCAGCATACCACAGTTGTACATGTTCTGGCGGAAGATGCGTGCAAAGTTTGTTGCAACTACAACGTAGATTCCATTTACTTCAAGAGCCCATGGAGCGTGTTCACGAGAAGAACCACAACCAAAGTTATCTCTTGTAATGATTACTTTTTTTCCAGGAATATCTGTTTTTGAATTAAAACCGTCAAGCTTAAGATCTTCAAGAAGATAAGGAGCAAGAGCCTGTTTTGAATTTTCTGTTAGATATTTTGCAGGAATAATTTCGTCTGTATTGATATCAGAGCGATCCAAAAAAAGAACGTTACCACCGAATTGTTTCATTTTCTTTTCCTCACTTTCTTATTATTTGTACAAAGGTGAATTAGTAATTGTTCCGGCGATTGCTGTTGCCGCAGCAGAAGCAGGACTCATCAAATGTACCATACCACCTTTTCCCATTCTACCATTAAAGTTGCGGTTTGTGGTAGAGGCACATACTTCACCTTCTGCAAGAACACCGTTTGACATACCAAGACATGCACCACATGTTGGGTTTGTTACACAGAAACCTGCATCCATGAAAATATCAATGATACCTTCCTGCAATGCCATTTTATAAATTTTAGGAGTAGCAGGGCTTACGATACCGCGAACGCCTGGTGCAATGTGTTTTCCTTTAAGAACTTCTGCTGCAATTCTAAGGTCAGAAATACGACCGTTTGTACAGCTTCCGATATAAATCTGGTTAATTTTTGTTCCTTCAAGTTCTTTGATTGTTTTAACCTGATCTGGTTTGTAACCGAATGTTGCAAGTGGTTCAAGGTTAGAAAGATCAAGTTCAATAACTTTTTCGTATACAGCATCTGCATCACTTCTGAACTGAGAGTATGCTGCAACTGCTTCTTCCTTAGTTTTGAATTCGTCCTGAATGAATTCCCAGAGGTAATCAACTGTTTTTTCATCAGGGAAACAGATACCGCTTGTAGCACCAGCTTCTACAGCCATGTTACAGATAGTCATTCTTTCTTCCATACCAAAGTTATCAACAACTGGACCTGTAAATTCAACTACACAGTTTGTAGCACCGTTTACACCGATTTTGCTGATGAGGTAGAGGATAACATCTTTTGCATAAACGCCGTCCTTAAGTTTTCCGTTAAGAACGAATTTGATTGATTTAGGTTCCTTGAATGAACATACACCCTTAAGAATACCAACTTCAAGGTCAGTTGTACCAACACCTGCAGCAAATGCACCGAATGCACCGTGTGTACATGTATGGCTGTCACCCATGATTACTGTGTAACCAGGACGAACATATCCTTTTTCAGGGAAGATTGCATGACATACACCGTTTGCACCGATGTCAAAGAAGTCTTTGATCTGGTTGCGGCATGCCCAGTCACGAAGGATTTTTTCCTGTGTTGCTGTTTTACTGTCTTTAGCAGGAGTTACGTGGTCAATAACTGCTTTGATTTTTGTGCAGTCAAATACACGGTCTTTGCCGCGTTCTACAAGGTCAGTAATAGCAATAGGAGTTGTGATTTCATGGCAGAATACTCTGTCGAGTTTAAGTACGTATGTATCTGCAAATGGTTTTTCAACCAGGTGTGATTCAAAAATTTTCTGTGCGATGGTCTTTCCCATAACGAACCTCTTAAAATAAAATTAAGTATAATTAAAAATATTAAATCATATTAAATCTAAAGTCAATATCAAAAATAAAAAAAGCATGCACCGTAATAGTGTGCATGCTCTTTTCTATACAAAATATGGAATTATCCGAGAACCTGAACACCGCTTGCTTCAATAGCGGCATTAATAGCTGATTCAATTCCTGCAACACTCTCGTCAAAAGTTACCAGAACCTGAGCTTTAGCTGCATTGGCTGTACAAGCTGATACACCTGCAACTGCATTTACAGCTGATCCTACAGAATTTGCTGTGTCGTCGTCAAACATTCCGGCTACATAGATTTTCTTTTCCATTTAATTTCTCCCAAAATGGCAATATAAATCTATTATAGTATACATATGAGTTTTTTTTCAAGTAAAGAATTATTAAAAAATACTGATAAATTTAATTTTTTTCTGTGCTGCCAAGCTGTCCGCAGGCTCCCTTTATGGTTCGGCCACGACGGGTTCGTAAAGTAACGTTAAGTCCGGCTTCTTCCAGCTTATTGATGAAAGTCTTGCATTCATTAACGGTAGGTTCTTCAAATGGAAGTGTATCAATCGGGTTCCATGGAATAAGATTGATGTTTACATCGATTCCACGGGCAAAATTGATCATTCTGCGTGCACTTTCGTCAGAAGTATTCTGGTTATGGAGAAGGGCAGCTTCAAGGGTTACGCGGTTACCGGTTTTCTTTGCGTAGTAATCAATTGCGGTTCTAAGCTTGCTTAAAGGATTTGAAGCATTAACCGGCATGAGGCTTGTTCTAAGTTCAGGATCCGCTGTTGTAAGGGATACTGCAAGACGGATTTTCGGGCCGTTATCTGCCAGGTCATAAATTCCCTTAATAAGACCGCAGGTACTTAAAGTAATTCTGCGTGTAGAAAGGTTTCGGCCGTCTTTGTCTGCAAGGATTGTAATTGCTTTACGGATTCCTTCAAGGTTAAGCATTGGTTCACCCATACCCATAAAGACGATGTTATCCAAAGTTCCTGCTTCCTGTTCAAGGTAAAGGAATTCTTCTACGATTTCGCCTGCGGTAAGGTTACGGGCAAGACCTAAAGTTCCTGTCTGGCAGAATGCACATTTCATTGGACAGCCAGCCTGGCATGAAACGCAGGCAGTTTTTCTTCCTGCTTTATCAGTCAGGAGAACTGTTTCTACAAAAAGTCCGTCGCTAAGACGAATCTGGAGTTTGATGGTTCCGTCAGGGTCGTGCAATGCCTGATTCACAGTAGAACTGTAAATTACGGCCTTTTCTTCCAGTTCTTTGCGCATATCAAGACTCAAATTTGTCATCTGGTCAAAAGATACTGCGTGTTTTGCAATCCATGAAAAAATTTGTTTTGCTCTGAAAGCCTGCTTTAATTCAAGGCTTTCAGCAATTTCTGCGGGTAAGAGGCCTGATAGAACTATTTTATTCATTTATGAAAGACTCTGATTGTTTTTAACTTTATCAAGCGCTTCATTTACAGCCTGACTTCTGATACCAAGGCGCTGGAAGCTTTCGAGGGTTTCAATTGCTTTCTGGCGCTGGCTCATTTTGATAAAGCTGTCTGCAAGGTCGATATAAAGTCTGTAATTCTTCGGATCGTTTCTGATAAGTGCATCAAGACGTTCAACACTTTCTTCGTAGCGGCCTTCACCTTTACAGATAAGTGCAAGTCCAAGGGCTGCATAGATATCAAAGTCAATGTTCATTGCCTTGTTGTAGTATTCAGATGCAGTTTTATAATCGCCTGTATTTCTGAATGCATCTCCGGCACGAGTAAGAATTACTTTATTGTTAGGATCGATTTCAAGGATTTTATTCCAGTATTCAACAGAACGGAACTGCTGGTTCATACCGCGGTAACAGTCTGCAAGTCCAAAGAGGGCATAGAAGTTCTTTGAATCATATTCAAGTGCGCGTTCAAAGAATGGAACACCCTGATCAAAAGACTTGAGCTTTCTGTGGCAGTTACCGATTGAAGTAAGGACACGAATATCAACTTCATTTGGATTAATGTCCAGCATTTTTGTCCAGTAATAAAGTGCATCGCGGTATTCTTTAAAGTCGTAATGAAGATGTCCAAGCCCGATAAGTGCATACGGATTGTTTTCTTCCATATCAAGAACTTTAAGATAAAGCTGTTTTGATTTCTTGAAGTCTTTGATTTTTCTGTAAGCATCTGCAACTCGTGTAAGAACTGTAATGTTTCTGTCGTCGTGAATAAGATACTGTTCCCAGATTGCAATTGCTTTATGATACTGATTCAAAGCCTTATAACAGTCTGCAAGACCAAAAAGGGCATAGTTATTACCAGGATGAAATGAAAGACATTTTGAATAATAATTGATTGCATCATTGTAGTGGTAAAGCTTTCTTTCTGCATCACCAAGACCAACAAGTGCGTAATTGTTGTTATTTTCAATTACAAGTGTTTTTTCGAACTGTTCTTTGGCTTCTTCTATCTTGTTTTCTTTTAAAAGCTGATATCCTTTTTTTGAAAGTTCAGAAATTTCATTGTTGGTTGACTGTGCTTCAAGTTCTTTAGATGCGTCCATGAAATCAGGTTCAACTGCAGCATTTGTGTCAAGGATTTCGTCCATAGTTTTTTAACTCCCGCGATATTTTGTAATGTTATTAATATTAGTCTTTTAAAAGCGCTGAAATAGTTCCTGCAATTTTATCATAAATTGGTTCTGCTTTACGGTTATTGTGAGCCAGTAAATAAAGCTTTAATGCCTTTAATTCCTGATTTTTTTCGGAATATTTATCTCCGACTCTTGTAAGTCCGTCAGAATAACCTGTTGTTATGAATATGCGGCGGGCACTTTCAATGTCACCTTCATTAAAAAGGACATTGCCTTTGCGATTGAGAATAACTTTTTGTTCTGAAGACAGTGTAGTAACAGGCTGGTCAGTAACTTTTATAAATCCTTCTGGAATTTCTTTTTCTTCCATCAGGGATTTAAGATCTTTATTCATAATCTTAAGAATTCCCACTTTTTATCTGGTTAATTTAACTTAACTTTAACTTTATCATAAAAGTCAAAAAAGTCAAGGGAATTATTGTTTCCATGTGTAAAAATCTACAATTGAGCGGCCGTAAATTCTCTGGTCCTTGCGGTAAAGGTTACCGATTTCATCAGGCATGAAATGTTCTTCCGGACGGTGAACCATAATCATTCCGCCTTCCTTTAAGAGCTTTCTTTCTCCTGCCTGGCGGACAAGATCCTCATGAAATTTATATGGAAATGGAGGATCAAAGAAAATGTAGTCGAACTGACCTTTACAGCGCATTAAAAAAAGTTCAACGGCCATAAAATGGCAGGAAATTTTTGTTCCGATTTCTTTTTCTGTGATGCTGACATTGTTCAGTACAGTTTTTACCTTAATTCTGTCTTTTTCACAAAGTTCTACATGAGAAGCGCCTCTGGAAGCTGCTTCAATTGCAATAGTTCCAGAACCTGAAAATAAGTCAAGAAAAGATTTTTCACTTAAATCGCCAAGAATCGCAAAAACTGATTCACGCATTCTGTCCATAGCCGGTCTGATAACACCATCCGGACACTGAATTACTCTTCCTTTAAGTTTACCGCCTGTGATACGCATTTATTTAATCACCTGACTTACATTCAATGACCAGTAAATTCCGTCATGAACCAGTTTTGGATTTTCTTTTGCGTAAGAGAATGCGTTCTTCTTTTCTGAACTGATAATGTTAGGATCAGAACCTTTTTCAAGGAGCATCTTCAAAACTTTTGTGTCCTGATAGTTAGAAGCTGCATACATTAATGGTGTTTTACCATTGTAAAGGGCGTTGATTTTCTTAACATATGGCATGAACTCATTGATGATTTCAAGTTCACGGGCTTCTTTGAGAGCTGTAATGAATCCTGTGTAAATGCTGATTCCAGCCTTGTCTGCTGCAGCAAGGTAAACTGAAAGAACATCTTTATTCTGACAGAACGCAGCTGCAATAGAAATTGTGGAAATGCCGAAATTGTCTTTAGCAAGAAGGTCCGCATTGTTGTCCAGAAGCAGCTGGAGCATCTGCGGATTTTTTGAATAACGCAGACAGAGCATGATGCATGAATATCCCTGAGGATCTTTTGCATTTACATCAGCGCCCGACTTACACATAATGTATGCAGTTTTTACATCGTCATTAAAGATACAGTTCATAAGGCGTGTGCGGCCCTGTGAATCTCTCAGGTCAGGATTTTTAATAAGCTGTACTTCTGTATTTTTAAGTTCTGCAAGTGAATCCTGTGATTCTTCAACTTCATCGTAAAGATATTCAGTGCGTTTGTTATAACTGCCTGTAACAGGAATTGAAGTGTCTGATACAATTGTAATTTCTTTTGAAGGAGCACTTTCTTTAGCTGATGCAGCAGTTTTTGCTTTTTCAAGTTCAGCAGCTTTTGCCTTTTCGTCAGCAAGACGTTTTTCTTCTGCAAGACGGGCTATTTCAAGTTCAGCGGCTTTTGCCTTTTCGTCAGCAATGCGTTTTTCTTCTGCAAGACGAGCTTTTTCAAGTTCTGCGTCTTTTGCCTTTTCGTCAGCAATGCGTTTTTCTTCTGCAAGACGGGCTTTTTCAAGGTCAGCAGCTTTTGCCTTTTCGTCAGCAATACGCTTTTCTTCTGCAAGGCGCAAAGTTTCGCGTTCTGCTTCTTCTGCGGCTAAACGTTTTGCAGCTTCTGCTTTTGCACGTTCTTCTGCCAGAAGGAGAGCCTGTGCTTCTTTATCTTCTTTTGCTTTGTCAGCAAGATTCTTTTTTGCAAGGCGTTCTTCTTCTTTTGCTTTTTTCTTTGCAAGAGCTTCTTCTTCTGCCTTTTTCTTTGCTTCAAGTTTTGCAGCTTTTGCTTCTTCTGCTTTTCTTGCTTTTTCGAGTTTAGCATTTTCCTGAGCAGTTTTAAGTGCTTCAAGTTCTTCTTCTTTTGCTTTGTCTGCTGAAAGTTTTTGAGCAGATGCTGTCATTACAGACTGAGTAACTGTTTTAGAAATTTCTCCAATTACATCTTTAACTTCTTTTGGTGCATCCTGGACTGGAGCAGGGGTAGTAACTGCAGGCTGTTCTTCTGGATGGCTTACAGATGCCGCAACAGTAATGTTAGAGGCTGCAGGATTTGGGTTTGGAGTATATTTTTCAAGATAAGAAACAACTGCCTGATGCTCTGCGGCATAATCAAAAGCTGTCTTTCCTTTTTTATCCTTTTTGAGAATGCGTTTTTTGTAAGCACTCTTTGAAATTGAATCATTTGTAATAAGTTTTACGATAACTGATTCGTCACAACCTGCTTCACATGCAAACATAAGGGCTGTCTGACCAAGTTTATTTGTTGTATCAACATCAGTTCCCGCATCAATAAGCACATTGAACATATCAAGACTGCAGCCGCATTTTGCCGCAATCATAAGAATGGTATTTTTATCTGCATCAAAAGTTCCTGTTACAAGGAATGAGTTAGTAACAAGAATTTTTTTAACTTCTGCAAGGTTATTGTTTGTAACAGCTTTGTAAAGATCATCTTTTTTAGATGCGAATAAAGGAGCTGTCAGTAAAAATATTGAAAAAATTGTGATTAAGCGCTTAAAAATTTTCATAAAGAAAATTATATAATAGAAAATAAAAAAAATAAAGTAAAAAAAACAGTTAATGCCATTCACCTATGGTAAAGTTTTAATCCGGCATTTTATAATAGTTTCAGTACAAAAAAGGATCCGCATAAGTACCAGGCGAAGGAAATATATTCTTGAATTCATTTAACTGTTATTTACTTGACATTGATTTTCTATAAATGTTAAAATATATTGTTATTATCATATAACGGATACTATTATAATTTATATATGAGGAGTTCCCATGTCAGGACACAGTAAATGGGCAACCATTAAACATGCTAAAGGTCTTGCTGATGCAAAACGCGGTAAAATCTTTACAAAATTCATCAAGGAAATTTCTATCGCAGCTCGTATGGGCGGTGGAGATCCAGATTCAAACCCACGCCTTAGAACTGTAATCATTAAGGCTCGTGCTGCTAACATGCCTAAAGATAACATTGAACGTGCTATCAAAAAAGGTACTGGTGAAGACGGCGGTACAGCTTACGAAGAACTCGTATACGAAGGATACGCTCCAGGTGGAGTTGCTGTAATGATCGAAGTTCTTACAGATAACAAAAACCGTGCAGCAGCAGAAGTTCGTAACATTCTTACAAAGAATGGTGGTAACCTTGGTACTACTGGTTCAGTTTCACGTATGTTCCAGCGCAAAGGTACAATCGAATATGATGCAGAAAAAGTATCAGAAGAAGAAGTAATGGAAGTTGCTCTCGAAGCTGGTGCAGATGATATCGTTAATGAAGACGGAATCATTACTGTAACAACAACAGCAGATGCATTTGCTGCAGTTGCTGATGCCCTCAACGCAAAAGGATTTGAATCACTTTCTGCTGACGTAGGAATGGTTCCAGATGCTTACACAGCAGTTGATAAGGACACAGCTGCAAAAGTTCAGAAACTTATCGACAAACTCGAAGACAGCGACGATGTTCAGAACGTTTACCACACAGCTGAATATCCAGATGACTTCGAAGGTGAAGAATAATCTGATTTAGAAATATTGAATTTCTAAAAAAGAGCCCGCATATTTTGAGCAGTCAAAAGTGCGGGTTTTTTGTTTTTAAACTGGTTATTCGATTTTTTAGGTTTTGGCACTCCTGATGTCATGTAAATTCTCTTGAATAAACAATGTATTCATTTTAAAATATTACCAATGAAAGGAAAAAAAGACTTTGAAACACTTCCAGGATCTGTTTCAAATACAGATATAAAAATCTCAGCTAAGAATGTACGGCGGGTTCTTGGAATTGACCCGGGGCTTGCTAATACCGGTTTTGGAGTAATTGATTATTGTAACGGCCGCTACAGAATGGTAAGTTACGGATGTATTTCCACTGATGCGGATATGCCTCATGGTCAGAGACTTCTTACTATTTACAACAGAATCTGTGCAGTAATCGATGAGTTTAAGCCTACAGAAGCCGGAATGGAAACTTTGTATTTTGCAAAAAATGTCAGTTCTGCAATGGGCGTAAGTGAAGCGCGCGGAGTTGTTTCACTTTGTCTTGCCCAGCATTGCATTCAACTTGGCGAATATACACCAAATCAGATTAAACAGTCGGTAACAGGAACTGCATCCGCTGATAAAGATTTAGTTGAACAGTATGTAAAACTTCTTTTAGGCCTTGAAACAGTTCCAAAACCTGATCATGCCGCAGATGCTCTTGCTGGTGCCATAACACATATTAATTTCAATGGATTGAAATAAAAGGAACCTTTACTTTATTTTTTTACTTTAATTTTGTATAATGGTTCCATGTTCAATTCAATTCAGGGTGTAATAACAGGAAAATTCCCAAAACAGATTTTTATAGAAAACAACGGTATTGAGTGGGATATCTGTATTCCTGATACCAATCTTGAACTTTTACCGGTTGTGGGACAGACTGCCCGTGTTTATACATGGCTTAATCATACAGATAAAAGCATGGACCTTTACGGTTTTGCTACTGCAGAAGAACGTTCACTTTTTTTTGATCTTTTAAAAGTAGATGGAATTGGTGCAAAAGGTGCAGTTAAGATCATGTCCAGCGTTTCTTCAAGTCAGCTTACAGCAGTTCTTGAACAGGGCGATCTTGCACGACTTGAAAAAATTCCTGGAGTTGGAAAAAAGACTGCCGGAAAAATGCTTCTTGCTCTTAAAGGTAAACTTACTTTATCAGATACTATTGCAGTTCCAAAAGGCAAAAAGGCAGAATATGCAGATGTAATCCTTTCATTGACTGATATGGGTTATGACAAACGGCTTGCAGAACAGAAGATTGCAGAATTGACAGAAATTCTTTCTAATGATGAAAGCTTTGGTTCAAAAAATCAGACTGAAAAAGAAGAAATTATTTTCAGACGTGCACTTATAGAACTTGCGTGAGGTAAAATAAATGAAAGACAGTAGTGAACAGGATTTTTCAAGTATTATCCGCGCAGATTTAAATGATAAATTTGATGACGCAGACAATTCTTTAAGACCTCAGCTTTTAAAGGATTTTCTGGGACAGTCAAGCGTAAAGGCAAATCTTTCTACTTTTATCGAAGCTGCCAAGATGCGTAATGAACCGCTTGATCATCTTTTACTGATTGGTCCTCCGGGACTTGGAAAAACAACTTTAGCTGCAATTACGGCACATGAACTTGGTGTTGATTTCAAGGTAACAAGTGCACCTGCTTTAGATAAACCAAAAGATCTTGCCGGAATTCTTTCTACAATTACACCGCGTACAGTTTTCTTTATTGATGAAATTCACCGGTTAAAACCTGCCATCGAAGAAATGCTTTATATCGCTATGGAAGATTATGAACTTGACTGGATTATCGGTCAGGGAGCTGCTGCCCGAACAGTACGAATTCCTGTTGCACCTTTTACTCTTGTTGGTGCTACAACAAAGGCAGGTAGTGTAAGTTCACCGTTAAGAAGCCGTTTTGGAATTATTCCGCGTTTTGAATTTTATACTCACGAAGAACTGGCTGCGATCATCAAACGAAGCGCAGGAATTTTAGGAATCAATGTAAATGATGATGCCGCTTTGCTGATTGCAAGCTGCGCCCGCGGAACTCCTCGTGTTGTAAACAGAATTCTTCGCCGTATGCGTGACTTTGCACAGGTTGAAAGTAAAGACACAATTACTGTAGAAATCGTGCGTGCAGGTCTTGAAAAACTTGAAATTGATTCCATGGGACTTGAAAAATACGACAGGGAAATTCTTCTTTCAATTATTAATAATTTCGGCGGCGGTCCTGTAGGTGCTGAAACGCTTGCAATTTCTGTCGGAGAAAATATTGATACTCTGGAAGATTATTACGAACCATACCTCATTCAATGTGGTCTTTTAGCAAGAACTCCCCGTGGCAGAACTGTTACTGCTAAAGCTTACGAACATCTTGGTCTTGAAATCAAAAAATCTTTGACAGAAAGCCAGGGTTCTTTATTCTAAAAAAATTAAGGTAAATTATATGCTTACAAGTGATTTTAATTTTGAACTTCCACCAGAACTTATTGCGCAGTTTCCTTCAGGCGTTCGCGGTCAGGATAAACTTATGCTTCTTGGAAGACAGTCTGGAATTACACAGAATTATATGATGGATAATTTACCTGACCTGATTGATGACGGAACTTTAATGATTTTCAATAACTCAAAGGTTCGTCGTGCCAGGGTTTATGGAATTAAAGAAACAACCGGTCGTGAAACTGAATTTATGTTTCTTAACCAGATTGATAAAGACTGCCTTGTCTGGAATACAATGGTAAAAAATGCAAAAAAACAGAAACCCCGAATGCATTACAAATTTCCGGACGGAACTATTGCAACAATTATCGAAGATCCTAAAAACGAAGGAACTGAATTCCGTGCATTAAAATTTGAAACTCCGGTACTTGAAGACTGGTTTGAACGCAACGGTCATATTCCGCTTCCTCCATACATTAAACGCGGTGATACAAACGAAGATTCTTTCAGATACCAGAATGTTTATGCAAAAGAAACAGGAAGTGCAGCATGTCCTACAGCAGGACTTCATTTTACTGACGAAATGCTTGCCCGCCTGGATGCTAAAGGTATTGAACGGGATTTTGTTACTTTACATGTAGGACTTGGAACATTTTTGCCGGTCCGCGAAGAAAATATCGAAAATCATATAATGCACTGTGAATATTACACAGTCCCTGAGTCTGTTGCAGATAAAATCAATAAAGCAAAAAAAGAAGGCCGTCCAATTCTTGCTGTTGGAACAACAAGCGTAAGAACCCTGGAATCTGCAGCTTTAGAAGACGGAACAATTAAAGCCGGAACATCAAGCACAACAATTTTCATGTATCCGGGCTATAAATTTAAAATCGTAGACCAGATGTTTACAAATTTTCATACTCCAGAAAGTACATTGCTGATGCTTGTAAGTGCTTTTGCAGGCCGTGAAAACATTCTCAGTGCATATAAGACAGCAGTCGAAAACCGTTACAGATTCTTTTCATACGGTGACTGCATGCTGATAAAATAAATCAGGTAAGTTCGTGCAGACTGAATGCTGTCAGATTCAAGAACTGCTGGCGAAGGATAGGACTGCACGGATTTTCTTTTGAAAGTTCGTCAAAGCGTTCTCCAGCTGTTGCAATAAAATCCTGGATTGCGGATTCATTTAACGGCAATTTTGTTCCAAGGAATTTTGTTTCAAGTTCACGGTTTATAAAGTTGAATGGACCTGAGAAAACCAGTTTAAGCTTCATAAGGATATTTTTTTCTGTCTGTGCCAGAAAGCAGAAAGAACCGGATTCAGCGGTTAATGCATTGTTAGGTCCAAGTTTTCTGTAAATTGAAACATTGTAATCTTCAACTGGAACTCTGATTGCTGCAAGGACAGATTCCGGCGGAATGAAAGTAAAGTTTTTAAGGTTTATATATTCATCTTTTTTAAGGGACTTGAATTTAAGTGAACAGTCCAGTGCAAGTAATGGTGCAATAAGAGAAAGCCTGTAATCTTTAGCGCAGATGTTGCCGCCGATTGTCGCAATGTTTCTGATATTGTGGTTTGCAATGCAATGAATGGCGTCAGCTAAAACCTGTGGCAGATAATTTTTACATTGTGAAAGAATGCTGTTAAGTGTAACTCCAGGACCAAATTCAACATAGCGTTCATGCTTATCAATTATGCAAAGTTCAGGAATATTACGCACAGAAATTGATTTTTCCGGCAATGTCTTTATATAAGTTGAAGCACCGATAACCTGAAGGTTTGAAACAGTTTTAAGCTGGTAGAGAAGTTCTGATACATTTTTTGCGGTAAAAACCATTTTATTTGTGGTTTGCATTTTTTCTCATTTTCTCCTTTGTAAAATTCAGGCTAAATGCATAAAGAATTCCATTTATAAGAATGTCTTTTTCTACACAGCAGTCGTTGATATGATCAATGATTGATTCTATCTGTTTTCTGTCAGGATGGGTAAAGTTAGTAAGAACTTCGTAGGCAGCAAAATATTTTCCTGCATTACAGTATCCGCATAACTGAATACCGGCTTTTTCAAAACCTTTTGTGATGTCGGCAAAGATTTCTGTCTTAGAAAAATATTCCATAGTAATAATTTCATTGCCCTGTACAAGTCCAATTGGAATACTGCAGCTTGGAACTGCTTTATCATCAAGCAGAATCGTACACGAACCGCAAGTTCCGGTACCGCAGCCGTTTTTAACGGAAAGAAAATTTTCGCGGCGTAAGACATCTGCAAGTTTTTCATCAGGTTCGGCATCGATTACAAGTAATTTTTTATTTATTAAAAGCTGGTATTTCATCTTTTAAGTACCTCTATCAGGTTTTTGACGCTGAAGTCATGGCTTTGAAAATATCTTTTTGAGAAACAGGAATTGATGTGATCTCAAAATTTAATGCCTGGGATAGTGCAGACGCAAATGCTGCCGGTAACAGTTTGGAAATAATTCCGCTTAACTGAGAACTGTCGCTGTCAGAAGTAATGAATAATACAGAAATATCACTGCATTTAATGATGTCGTCTTCTACAATTTCACTTAATGCATGCTGAATTGCAAGCTTGATTGAATTTTCAGCTGCATTTGCAAGATAGATTTTTCCTGCGTTCAGAATAACGTAAATATGTTTAATCGAAATGCGATAGGTTGCAGGATCAATTTCAAGTTCCAGAGATAATGAACCAAAAGAAGTACTATGGAATGGAACTCCCTGAAATTTTGTCGGATTCCAGACTTTGCGTGCGGCTGCAGTAATTCCTTTTGATGTAGAAATCGGCAGAGGCTTTCTGAACCGTTTTGCCTGAATATCAAGACAGCACTTTCTTAAAAGCTGAGTCATAATACTGATATTGTTGTAAACATTTTCAGGAACGACTGATTCTTCTTTTGCATCAAAGTTACTGTCCAGTTTGATATTTTTCGGTTCAATGCCAAGAATTTCACTTACATTTTCTTTCCAGATTTCCCAGGTTGTGGAAGAAGGCGGCAATGCGTGTATCGTGCAGGATGAATCTTTTTCCAATGTTACGGAAATTTTCTGATTACAAGCAAAAATTTTTGTGCCAAAGTAACCTGAAGCATTAAAAACGCAGGACATTCCGATTCCGCGCAGGTTCATGTTATTGGCTTTATATCCTTTTGTTGTCTTTGAAGGAGTTTTATTTTCAAGTGCGAATGAAACATTTTTTCTAAGAAGATCGCTTTTTGAAGCAACTGCCTGAATCGTATCTTCAAGGCGGTTAATTTCAAAATTGAACGGCATGGAAATCTTTTTGTTTACGTTCAAAAGGCGGATTTCTACAGGAGAAAGTCCTGTCACACGGCTTATTTTCTGCATCTGGTTTTCAACTGCAAAAAAGGCCTGGGAATCAATACATTCAATGTTTGTAGAAGCCGGCGCAGTGTGAGATTCAAATGCGGTTGCAGTAATCAGAAGGTTTGCAACACTGTAAATGTTTGTACTTGCAATTATAAGGCGGTCAAGAAATTCTGCAGCAAAAGGGTTGTGATAACCGCTGTCAATTTCTATGTTAACCTGCATGGCTTTGATTTCACCTGATTCAGTTACATTTGTTCTGTATTTTAATGTAATCGGTGATTTTTTTACCATAAAGCTGGAATTTTCTTCACGGGAAAGAACGAGTTTAACTGGTTTTCCGGTTTTAACTGCAGCCAGCGCACACATTGCACAAAGATTTGTATTAAGCCATAAAGTATTTGTATATGGATTTGAAGAAATTGTTTTTTTGATGATTATATTATCATTTTTGATGTCAAGAATTCGTGTAAGGTTATCACAAAGATGTTTTGGCCACTGAGTCGGAGTAGAAATTGTAAGAACATCTTTTTCGTATGAACAGTAAGCTCCGTTTGCTTCGCTTGTATCCGGTGCATTCAAAACACTTGTCCAGTTTCCTTTAACATCAAATTTTGCACGTTTAAAAGCAGTATCAGGATTTTTGTCTTTTGAAGCAAAAAGTTTTCCTTTACGGATTACGCGCTGGGCATATGCAACTTTTTTTTCGTGGTTATCAAGTTTTTCTTCTTCAACCTTTATCTGAATGTTAGAAGAAAGCCTGTTCAATGAACTTTCCGATTCAGCAACAAAAAGTGCAAGCGGCTGACCTGAATAATTTATCTGCTGACTTGCAAAAATTTCTGTCTGTACATCAAGGGTTTCAATGTAGTTTTTATCTCCAAGATCTTCAGCAGTAAATAAATAACAGCCTTCAGGAATGTCTTCATAAGTTATGGATAATATTTTTCCATATTGAACTGGACTTCTGATTATCTTTGCATAAAGGCACGAAGCATTCTTTAAATCACTGAAATAGCTTTTGGTTATCTGAGTATGATTTACCTGTGAAGGAGCTTTTTTTACAGCCATTTTTTATTTGTGGTACTCCATTGAAATTCTTTTAACTTCTTTTATTGTATCACAGATCATTTCATCTGTCATATCCGGCCACAAAGGTAATGTAATTGTCCTTGAGTATTTATCCTGTGCATTAGGATAATTTTCTGCAGTGAAATCTTTATATAATTCTTTCCAGTAAGTAAAGTGGAAAAGGGGAATAAAATGCATTGAAATTCCTATGCCGCTTTCCTGAAGTTTCTGCGCGAATTCATTTCTGCTGATTGTAAGATTCTGGGGTTTGATACGCAGAAGATATAAGTGCCAGCAGTTTCCGTCACAATCCGGCGGAAGTTCAACTGTATCAAGGTCTTTAAAAGCTTGGTTATAACGGTTGCAGATTGCTTTACGTTTTTCGTTGAAGGAATCTGAGTGGGAAAGCTGAACGCGTCCAAATGCACTTAAAATATCAGGCAAATTGAATTTATATCCTGGTGCTACAATGTCATATTCCCAGCTGGCACGAGGGCTTGTATAACGGTCCCAGGTTGTTCTATCCATTCCGTGAAGACGCATGACAGTCATTGTTTTTACCATTTGCGGATCACGGCAGCAAACCATTCCGCCTTCTGCAGTAGTTAGAGGTTTTGTAGCATAAAAAGAAAATACGCCTGCATCACCAATTGTTCCTGCATAACCAAGTTTTGTAGGACATGGGAAAGAATGAGCCGCATCTTCAATTACTTTAATATTATATTTTCGTGCAATGTCCATAATTCGTTCCATATTACAGATAGTTCCGGCAATATGAACAGGAACGATTGCAGCAATTTTTTTATCAGGGTTTTCCTTAATGAGTTTTTCGATGTTATCAGGATCAATGTTGTATGTATCTTTTTCAATATCTGCAAAAAGAACATCCGCACCCAGGTGTCTGGCACATGCAGCTGTAGAAACAAAAGTGTAGGGTGTGGTAATAATCCAGGTTCCGGCTTTTACACCACAGGCATACATTGCAAGAATCATACCGCTTGTATTTGAATTGACAGCAAGACTCTGTAATGGTCTTGAGTCATAAATTTCAGCGCCTTCAATGGGTCTTGAAAGAAACTGGCTGAATTCCTTTTCAAACATGAGACTTTCATTGCCGGTTGTAAGCCAGCCTGAGCGGATAACTTTAAGAACTGCGTCTTCTTCTTCCTTTGTAATGGAAGGTTTTGAAAAAGGAACTTTTAATGTATTTGCCATAATTTTTATCCTGTGTTATTTATTGTTTCCAGTTAAAAGCTCGGGAAAGTAGTGTTTGAGTACCTTTCTCAGGTAGACAGAATTTCTGTACAAATCAGGCTGTCCGGCATCAAAAGTGCAGACTGGTTCAAGTTTGTCCAGCAGTTCCTTAAGGTCAAAATCCAGCTTAAGGTCTTCAAGCTTAAGAATCTTAGGATATTCTGTCGACTGAGGATTTTCTTCTTTTAACCACAGTGGTTCTGTAATTCTTTCGCCTTTACGTGCACCTGTATAAAGGATTTCAATATCTTTTTCAGGCTCAAGTCCGGAAAATTCAATGATATGATATGCAAGATCTTTGATTTTTACAGGTTCACCCATGTCAAGAAGGTATGAAAGGCCGTTGTGGCCAACACCGCCTGCCTGTAAAACCAGTGAACAGGCTTCCGGGATTGTCATAAAAAAGCGTTCCATCTGTGGATCGGTTACTGTAACAGGTCCGCCGTTTTTAATCTGTTCCATAAATAATGGGAGAATAGAACCTCGCGATCCCAGAACATTTCCAAAACGGACGAACATAAACGCCTGGTTGACAGAATTATTTCTTTTAGAAGCATCCAGAAGCAGTTTTTCACAAAGATATTTTGAAATCCCGTAGACAGAACATGGATTTACAGCCTTATCTGTAGAAATAAGTACAAAACGCTTTACGCCGAATTCAAGGCTTGCATCCAGAAGATTTTTGGTTCCGAAAACATTGTTTTCGATTGCAGCAACAGGATTTTCTTCCATCATTGGAACATGTTTATAAGCCGCACAGTGGAATATAACGTCACATTTTGTATGGGAAATAATGTATCGTACATATTCACGGTCTTTCATGTCTCCAATAATAGGAACGATGGTTGCTTTTTCTCCAACGCCTTCCTGCTGTAAAAGGCGGAGTTCCCTGTCAATATGATAGATTGAATTTTCTCCGTGTCCAAAAAGATAAAGGCGTTCAGCACCTCCAGACAATAGCTGGCGTGAAAGTTCAGATCCAATGGAACCGCCGGCACCAGTGATAAGAACGCGTTTACCGCGCAGATATGAAAGGCTTTCTTTTAATGAAATTGTAACAGGTGTTCTGCCCAGAATATCAAGAGGATCGATTTCTCTTGCCTGAACAAGATGCGCGGTTCCGTTTACGACCTGACTGATAGCAGGAAGAATTTTTATATGCTTGAATCCGCTTTTAGAAAGAGCTTTGTATATTTCCTTAATTTTATCAGTAGAAGCACTTGGAATTGCAATAATAGCCTGATCACTGTCTGTTGGACGCAATACACATGCAGTATTTTCGATAGGCCCAAGAACAGGAATACCGTCAATTTCTGTACCGATTAGATTTTTATCATCATCAAGAAAGGCTGCAACTTTTCCAAATATTTTTTTTCGCTTTATATCGCTGGCAATCATCTGACCTGCAAAACCAGCCCCTATGATATAAAGTCTAGTATCGTTATTTTTCCCCATATTCTAATTTTAATTCACATTTAATTTTTAGTAAATAATAAAAGTGAATTTCCGATAATCAATATGAGACAATTTATAGTTGTCTCATAGAGGAATTTTATGAAGTTTATGCGTAAATTATGTATTGCATCGATGTTATGTTTGCTTGCTTTGAATTGTATTCATGCAAAAACAAAGTCATTTTCACTTCAGGTGATTCAGAAAAATGGTCCACAGATCATCTTTGATGCTTCATACCTTATGGAACAGTCAGTATTAGATTATTTTTTTGAATACGGATATATCGTTTCTAATACAAAAATGATTGTTCAGCAGAAAAATGATGATATTTCAAGTCAGTTGAAACAGAGTTATGCAGAAGCCCAGGAAGGTTATCTGGATTATCAGGTTTTAATGACAATAATTTTTAATACACAGGATTCCACAAATCCAGAAAGTGCAATGCTTTCAAATATTGAAAAAGTTGAATGGGAAGTTATTTCCCTTACTGACGGAAAAAAAATGTATAAAGGATATATGATTCCTCCAAAAGCATTAAAGAATAATGATGATTCAATTATTCAATATGCTACACAACTTGCAGCTACAATTAAAAAAGCAATTGATTTAAAGGGTGGTTCAAAATGAAAAAAATTATTTATTTGCTTTCGTTATTGGTATTTGGAGTATTTCTGTGCTCGTCGAGTCCTTCTCTTGATGGAAGGGCTGTTGTTGCAGATAACGGAGTATTCCCACCAGGGCTCTTTGCAAAAACTGTAGGATATCTGCCTGGAGATAATATCTGTGTAACTAATCCTGCAAACGGAAAAAACGTTGATATTCTCGTAATCGGTTCACTCGATCCGTCAGAAGGAATTGCAATTCTTCTTTCACCGGAAGCTGCAAACTGCCTTAATATCGCAAAAAATACAAACAACCTTGTAAAACTTACAAAACGCAGCGGCGAAATTGACCAGAGCGTGAATGGTTCGTGCGTTATTACTCAGTCAACTGCAATTCCAGAAGAAACAGAAACACAGGAAGTTGAATCCGAAGAAACAGTTGAAGAATCAGCAGAAGAAGTTGCAGTTGAAGAACCTGCTGTAGAAGAAGAAACAGTTGAACCGGCTGAAGAACCTGAAACAGAAGAAGTTGCAGTTGAAGAATCAGAAGAAATTCCTGCAGCTGATGAAGAAATCGTTGAAGTAAATCAGGAAGAAACAGAAGCAGTTGAAGAAGATACAGAAAATCCACCTGAAGTTACAGAAGAAGATGTAGCAGAAGAAACACTTGAATCAGAACCTGCAGAAGAAGTTACAGAAGAAACAGAAAATGCTGTTGAAACTGAACCGGCTGAAGAAGTTGCAGAAGTTGAAGAAACAGAAGAACCTGCAGAAGAAGAAATTGTAGAAGCAGAAGAAGCAACTGAACCTGTAGAAGAAGAAACAGTTGCAAAAGAATCTGTTGAAGAAGCAGCAGAAGAAATTGAAGAAGAATCACCTGCAGAAGAAACTGCAGAACCTGTAGAAGAAGAAATCACAGAAGAAACAGAAGAACCTGCTGAAGCTGAAGAAGAATCTGAACCGGAAGTTGTTGAAGAAGCAGTTCCAGAACAGGAAAAGGTAGACGAAGAGCCTTTGGAAGAAGTTACTGAAGAAACAGAAGAAGAATCAGAAGAACAGCAGGAAGAAGAAGTAGCTGAAGAAGAACCACAGGAAGAAAAGATCGAAGATGATCAGGAATTCCCTGTTGAAGAATCTGAAAACGAAAATGCTGAAGAAGAGAAAATTGAAGATACAATTGAACCAGTTGAAGAACCTGTAGAAGAAGTTCCGGAAACAGAAGAAGCTTCTGAAGAAACAGAAGAAGCCGCAGAACCTGTAGAAGAATCAGTTCCTGCAGAAGAAAAAATCGAAGAAGAAGTACTGGACGAAGTTGAAACTGAACCAGAACCAGTAGAAGAAACAGAAGCTGTTGAAGAAGTAACTGAAGAACCTGCTGAAGAAGAAAGTGCAGAAGAAACTGTTGAACCTATTGATACTGAAGATACAAATGCACCAAAACAGGTAACAGAAGAAATTGTTGAAGAAGAAGAACTTCCACCTGCGCAAGATATTGAAGAACCGGTTCCAGAAGAAGTGGAAGAAGAAACTGTTGAAGTTGAAGAAGAATCAGTAGAAGAACCTGCAGCAGAAGAAACTGAACCTGAAGTTTCAAAAGCAGCAGAAGAAATCGTTCCTGAAGAAAAAGTAGAAGAAGAAACAATTGAAGCTGAAGAAATCGAACCAGTTGAAGAACCTGTAGAAGAGCCTGCTGAAGAAACAACTGAAGAAGTAGCAGAAGAACCAGTAACAGAAGAAGCAGCTGACGATGACTTTGGTGCAATCGTTCTTGTTCCAGCAGATGAAAATCCACCTGCTGTTAAAGAAGAAACAAAAGTCGTAGAAAAAACAGTTGAAGAATCAGTTGTAGAAAAAACTGTAGAAGAAAATACTGTTGAAAAAGAAACAGTAATCGAAACAACAAAAATTGTTGAAGAAACAAAAGAAGTTGAAAAGACAGTAACAACATCTTCAAATGTTGAAGTAAAAGACAAAGTAGTAATCGGAAAAGATGAGTTCTATATTCAGATTGCAACATATACAAAGTTCGAAAATGTAGAAAAATGCAATGAAAAATATGGAAAGAAATATCCGATCGTAGTTCAGAATAAAGGAAACAAATATGTTGTAATGATTGGACCTCTTTCAGAAGATGAATACGGTACAGTCCTTGCAAGATTCAAGGCTTATGGATTTAAGGATGCTTTCATTAAAAAAGCAAACTAAAACCTTGACTTTAGACTGATTTATACATATATTAAATGCAGTAGTTGACCCTCAAAACGAGATTCAATTACTGCATTTTTTTTATTTATACGGGGGTGCACCGGTTTCGACGGATTTGATGATGCTTTTACTGCAAGTAGGATTCACTGCCTGGTCCTTAATCAGACGGAAAAAATTAACTGGCGAATCTAATTCACAGTTTGCTCTCGCTGCGTAAGCGTTAGCCGGATACCTTTTTGTGCCGCTTTGAGCAATCAGGATATCTGTCACCTTCCCAAGGCTTGCTGAACGGTCTTTCTGATGGCCGTCCGGGACTTAAATTTCAGAATAAGGAGACGACGCTTGCGGTGCTGCTACCGTTTCCCGACAACCACCTCGCACCAATAAACTTGTAGACGTAATCGTGTTACTTATTCGGACGGGAGTTCAATTCTCCCCATCTCCAATGCACTAAAGGCTTCCATATTGAAATGGAAGCCTTTTTATTTAATTGAAGTTGGTTTAAAATAAAAAAAAACTGCGGTTACAAAAACCGCAGTTTTTATCAGCTTTAATTTAAGCTTAGTTATGTTTCTGCTGGAAACGTTTAAGCATTGCTACGCCGTTTTTCTTTCCGTTGTAAACAAATCCGCCGTCCCAGTATTCAAGAGCTGCAAACAAAGCGTTACCACCATCCTGGTCATCACTTTTCTTTGTTTTGAATGAAACAAAGTTTGCAAGTCCTTCAAAGTTATTCTGGTGCAGACATTCAAGACGGTTTCTGTTGAATTCATTCCATTTTTCAAGGTCTTTGAATCCTTCACCTTCGTCTTCTACAATAATGTGTGCATGTGTAGGGCTGAATGAATACCATACAGTTACTTTCTTGTTGATATCACAGTCATTACCGTGTTTTACAGCATTTTTGATAACTTCTGAAATCTGCTGTTCAAGAAGGTTAAGTTCTTTGATTTCTGTAGGTGCAGACTGTACAATTAACAGTGTAAAGTAACGAATCTGGCGGAAATCAGAAGGGAATACCTTCTTAAGCATATTTGTTTTATCGAACAATGGATCATTGTCGTCTGATCTTAATTCTTTAATCTGGCCTTCCATCTAATTACCTCTGTTAGTCGTTGATCATCATAAGTGCTTCTTCAACACTGTTGGCAATAGGGAAATATCCCATAAGTTTAGTAAGTTCGATAACTTTCTTAACAGAGCCGTGAACATTTGAAATTGCAAATTTTAAGTTCATTTTTTTCATTGTTGAACAAATGTAAATAAGTGCACCAATTCCAGATGAGTCGATGTAATCAACCTGTTCAAGATTGATAATGAAATTCTTAACATTTTTTTCAAGCATTTTCATTACCAGCTCTTTAAGTTTGTACGAGTTGTACAAATCCATTTCGCCGTTTACATCAATAATATAAACTTCTCCGTTTTTACGTATCTTAAGTTCCATAAAGAAGCTCCTTCCCCTTATTTGATTTTAATGACCATTAAGGACTGGTCATCATGTTGTACTGCATTACCGCAGAATATTTTTACATCGTTCTTTACTTTGTTAGCAATATCTTTGCCCTGTAAAGAATGATTTTCTTTAATTACTTTTTCAAGGCGTTTTCTTGAATACTGAACGCCTTCTGTGTTAAGTGCTTCTACAAGACCATCAGTACATGTAATAACGATGTCTCCAGATTTTACACTTATATTATTATCGGAATATTCAGTTGATTTCTCAACCCCGATTGGTTCCTGTTTACCAGAAATTTCTGTTACAGTATCATTTTCTGCACTGTAAAGGAAAATTGGTGTTGTACCACCGGAAGCATACTGAATAGTATTGTTAACACTATCATAAATCAAAAGAGCAACACTTGCAAAGTGGTCAACTGTATCTTCGCTTGCAATACCACGGTTTGCCCAGCTTAAGATTGTTCCAGCAGTCTGAGTTGTGTTTACGATAAGTTTAAGCATTGCACGAAGCATGATCATTACGATAAGTGAGTTCATGCTCTTTCCGGCAATATCAGCCATTACAAATGAAATGCGGTCTTTACGTGAAACCATTACATCAAAGTAGTCACCACAGATGTTTTCTGCAGGAGTAAAGATTGTTCCAAGTGAAAGTCCAGGAATTGCAGGAAGTTTAGAAGGAACAAGTGATCTCTGTGTTTCTGTAGCAAGAAGACCTTCTTTAGCAATTGTTGAGCTTTCAACGATTGCGTTGTGTGTAGAAACAGATTTGATTGCAGAACCAACAAAGTCACCAAGACGCAGAGCTGTATCATATTCTTTGTCAGTAAACGGACCAGAAAGAGGTGATTTTGAAAGTGCAAGAACACCAACTGGTTTTGCATTTACTGTAAGTGGAACAAAGATATAAGCACCGCATTTAAGGAAGTCTTCATCACCGTTCTGAACGATAAGAGACTGTTTTGCAGGTTCATTTACCATAAGTGAGTCAGCAGTTGAAAGTACGTTTCCAAAGATATTGTCTTTAAGGTTGAACTGTGCATAACGCATGTTCATTTCGACGCGCTGCTGTTTATGAGGAATGTTTTCAGGAAGTTTGTAACATGGTATGAAAGTTCCTGTAAGGTTCTTTACTGTAAGGATGTCTTCAAAATCATCAAGTACGAGAGTAAGACAACCGTCTGCATGAGTAAGGTCAAGAATTGTTTTTCCGAAAGATTCAAGAAGAACACTCAAACCTTCTGGATCTTTAAATGAGTCGGCTGTGTTAAAAATAAACTGTTTGTTTACGTCAAGAAGCGAAATGTCTTCATCATTATAAATAATGTTAAGGCGTTTCTGAGTAACAGTATTCAAATCATTTTTCTTTTTCTTTTCTGACTTATCATCAACTTTTGCAAAAGCTTTTAAGATTGTATATAAAGTTAAAAGAATTGCTGCGACAACAAGCAGTATATACAGATATGTAGATTTGTTAAGAAGCAGGGAAAGTGCGATTCCAGCAACAATACTCAAAAGAGCAAGGAAGAATACAAAACTGACTTTTGCAGTTTTTCTAACCATTACTACGATGAGAAATATAAATGTAATAAATGTCAATGCAGCTGTGGCAAGCAATGCCAAGTAATCTAAATTAAGCAAAGGATTACTCCATAATATCTAATATTACTTTTAATTTTACCATAAGAATTTTTAGCCGTCAAGATTTTGTTTTTGTGATAAATCTCTCTGAAGTATTCTTTTTTTGATAAAATTCAAAATTCTGTGGAAAAAGCCGGTTCCATAGGTCTGTGTAAAGGTTTCGATTACAGAATCAATAGGAATATCGTTTCCGAACTTATTTTTAATCGCATCCCAGTATTTGATAAGCCAGATATAAAGGTCACTTATGGTTCTTTTAGGGAATTTGTGCATGATGTGAGATTTCTGGATTGTCTGGACAACCGGCATGTATACAGTTTCAAACCAGGAATAAATTGCTTCAGGAAGGGAAATTTCTTCTGTCTGATTCTGGTTGATGTAGTATTTATGTGTAAGAATATGGTTGTAAATTACGTCGTACTGTCCGGGTGTTGTAAAGTCAAGGCACCAGTAATCTGTTACATCACCAAAACCGGTTTCAGAATAGAAAACTCTTTTTTCGTATGCGAGAATCTGTCTGATGATGTTTTTCATGGAACTTCCGGCCTTGAGCTTGATTTCGCTCTGCAGGCTTACAACATCTGCGTCGATGAATTCTATTCCGCGGGCCTTTGCAACTGATACGCGGTGGTTTCCGTCGCGGGCAAAATAAAGGCCTCCAAGTTCATAAAGAGATACCGGAGGAAGTGTAATGTTCTGGATATGTGCACGGTCAATGCTTTCCCAGCGGGCTTTAAGGTGAGTGCTTTTTGGAAAGAACTGATTGTCAAAATCGTGATAGCGGCCTTCTGAGCCTACGATAAGTTTTACAGGAACTGCCTGCATTCCTTTGTAGGTTTCGTTATTTGGTTTGAGTAATTTTTTCAGGTCAGTTAATGAAATAAGCCGTGCTTCTTCCGGATTGAGGAAGTGCTGGATTTCGTTGAAGAGTGCTTTATATCGTGCTTTTGAAAAGTCGTCATCCGACTGCTGGTTAAAAGATACTGCCATTATAAATTCTCCCTTATTTATTCGTCAGTTATCTGAAGCTGTGATAAATCTGAAACAGGCAGGTCTATTACATAATGACCGTATGCGTTAACGACAGTTGTGCCTTCATATTCAGAAATTCGTTTTTCGTTAAGATCGTATAAATGTATATGTCCGTGAACCATGTAGGTAGGGCGGTATTTTTTGATGAATTCATTGAATACTTTAAATCCCTTGTGGCAAGGATCTTCATGGTCGTGTACATGACGCGGTGTTGCATGTGTCAGAAAGATATCAAGGTAGCGACCGTATTTTAATTTATTATATAGAAGTTTTGGTGCCATCTGTAAAAGCTTTAACTTCATCTGGGTTTCTGTGTACTGGCAAAGTCCGTTATTGTAATTCCTTGAACCGGAAATTCCTGCTATAAGAAGAGGTGTTTCCTTGCCAGTAGCGGGATCTGTCCATTTGAGGCTTTCGTCGGTAATTACCTTGAATCCCGCGTAGATTGCACCATGGGCATGTTCTTCTGCCTTGCCCGCATTGTAAAGAGTGTCCTTGTCCGGAACTTCTTTATGGTAATATTTATATTCGTTAAGGTTGTGGTTTCCAAATACAAAATAAGTTGGTTTGTTAAGGGTGCTGACAATAAAGTCAATGTATTCCATTGGTAAATCGCCTGCACACAAAACTGCTGATACATCCTTGAACAAATCTTTAATTGCATAACTGTAAACAAATGGATCGATTTGATCAGAAACTATCAGAAACTTCATTGAGATAAATGCCTTTTATTTTTTATTTGCTTTGTCCAGAACTTTTTCAAGCTGTTCTTTACCTAAAAGTTCTGCCGGGCGGTTTTCTGCAGCGCCGATGGCAGTTCTTGTAAAGCCTGAACTTGAAAGCATATATGTTTTGGTAAAGCCTTTTGATTTAACTTCGTCGAGGGCTTTGCGTACAATTACATCTTCAATCGGATCTGATTCGCGGAAGAAGAAGCAGGAATATACCTGTTTGCGTACGTTGCGCCAGTCATTGTTGGAATTTGGTGTACCGTAAATAATACAGCAGCCTTTTTTGTTTTCTACCTGCTGAGGTTCAAGTCCAAGTCCGTTTTTGCAGACAAGCTGACAGATGCGTGTGAATTCTTCTTCCGAAGATGTAAGGAATTCCTTGAGGCTGTCATTTGCCTGAAGTTCCTTGTATTCAGAAAGTTTTGCAGCGACATCGCGGAACTGGCGGTTTTTCTTGTAGATTTCTTCCCACTGTTCGATAGCTTTTTCGATTTTACGGTTCTTTTCGTAACAGGAAGCAAGGAAGTAGCGGGCATAAAGAGTTTCCTGTTTGTCAGCATCTTTCTGGGATGCAATTGCACGTTCAAAACAGTTGACTGCATTCTCCATGCTTTGTCCTGCCATGTAACAGGTTCCGCATTCAATGAGTGCCTTCTGGCGGTATTCAGCATCGCGTCCGGCTTTTTCAAATGCTTTGACTGCACCCGGGAAGTCTTTGTTTTCTTTGAGGATTTTTCCAAGATAATAATATGTAGAAAAAGTTTCCGGGCTTAAAGAGATTGCAAGGTCGATTTCTTTTTTTGCTTCCTGGAACTGTTTGGCACGGAATAAAAGAAGTCCCATTGCGGCGTGGGCTTTTACATGACGGCGGTTAAGTTTGATACATTTATCATAAAAGCCAAGGGCAGCATCTGCTTTTCCTTTTGCGTCATAGATTTTTGCTACGTTATAGAAATTTTCTGCATCACGGGGATTGAGTTTTGTCAGAAGAAGATACTGTTTGAGTGCTTCGTCCGGCTGATTGAATTTCTGATAGAGTGGTGCAATTTCGTTACGGAAGTCAAGTTCGGAAAGGTCCTGGTCAAAGATACCTTTCTGGTCTACATATTTGAGTTCCATAAGGGCAAGTTCAAGTTTATTGTCTAAAAGATAAGCTTTACCAAGATAGTAGTGTGCAAGGTAATCTGACGGGTTTTTCTGGATAAGGTTCTTTGCCAGTTTGATAGCAGGAGCGATTTTCCCCTGTTTAATATATTTCTGAAGACCATCAATTTTTTTTGGTGCAATGACAGCTTTAAGAACAAGTACAAAGAGAAGAATGACTGCAGCTGCAAGGAAGATAATAAATACTATAGTTCCCATTCCCATAAACTAAAAACTCTCCGATTTAAAGTAACTATTGTATAAAAAGTTTATTTATGTGATTATGTCATATATGAAATTATTTTACAAGAGAAGTTTAGTTACAGTTGTATTACTCTGCAGCACATTTTTTCTTTTTGCTCAGGAATCAGCTGGTGTAAAGGCATTCAAGGAAAATAAACCTGAAGCAGCAGCCGCTCTTTTGGAAAATGAACTTAAAGCCTCAAATCCGGATCCTGCACTGTATAATTATCTTGGAATTGCATATTACCAGACTGGAAATTACAAGCGTTCCCTTGAAGCTTTTGAACTTGGATTGTCAGCTTATGGAACTGATAAAAAAGTTCTCTATTTTAATGCCGGAAACTGTGCTTATGCCATGGCTGATTTTGAAAAGGCAGTTGACTATTATTCAATGGCTGTAACTGCTGATTCTTCCTATGCAGAACCTTATCTTAACCGTGCCAATGCCGGTCTTAGACTTGATCATATTGATGAATGCATTACTGACTACGAAACTTATCTTGCTTTAAGACCAGATGATCCTCAGGCTGAAAAAATCCGCATGATGCTGGACCTTTTGCGTAAAGAAAAAGATTTCCGCATTGCAGAAGCTCAGCGCAAACAGCTTGAAGAAGAACGCCGTAAAGAAGAAGAAGCACGCCTTGCAGCCGCTAAGGCAGAAGCAGAACGTCTTGCAGCAGAAAAACGGGCCGCTGATGAAGAACGCAGAAGAAAGCAGCTTCAGGATATCGCAAATTCCCTCAAGGATAATTCCGATACAAAGAATATGTCAGCCGGAACTGAAAACGTTCTTAACTACGAAGATGAATCCGATATTGATTAATAGAAGACCTTAGACCGGGAGGGAAATATGTTTAAGAAACGACGCGGTTCAAATAAAATCTATCCCAGAAAAAAACTTGCAGTAATTGCAGGTATCTGTCTTGCAGTTGTTGTCCTTATAATTATTCTTTGTGCTAAAGGCTGCAGTAACGGACCAAGCCGCGCAGAACGGGAATACAGAAATACAATTACTCTTGTAAAAAAATACATGGATAAAAATCAGTTTGATCCTGCATTGCAGCTTTTGAATCAGCTTTTAATAAAGAATCCTGATGATGAAGAAGCAAATAAGCTTTTTGATGAACTGATTGCACTTAAACAGCAGTATGACCAGATGCTTTTGGCTCAGGGGTCAGGCGGCGGTAACGGATATGGTGGTGTTTACGATGTAAATATTGATACCAGTTCCTTTACGAATGCACTTAATTCCATGAACAGTCAGCTTAATGCCGCAAACGAAGCCAATGCAAAAAATCAGGAGGCATTGAACCGCCTTCTTGAACAGCAGCAGCGTGATGACAAAGAGCGTGAGCAGGAACGCAAGGCCCTGGCAGAAAAACAGAAAGAAGAAGCCGAAAAACAGAAAGCCATCGAAGAAGAACTTGCAAAGAAAAACAAGAAACTTCAGGAAAAAATAAATCAGATCAACGACAAAATCCAGCAGGGAAAATCAAACCTCTTTGCAGGAAAATCTCAGGATGCTCTGGACAGTTTTGCAGCGGCTGCTAAAATGCTTCCGATTGAAGAAGGTGAACCAAAATTTTCTTCAACAAAACTTGCTGATATGGCACAGGCTTTATATGATGCTGCACAGAAAGAAAAAGATCCTGCAATGGTAATTAAGCTTAATGATGCTGCAATCAGTTATGCAAACCAGGCTGTTTCAAAAAATCCTAATGAAGCTCGTGCCCATTACATTCTTGGGTTGAATGCAGAAAAAGACAATAATCTTGCCAAAGCACTTGCAGAATTTGAAGCTGCCGTTAAAGGCGATTCAAACAATTATCTGTATTACTATTATCTTGGACGCGTTCAGTTCAGGCAGAAGCAGTATCAGCAGGCAAAAGGTTCTTTCTCTGAATCAATCCGTCTTAACAAAAATTTTGATTCAAGTCATTTTAACCTTGGTATGACCTGTAAACGCCTTAAACTCAATAAAGAAGCACTTAAGGCATTCCGTGATGCAAGAACTGTCAATCCTCAGAACGCAAAGGCTTTCCTTGAAGAAGCACGACTTTTGTACAATGCTTATAATGACGCAGAAAGTGCAGTAACTGCTTATAATAAGGTAATTGAACTTGAACCTGTAAATGCAGCTGCATTAAAGGAATGCGGTTCAGCTTATGCTTCACTTAAAAATTATGCAAAAGCAGAAAGCTGTTACAGAAAGGCAATGGCTTTACTTAAACCAGGTGAATCAGATCCGTTTACAAATTACAACCTTTCGACAGTTCTGTTTAATCAGAAAAAGACTTCAGAAAGTTTTACATATGCAAAAGCAGCTTATGATACAAAAGATGCACTTTCGAACAATAAAGAAAAGGCAATGATCGTATATAACTATGCTCTTGTTACAGAAGCAACCGGTAACATTGACGGCGCAATTTCACTTTACAGGGAAGTACTTTCCCTTGATTCGGGAAATATCAAGACAAAGATTAACCTTGGCGTAATATTCCTTGGCCTTAATCCGCCGGATCTCGATTCTGCACTTGTAATGCTTACTGATGTTTATAACAGTGATAAAAATAACTTTGAAGCAAACAACAACCTTGGAAGTGTTTATCTGAGCAAAAAGGAATATGACAAGGCAATCGTTTTCTTCCAGAATGCACTTAAAATCAGACCTAAAGATAATGTGGTTAGATTTAATCTTGCAAAAGCTTATGCAGAATCAAGTCAGTTCGAAAATGCAAAAGTTACATACATTGCGGTTCTTGAACAGGATTCGACTGTATGGGATGCATATATCGAAGTTGCCAAGGTTTGTATTGCACTTAAAGATACTGTAAGTGCAGAAGGTTATCTTGTTGCACTGCAGACTAAAAAACCTGAGTTTAAGAAAGCTCAGGTTGATCAGCTGCTTGCAACTGTAAGACAGTAAGTTATTGTGTACGGCGTACAAGGGCGAATAAATCGTCTTTTGTAAACGCCGTGAAAACCGGACGGCCATGTGGACAATGAGGATCAGGAAGCCTGAGTGCTTTTGCCGCAAGTTCACTGGCTGTTATTTCATCAAGATAATATCCGTCTTTTATTGCCGCCTTACATGCTGTGCTGGCTGCAATGTGGTAAAGAATTTTTTCCGGCGGAACTCTTTCATCAAGAAGCATTTTTACAAATTCCTCTTCTGACGAATTCCATCTGTAATGTACTGATGTTAAAATCCAGCTGCCGCTTTCATCTTTGTGAATTTTAAAACAAAGCTGTTCCAGTTCTTCTTTGATGGATTCAAGATAACTGTCATCACTTTCGTCACTGATATTGATTGTATACGGAACAAGAAGATTCTGTGCTTTGCCAGGATTGTCCATGATTTTATCAAAAAGTATGCGTTCGTGGGCTGCATGCTGGTCAATCAAATAAAGTACATTGTCTTTTTCTGCAAGGAGAAATACTCCCTGTGTGGTACCAAAATATTTTACGCCGTCGTTATCTGCATTTTCTGTTTTTGAATCTGCAACATATGGCTTTTCTTCCTGGTTTTCCTGACTTGCCTGGTTTGCAAGAATGGCAGCATAAGTTGAACCTGAATCCAGTAACTGGCTTCTGAAATCAGCAGGTTTTGAAGCCTGTTTTATGTCAGAAGTTGAATTGCGGGATTCAAAATAATCTTTTGTTGAGTTCTTAAAATAATGGGTTTGATAAGTTGAATGGCTCTTTGTGTAATCTCCTGAAGTTTCAGGTTCAAAAAAACTTGATGTATATGCAGCGGAAGTCTGTTCTTCCTGATTTTTATTCTGAAGAAGGCTTAAATCACGCAGCGTAAAGTTTTTGTAAAAATCTCTTGTAGTTGAACTGATTGAATGGTGGAGTTCACTTGAGTCTTTAAAACGGACTTCTTTTTTTGCAGGATGAATATTAAAGTCAACCAGACTTGAATCAATGTTGACGAAAACCGCCGCAACAGGATGAGTTCCGTTTGGAAAGTAACCTGTACAGCCGTATTCAATTGCCTGCATAAGGGAATATTCCGTAACGCGGCGGTTATTCACATAAACATAGATGTCTTTACGGTCAGTTCTGTAAACTCCCGGGTCACATAAAATCAAAGTATAGTTCCAGGAAGAATCAGCTGCTTTGTTTGTCACTGCATAAAAAAGATCCTTCTGTCCTTTTAAATCTATGGCTTTAACAAAACGCTTTAAGATTGAATCTTCTTTTGGAAGGTCATATTTTAAAACGCCGTCAATATAAAGTCTGAAGGCAATATTGTTGAATGGCAGAACTTTTTCAATAAAAGTCTGCTGGCACATTTTTGTTTCTGTAGCAGGGCGTTTTAAAAATAATCTGCGTGCAGGGAAATTAAAAAAGAGGTTTTCGGATTGAACAATAGCGCCTTTTGTAGACTGGTTTGGAATGATATTATGTCCGTCTGAAACATTTGCAGTAAGTTTATATTCGCCGCTTGTAATTGTAAGATTAGAAACTGCAGCAATTGAACTTAATGCTTCTCCGCGAAATCCCATTGTAGTAAGGGAAAGTAAATCTGTTTCTGTAACGATTTTGCTTGTGGCATGTGGAGTTGCGGCTATTTCAAGGTCTTCTTTGGTAAGCCCCGAACCATTGTCGATGACACGGATTTTATCAATGCCACCGCCTGTAATTTCTACGGTTACGCTGTCAGCACCTGAATCAGCGGCATTATCCATAAGTTCGCGTACAATTGCATTCGGGCGGTCTATAACTTCTCCTGCTGCAATTTTTCTTGCAACTTCAGGGCTTAAGACCTTGATTCTGGAACTTGAACTCATTGACGGGTACCTTTCTTAGGTTTTCCTGAAGTTCCGCTTGTTAAGTCAGCATCTCCAAACAGGTCAAGTTCTGGAGTTGTATCAGCTCCTGCAGCAGGCTGGTTTTTGAGGATTTCAATTTTGCCTTCTATACGATCAATTTCTTTTTCCATGCCTTTTGCAAGCTTGATTCCTTCTTCAAAAGAGGCAAGGGCTTCTTCAAGAGAAATGTCGCGGCTTTGAATTTTCTGTGTGAGTTCTTCAAGGCGTTCAAGATTTTTTTCAAAATTGTTCATATCTGTTTTCTCCCAAGTCTGTTTATTCAGCTGTAATTACTTGCGCTGTGATTTTCCCTTTTGCAGGAATAATTTCAAGTTCTGTTCCAGGACTGGCATCAGAACCAGATCGTATTAATTTACCGTTTTTTTTGTCTCTTACCATTGAAAAGCCTTTGTCAAGAATCAGATGTGGATCTGACGCTTTAAGAATGGACTGCATCTTTTCTATATGAATGCGGGTATCTTTAAGGCGTTCTTCCATTCCACGCAGAAGGTCGTCTTTAAGGTCGTCAAACTGCTGCAAAAGCGGCTGTTCAATCTGTCTGAAGTTAAGTTCAAGATTATCAGGTGAAAAACTTTTTACCATTAATTTAATCTGATCCACTTTTGCACGGATTTCAGAATAAAAAAGGTTCTGCTTATTCTGAAGATAATCTATGATTTCGTCTTTAACGCTTGTAGCAAGTTCAGCGGCGGCGGAAGGGGTCGGCGCACGTACGTCCGCAGCATAATCACACAAAGCCCAGTCAATTTCATGACCAACCGCAGAAATAACCGGTATCTGGCTTTCTGCAACGGCGCGGACTACGGCTTCTTCTGAGAACGGTAAAAGGTCTTCAAGACTGCCGCCGCCGCGACCAACGATAAGGGTATCGCACAAGTGATAATTGTTGGCATTTTCAATCTGACGGATAATTGTTGGTGCAGCATCCGCTCCCTGAACGATTGCAGGTAAAATTACTATGTTTACGCAGGGATTTCTTCTTCTGATAATCTGAAGAATGTCCCGTAATCCGGCTCCAGAAGGAGTTGTTACTACACCGATTGTTTTTGGAAACTGGCTTAAAGACCGTTTTCGGCTAGAGTCAAAAAGTCCCTGGGCTGCAAGTTTCTGCTTGCGCTGTTCAAGCATTAAAAGGATTTCGCCTTCGCCGGCAGGTTCCATTGATGTAATTAAAATCTGATAGTTTCCACGGGCCGGATATACAGTAATTCTTCCTCTGCAGCGGACTTTCTTGCCGTCTGCAACATTGAATGTAAGGGACCTTGCACTGCTGGCAAACATTACGGCACTGATCTGGCTGTTTTCATCCTTTAATGTAAAATAAAGGTGTCCTGTAGAATTTGGTCTGTAATTTGATATTTCACCTTCCAGAGTTATTGTAGGAAAGCTTTCTTCCAGGAGGTTTTTAATTGTCTGGGTAACCTGAGTGACAGAATATACGATTTCGTTGCCGGTAAAGTCCATGTTCCTTCAATTTTATATTATCAGGTTAACTTGTTCAACATATAATCCGACAATTGAAAAGATGAAATCTTTAATTATTTTATTTGCCGGGAATTCCCGTGATTATCAGTTTGATAAAGTATTTAATGGTAAAAGTGCATTTGCAAGAACCCTTGACTGGGCTGATACCATAACTGAAGATAAAAATATTGCTGTTTTATGTACAGATGATAATATAAGTCTCGTTCAGGAAGAAATTAATGCCTGCGGTATTAAGGCTGAATGTGTTAACAGAAAAAATTATTCACAGGAAGATTTATTTGCAGTCCTTGCTGAACTTTCTTCTAAAGATGATTATTCAACGGTTTTGTACAGTTACGCTTGTCTTCCGTTCATTAATACAGGATTGTGCCGTGAATTAATCGATACTCATACAAAATATCTTGCTGAATATTCTTTTGCTGACGGTTATGCAAAAGGTTGTGCATGTGAAATTCTTGATAAAGGCCTTTGTCAGATTCTTTCAAACCTTGTAAAGACAAAAGATGACGTATTCAAATCTGCTGCAGTTAATGATGAATCAATCTTCAATCTTATTAAGACTGACATTAACTCATTTGAAATCGAAACTGTAATCTCAAATATTGACTGGCGGCTTTACAGGTTCAATTTCAGCTGCAATAGTCTTGAAAATTTCACTGCCTGCAAAAATCTTTATGAAAAAGCAGGTGGTAGCAGCGATGTTCAGGAACTTACAAAAATTGCTTCAAAAGAAGTTTCTGTTTTAAAAACTGTTCCTGCCTTTTTTAACATCCAGCTTGAAAAAAAATCAGGTGATAATAATCCGTATTCTCCTTACACAAAGCTTGAATTTTCTTCGCCTGAATCTATGTCGCTTGAAAAATTCAAAGTTCTTGTAAAAAAGATTGCTGCTTTTAATAAAGATGCTGTAATCGGATTAAGTCTCTGGGGTGAACCGCTTCTGCATCCTGACTTTATTGATGCTGCTCTTGAAGTTCTTAAAAATCCGGGACTTTCATTACTGATTGAAACTAACGGTGTACAGCTTTCTTCTGATGCCGAATTCCGTCTTAGTGAACTTGCTTCTTACTGCGGTGAAAAAACTTGCAACGGATATGAAAAACTTATGTGGATTGTCAGTGTTGATGCAATGACAGAAGAAACATATCAGAAAATTCATCCGGGCAAAAAATTAAGTGATGCATTGAATTTTATCGCAATGCTAAAAAAATATTTCTCATCTGGTGTTTATCCTCAGTTTGTCAGAATGAATGTAAACGAAGATGAACTTGAATCTTTCTACAGAACCTATAAAGACAGCTCTTTGTGTAACGGAAATTTTGTTATCCAGAAATACGATTCATTCTGTAAAAAAATGAGTGATGAAAAACCGGCAGATTTAAGTCCTCTTGAAAGACTTCCTTGCTGGCATATTCGTCGTGAAATGAATATTCTTGCTGACGGAAATGTTGTTCGCTGCAAGGATTCACTTTTTGAAAATGTAACCGGAAATGTGTTTGAGTCATCCCTGGAAGATGTCTGGGCCTGCAATGACAGTATCGTTAAAGAACACATTGATTGTAACTATTGCCAGCAGTGCAGGGATTGTGATGAATACTATACCTACAATTTTTAACGAAAAACAATTTGACCTGACAATAATGTGCGGCAAGGAAAATAAAGGTAATTCCGATTTTCCTGTTTCTGTTCTTCTATTAAATAGCGGTGGAAGTCATAAACGGCTGACCAACCTCAGCTCACTTGTAGAAAGCGGTTTTACATCGATTATCTCAATAGAAACAAATGAACTTAACTACGATATCGAAAATTATGTTCAGATGTTCCCGACTGTAAAATTCCTTATTCCAAGGGAAGAAGTTACAACCGGCGATCTGATAAATATTGCCATGAGTCAGATTAATACTGAATACCTTATGGTAATCCGCGATACTTTTCATATCAGTGCCAAAGGCGGAATGAATAAATTTGTTGCGGGGAAAATCTTAAATCCTGACGTTTATTGTATTGCGCCAAGATTAATGATTGACGGGAATCAGTCCATTCCTGTTTATTCTGTTCCGGATGTAAAAAAGGGAAGGCTTACAGTTGATTTTATTTCTAACTGCAGCGAAGTTGAAAATGTTCTTTATCCATATGATTTTGTTGGAGTTTATAACCGTAAGAAATTCATTGCGTTAGGTGGTTATGACCATACAATTAAAACTCCTTACTGGCAGAATCTGGACCTTTCCATGCGTGCCTGGTTATGGGGTGAAAAAATTAAGGTTGAACCGGCGCTTTCTTTTTCTTACCTTGAAAATCTTCCTGTTGAAGAAACCGTTAACAATGAATGTCAGATGAGATTTTATATCAAGAACCTTCTTGCAAAATATAAAGTTGATCATGCAGAAATTCCTGTTTCTTCATTTTTCTCATTTATCAGTCATGCAAACTGTGGATTTGTTGAAGGCTTAAGATATTTTGGTCTTGCCCGTAACTGGGTATCTTTAAATAAATTCAGGTTTACACAGGATGCGGTTTCTCTTGTTTCAGGCTGGAGCAGAAAAAAATGAATGTTCTTGTAGTTCAGTGCCGCCTTTCCAGTTCCCGACTTCCTCAAAAAGCACTTTTCAAACTTGACGGAAAAGAACTGCTTGCATGGACTTTAGATGCAATGCATAAAGTTGAATGTGATGAATATGTTGTTGCCTGCGATTATGATTCACTTGAAGAATTAAAACCTGTTGCACAAAAATGCGGCTGGAAAATTATTGCAGGTTCCCGCGATGATGTACTTGAACGATTCTGCAATGTGGCAGAACAAACCGGTGCTGATATCATAATGCGCGGGACAGCTGACAATCCATTATTGTTTTACGAAGCTGCACAGGACCTTTTAAAGGAATATTCGCAGAATTATTGCAATGAATATGACTACATGACTTATACAGGACTTCCACACGGAAGCGGCGTTGAAATTTTTAAGGTTTCTTCATTACTAAAAGCTAAAGAACTTACAGATTTGCCTTATGATCATGAACATGTAGGTCCGGCTTTATACAATCATCCTGAAAATTTTAAAAGTCTTTTTAAGAAAGCAGACGATAAATATTATTTTCCTTCTTTCAGAACAACGGTTGATACTTATGCGGATTATCTTAAGGCAAAAGATATTGTACATAAACTTAAAGATTCCGGTTTGAATCCGCCTTTTGCTGTAAATGACATAACATGTGCATTGCAGAATAATCTTTCTTTGCAGAAAAGAATTCTTTTTGTTCCATGTACAAAAACAGGCTGTGGAACAGGTCATTTAAGAAGATGTTTTAATCTTGCAAAGCAGACTGACGGTTGTATTTTTATTGAAGATAACTTAAGTGTTGATATTCCGGATGATTTTGACAGGGAAAAAATTATTTCAAAGCCTGTTTTAAAAGGTGAATATGACCTTATCGTAACTGATTTATTCAGAATGGACGAGGCTGAATATAAAAAATGGTCTTGTCTTGGAACGGTTGCCGCTCTTGATGAAGGCTCGGATTTTTATAAAAAAGCTGATTATTCAATTGATGTAATTCCTTCACTAAAAAAAAGAATTTTAAACCAGACTCTTGCAGGTGGAATTGAACGCCCTGGTAATATCAGGGCACAGCGAACTTCCAAAAAAGAAATTAACAAAGTGCTTGTCTGTTTTGGCGGAGAAGATCCTGCCGGCCTTACAGGTATTGTCTGCAACAGCCTTTTGTCTTTTGGATTTGATATAACTGCTGTTGTAAAAAATCCTGCAGGAATTGATGCAAGCTGCGTTAAAATCATGGAACAGATTCCTGACTTAAAAAACAGTCTTGCAGATTATGATCTTGTAGTTACACATTATGGATTTACTGCATTTGAAGCTTTAATGGCAAATACAAATGTTATCCTTTGCGGAACAACAGCATATCATCATAAGCTTGGTATAAAACACGGATTTTATTCCCTTTCAAAAAAGCATCTCTCAAAAAAATATTTTATAAAAGCATTTGCATCTAAAAAAGATTTTTTTGCACAGGACTTTGCGGACAGATATTTTGCTGACAGTACAAATCTTTGTGAAAAAATCCTTAAGGTTGCCTGCGGAAAAACATATCTTTGTCCTGTCTGCCGTAATGCAGATAATAAAAATGACGTTGTAGCCGCAAGAACAGTTCAGCGAACTTTCCGCAGATGTAAAAATGATTCAATGCTTTATATTGCATATTCAACTGATTCTGATTCGGTTGTATACCAGAAATCTTATTTTGCAGAAGAATATAAAAAGCAGTATGGAAAAACTTACCTTGAAGATTTTGAATCAATCAAAAAAGCAGGTCTGCTTCGTGCAAAAAACATTACAAAATTAAATAGCTGCAAAACAGAAGAAAAATCAATTCTTGATGTTGGATGTGCATACGGACCATTTTTAAGTGCAGCAAAAGATTATTCATGGAAGCCTTATGGCTGTGATATTGCAGAAGATGCAGTTGCTCATGTAAATAATAATCTTGGATTTAAGGCAATTGTTGCTTCCTTTCTGGATTTTGACAGTAAAAAAGAATTTGGGCTTGAACAATTTGATGCAGTTACAATGTGGTATGTAATTGAACACATCCGTGACCTTAAGAAAGTTCTTGCTGATGTAAATAAAAAATTAAAATGCGGTGGAATTTTTGCATTTTCAACACCAAGTGCAGGTGGAGTTTCTGCAAAGAAAAATACTCAAAGCTTTTTTGAGAATTCTCCTAAAGATCATTTTACTTTATGGGAACCTGCAAACCTTGATAAGATTCTGAAATTATCAGGATTTAAAGTTAAAAAGGTTGTGATCACCGGACATCATCCGGAACGATTCCCGGTCTGTAAAAAACATCCTGAAAATAATTTTTTCAGAAAACTTTGCATGGTGCATTCTAAACTTTGCGGGTTAGGAGAAACCTTTGAAGTTTACTGCGTAAAAACAAAAGATTTATAAACAGGAATTAAAAATATGAACAATATGAATACAGAAAAATCAGTACTTATTCTCGGAGCAGGATTGATGCAGCGCCCAGCAATTTTGGCTGCAAAAGAACTTGGATTCAAAGTTTATCTCATTGATGCAAATCCAAAAGCTCTTTGTGTAAATCTTGCTGATGAATTTAAGCCGATCGATTTAAAAGACAGACAGGCTATTGCTGATTATGCTGTTGAATTAAAAAAGAATAACGGCCTTAAAGCTGTATTTACTGCAGGAACCGATTTCAGTGCTTCTGTATCTTATGCAAGCAAAGCCTGCGGATTAAAAAGCCATGAATTTGAGGCTGCAGTTAATGCTTCAAATAAATATGTAATGCGTCAGCGTTTTAAGGAATGTAATGTTCCTTCACCTGATTTTATTCAGATTCCTCAGGATAAAATTTCTGAAATTCTGACACCTGATTATATTTCAAAAATTAATTTTCCTGTTGTAGTAAAACCTGTTGATAACATGGGCGCACGAGGCTGCAGAATGATCAGAAGTCAGGAAGAACTTACTGCAGCTGTTGAAGATGCAGTTAACTGTTCCCGTACAAAAACTGCTATTTTTGAAGAATACATGGAAGGCCCTGAATTTTCGATTGATGCACTTGTCTATGACGGTACAATGACTATTACAGGTTTTGCAGACAGACATATTTACTTTCCGCCATATTTTATTGAAACCGGCCACACAATGCCTGTTGCTGCATCAGAAGATGTTAAGAAAGTACTTATAAAAACTTTTGCACAGGGCGTTGCAGCACTTGGATTATCATGTGGAGCCGCAAAAGCAGATATTAAGTTTACAAAAAATGGTCCAATGATCGGAGAAATTGCAGGACGACTTTCCGGCGGTTACATGTCAGGCTGGACATATCCTTATGCTTCTGGCCTTAACCTTACTAAAGAGGCTTTGAAAATTGCTGCAGGAATTGTTCCTGATGAACTTGAAAAAAATCGCATCCGTCTTGATATTGATTCACCTTTTGAACTTTACGATGTTCCATGCAATTCAGTTTGCGCAGAACGGGCCTGGATTTCAATTCCGGGTGTTTTGAAAAAAATACACGGGCTTGATGCAGTTTCTAAGATGGAATGCATCCGTGATGTTTTCCCAAGAAATAAGGAAGGGGATACAGTTACATTCCCACGAAATAATGTTGAAAAATGCGGTAATGTTTTAAGCTTTGACCGGGATTATGAAAAGGCTGTAAAAGCTGCTCACAATGCTATTGCAAATATTGTTCTTGAACTTGAATATGATAATGACGCAACAACTGCATTTCTTGAAGGAAGAAGATCAGATACCGAAAAGAATTTTGCAGACAATGCTTTTGATTTTGACAGTGAAACACTTGAAAAAATTCTTTGTGAAGTAGATAAACATTCTTCACAAATTCCCGAAAATATAAGTATCAGGGAATTTGTCCCTGAAATTCTGGGGCCATATCTTGACCGTTGTGACTTTAACCACAGATCAATGGCACAGACACTTCAGATGTTCGATGAACTTAAATCAGCAGAAAAATCTGTTGAATCAAAAAAGTTCTGGACTTATTTAATCCGCGGCGGAATTCAGGGAGCATTGTATGCGCAGAATTAAGGCAATTTTGATTTTGTTGTTTTTAACATCATCATTTTCATTTGCCTCAACAAATTCCATTGATCTTTTAAAAGACGCAAAACAGTCCGGAATCGTTGTCTACTGGGATTCTTTGAGCCAGACAGGAATCCTTGAAAAAAACGGACGCCAGCTTTCTTTCAGACCGGGACAGAATTTTGTTCTTCAGAACAGTACAAAAGTTTCATTTACGGATTCTCCAGTTATTGAAGACGGACGCATAAAAGTAAGCAAAAATTTCTTTGCAGACGCTCAGGAATTTTTTAATGTTGAACAGAATAAATCAGACCTTAAAATCGGTGCCATTCTCATTGATGCAGGACACGGTGGAAAAGATCCCGGTGCAATGATGGAACATGTCATCGGCGGAAAAAAGGTTATGGTCAGAGAAAAGGATGTTGCACTTAAAGTTGCACTGATGCTTTCAAACATGCTTTCAACTGCATATCCTGATAAAAAAATAATTCTTACAAGAAGTTCTGATGTGTTTATTTCATTGCAGGAAAGAACAGAAATTGCAAACGGAGTTAAGCTTAAGGAAAATGAAGCCGTACTTTATATTTCTGTTCATATGAATTCTTCACTTGATAAAAAGGCAAAGGGCTATGAAGTATGGTATCTGACACCCGGACACAGAAGAACAGTACTGGACAGTTCAAAGGTTGATGATCCTAAACTTTTCAATATATTGAATTCCATGATGGAAGAAGAATACACCACAGAAAGTATTCTCATTGCAAAATTCATTATGGACGGACTTAATGCGCAGATCGGTTCAAAAACCGTAAGCCGCGGAATTAAGGCAGAAGAATGGTTCGTAGTTAAAAATTCTAAAATGCCGAGCGTTCTTATTGAACTTGGATTTGTATCAAATCCTGCAGAAGCAGCCCTGTTGAATGATAAAGCATACTTGCAAAAGAGTGCCCTGGGGATATATAATGGTATAACTGCGTTTGTATCGCATTTTGAACGATCTCGTGGATTTACAGGGAATAATTAATGAAAAAGATTGATGTTAAAAAAATAGCCGTTTTGAACAGAATGACAATAGCAGTACTTGCAATTGCTGGTTTGTTTGTTATTTCTTTCCTTGCCTTTATTCTTGGTTTTCAGGGAAAAAGATATCTGTTCTATTTTGAATCAGTAGATACCGGAAATCTGGTTCAGGAATCACGCTGGCTTCAGCCTAAAAAATTTCCGGAAAACGTCCTTGAATATGCAGATGAGCTTGTTCTGGGACCTAAAACAGAGCGCTGCAGACCGCTGTTTTCACCAGGAACTAAAATCGAAAGTTCCTTTGTACGCGGTGATGTTCTCTACGTTAATATTACAAATGACGTATTGAGAAGAGAAGGCAGAGCCTGTGAAATTCGTACTGGTGTTGATATTTTCAAGAATAATATCTTGAGAACATTCAATAAAATACATTCGGTAGAGATGTACATTGATAATAAAACTATCTTTACGGAGACTGACTAGGCAGCGACTTTTTTTACAGAGAAGGAACGCTTTTTCTGTAAAAAAAATCGTTGACAAAATCGGCCACTTATAAGATACTGTATTAATAACAAGGCTACATCGAAAAGTATATTAAAAGGAGTTTCTAAATGAAGAAAACTTTCTATCTTTTGGCTACAGTAATGTTGCTTGCTGGCTCTTTGACATTCGCAGACGAAGCAATGCTCATTGACTTCACACAGCTTGAAAAAGACTGCGTTAATGACGAAAACGGCAAAGCTACACAGAACAAACGTACTGTAATGGATTTCTCTGTTGCTGCAGGTGCTACATTTACATCTGAACAGAGAGAACTTATGAAGACATCTTTGGCATTGCCTGAATGGGAAGTAGAATTGAACTCTTCTGCACGCAATGTTGGAAGTCTTGCTGAATCAAGAGTTGTTGCTGCTCCTGTAAAAGACAGCGCAAAAGTACCATTTGCTGGAAAAGAAGTAATGGGCGTACGCATCATTTTCCCTTCAATCGCAGCAAACGCTAACGCAAAAATCAGACCAGCTTTTGAAATCCCTGCATACGAACCATTGGCAGATGCTGATGACGAAGGTGTTCGCCAGGAACCAACTGATGAACAGAAAGCAAGTGGAAAAACACTTTTCGAAGATGGTTATGGTGTTGTAAAAAATGTTGGTACTCTTAAATCAATCGCTGTAACAACAATGGGTATGAACTACCCACACTCACTTTACGTTCTTCTTAAAGACAATGATGGTATTGAACGCCGCTACTTCATGGGTTACCTTGGATTCGACGGATGGAAAACACTCATCTGGAACAACCCACAGTACATCACAGAAGTTCGCCAGCGCGAAATCCGTGTTTACCCAATTTACCCACGTGGTATTCCATTTGTTAAGTTCACTGGATTCCAGATTTGCCGTGATGCAGCTCACATTGGTGACAACTACATCGGTTACTTCAAAGACGTAAAAGTAATCTACGACAAAGCAATCCTTACAAGCGATCGTGACATTGCTGATGAAGACCTTTGGGGAATTATCACAAAGAAAGAAGCAGCACGTCAGACAGCTGAAATGCAGCGCTTTGGTAACAACCAGATCAACCGCTACCTTGAAAAAGAAAAGATGGCAACAGAAACAGGTTTCACATCAAGCATCGATGAAAACTCTACTTCTAATGCACAGGCTAACGGTGGACAGGCTGCTAACTAATTGTTAGTGAGCCACTAATACAAAAAGACGCTTCTTTACGAAGCGTCTTTTTTTTTGTTTCTTTTTCTTTCAATCTGTGGTATTCTTATAATATATTATTTATTGTATGAGTCATAAGGAGGAAGTTTATGGAACAGTTTTTAAAGCTCCCTGCAAAAGATAAAATTAAAGAAAATTATTCAAAATATAATCAGTTGTTAAAATGCCTTTTAACAAATATCGAAGAAAAAATTACAAAGGATATTATTCTTGATCCTAAACCGGTTTACAAACGCCGCGTAAAATCCTTTGAAAGCTATTATTCAAAATTACTTCGCTTAAAAGCAAAAGAAGCTTCTGACTGCGAAAATCTTGTATGTCTTACTGATTTAATGGGTATCAGAATCGTCTGTGCATTTATTGAAGATGTGAATAAAGTAGAAAACATTATCAAAAAGAAGTACAACGTAAAAGAAGTTGAACATAAAGGTGAACGACAGAGCTTTCGTGAATTTGGTTATGAATCTACTCATATTCTGATTGCAATTCCACAGGACTGTTTGAATCTGGATAGTATTGAAGATCCGGAAATTCGTAACCTTCCTATACCGGAAAATCTTGTCTGTGAAATTCAGGTTCGTACAATTCTCCAGGATGCATGGGCAGAAGTTGAACATGAACTTATTTATAAAACTGAATTTACTCCTTTTGATGCACCGTTAAGAAGAAAGCTTGCAAGTATCAATGCAAGTCTTAGTCTTGCTGATATTATCTTTCAGGAAATCCGTGATTATCAGACACGTCTTGCAAAAGAAGTTGATGAACGCAGAACTTCATTCTACGAAAAAGCAGATTTCATTACTGATGGAAAAGAGTCTGTTAAGACAGAAGAAGAACCTGCTCCTCAGGAATTTGAACGGGTTTCGCCATATATTTACGGTACAATCGATGAAATGATTCTTGCAGCACTGCAGGCTCATAATGAAGGAAAGCTTTCTCAGGCTGTTGAAATTTATTCACTTATTATCGAAAAGGCCAGCGATAAACCAGTGCTTGCTGTAATTCATAAACACCGTGGAATGGCTTATTTTGCCCAGAATGATTATGATAATGCGCTTAAAGATTTCCAGATGTCTGCTGAGTTTGATCCTAAAGGATTCCGTCAGCTTTATTATGAAGGAATTGTTTACAGCATTAAAGGTGATTTTAACAGTGCAATTGAATGTTTTGACAAGTCTCTTGAAATCAATGAATTCCAGTCGCATTGTTTTTACCGTCGTGCTCTTGCATACTTTGAACTTACTGACTATCAGGCTTCGTTAAGGGACTTGAATGCTGCAAAAAGCCTTGGGCTTAATAATGAGGAATGCAAAGCTTTACACGAAAAGCTTGTTAAGAAGTTTGACATGGGGATGTAATATAAGATAAACGGTTAGAAAAAAAATGCAAAAAAAAATTAATTTTTTTGTGTTTTGCTATTGACCAAAAATCTTATTTAATATATATTACATTACATCAGCGATAGCTGAGTATGTCTCCTTCGTCTAGTGGTTAGGACATCGGGTTTTCATCCCGACAACAGCGGTTCAATTCCGCTAGGAGATGTTAAAAACCTGCTTTAATAAAGCAGGTTTTTTTTTGCCTTGAAATGGTTTGCGGGAGATTATTGATGGAAGAAGTTGTGGGACAGACTGTTGCTGCTGTTTCTCGTCTTGATGAGGAACTGCTTAAATCTTATATAAGTAACGGCGGTTCTCTTTCTAAAATTTCCGAAAACTTTGAAGAACGTCCAAGTCAGGTAAACCTTTTAGGCAGTGTTGTTCAGGCATTCAACAATGACAGTATCGCAGCTTTTGAAGCAGGAACCGGTGTCGGTAAATCTTATGCTTATCTGATTCCTTCAATGAAATGGGCTCTTGCAAATAAAGAAAAAGTTGTTGTTTCAACCGGAACAATTAACCTTCAGCAGCAGCTTATTGAAAAAGACATTCCTGCTGCAGAAAAAATAATAGGTGCAAAAGTTAATTCAATTCTTCTTAAAGGCCGTCAGAATTATCTTTGTATGAGAAGAATTTTTGAAGCTTCTGTTGACCGGGATTTGTTTTCTGAAGAACAGGAAATCATTGATAAACTTGTGAAATGGGCAAAAGTAACTTCAACTGGTTCTAAAAGCGAGTTGACATTTACTGTTCCTGACAGCGCATGGGCTAAAGTAAATTCTGAAAGTGATGCATGTATGGGAAACCGCTGTATTTATCATGACAGCTGTTTTGTAATGAAGGTCCGCGAACAGGCCAATGCTGCTGATGTTCTTGTAGTAAATCATCATCTTTTGTTTGCAGATATTGAATCCCGTATGGGCGGTGCAGGCTATGATGACAGCGCAGTACTTCCTCCTTATAGAAGAATTGTTTTTGATGAAGCTCATGGAATTGAAAGTGCGGCAACAAGTTTTTTCAGCGTCCGGTTTACAAGATTTGTAATTAATAAATATCTTAATCTTTTGTACAGACAGAAGCGTTCAAGTTATGCAGGATATATTTTTACTTTGCAGGCTTTGTCTGCAGCTCCTGATTGCACAGAAACTGTTTCAAATCAGATTGGACAGATTAAAAGTAATATCATTAATCTTGAAACTGCAGCTTTTGATCTTTTACAGCATGAGTACAGCCTTAGACTTGATGAAACAACAGTCAATGGTTTTATGCCGGTAATTTCACTTCTTAAAACACTTGGCGACAGCATTCTTGCGTTTACAGGTACTGTCAGACAAATCATGGAAGAGATTGACGAAGATGAAAGGGCAAGCTGCAATGCTTATTATGAAACAAAAAATATTCTGCGTCATCTTGAAGAAACTGCATGTGCCTGCAAGGATTTTTCACTATGGGATGAAAAACAGGATAAGGTTTTCTGGATTCAGCGTCAGAGATTAAGTTCAAAACTTGAAAATGATAATCCTGATTTTGTAGTTTTTACTCAGACTCCGCTTGATATTTCTAATCTTATGAATCAGGGCGTTTTTGAACCGATGAAAAGTGTTGTTTGTACTTCTGCGACTTTGCAGATTGCAAATGATTTTTCTTACTGGATGCACAGAACTGGTGTTGCTTATGCTGATCCCCAGCGAATCATGCATAAAACTTTTGCTTCTCCATTCCCTTATGATAAGAATGTTCTGTTTGCAGTTCCTGATGATATTCCTTTTCCGGAAAGCATGGAATTTCAGTCAGGCGTGAATCATGCTGTCGTAAAGCTCATAAAAGCTGCAGGAGGCCATACTTTAGTTCTGTTTACGTCCTATGAATCATTGCGTCAGACTTACCTTGCTGTTGCGACAAAAATCAATGATATGGGAATAAATCTTTTGAAGCAGGGTGATGACGACAGGTTCAAGCTTTTGGATAATTTTAAGAAAGATGAAACAAGCGTTCTTTTTGCTACTGATTCATTCTGGCAGGGAATTGATGTTCCAGGAGATTCCTTAAGTCAGGTTATAATTGTAAAGCTTCCTTTTGCTGTTCCTTCTGATCCTGTGTATGCGGCGCGTTCCCAGGATATAAAAAAGCATGGCGGCAATCCTTTTGTTCAGCTGAGCATTCCTGATGCTGTAATAAAATTCAGACAGGGGTTTGGACGACTTGTACGAAGATCAACTGATAAAGGTGCTGTTGTTGTTCTTGACCGGCGAATCGTGACAAAACCTTACGGACAGATTTTTATGAACAGCATTCCTGAAGTAAAACGTGAATATACTCACCTTGAAGATATCTGCGCTGATGTAAGCCGAATGTTGCAATAATAGATAAATTAAGGTATCATACTTTTATGACTTTTTTAACTAACTTTTTTACAATGGCATCTTTGATCGGACTTGTTGCAGGTCCTTCACTTTTAAATATCATTCTTTATCCTTTTTCAAAAAAACTTTGCATAAAGGTTTCTGATTATATCGTAAGTTATTGTGCTCCAATGCTTTTCAGGATTGCAGGAATGTATAAAGGCCTTAAAACAACTCTTGACAGAAGTGGTTTTGATAAACTGCCTGAACAGTTCCTTGTAATTACAAATCATCAGAGTCTTCTTGATATTCCTATTTTTATGTGTTTCTTTAAAGAACATAATGTGCGCTTTGTTGCAAAAGATACTCTTTCAAGACATATTCCTCTTGTGTCAGAAATGCTGAGAGTTCACGAACACTGCTTTATTCCAAGAAAGGGAAGTCCTTCTGTTGCTATGAAAACTCTTGATGAGTTTGGAAAAAGAGTAGTTGAAAGAAAACAGATTCCTATTCTTTTCCCGGAAGGAACCAGAAGTAAGAACGGCGATCTTGGAACTTTTTACAGTGCAGGCTTCCGCCGTTTAAGTGAATCATGCGGACTTCCAGTTGTTGCATGCTGTCTTGATGAAGGATACAAAGCAAATGACTTTTTGCACGCACTTTCTAATCTTGGCCAGATCAACTATAAATGCAAGGTTGTAGGTGTATTTGATGCGCCAAAATCAAAAGAAGACCAGGTTAAGATTCTTGAAGAATCAAAGGCTTTGATGCAGAAACAGCTTGATGAATGGAGAAAATAGTTCTAAGCTGTTTTAAATTTTTCAATCAATTTTTATGATTGCGACGGATGATCCTGATGCCTGGATTACGGCAAATCTTTTGGATCAGCTTGGAACAATCAGTATTTCCTTTGTTGAACCGACATTGGCAGGCGGGCAGGAACGCCGTGTCTTCTTTTCTGAATACCGCGACACAGATATGCTTGTTTACACACTCAGGTAAGAAAATCCTTGAAAAGCAACACTTTTTAGGGGTATAGCAAAAAAAAGGGCTGTTAAACTTTGAAGTGCACTTCAGTTTAACAGCCTTTTATGTTACAACAGCAACAATTATTTGAAGTCCTTAGGACGTCTTTCTGTGCGCTTGCACTTTGTGCATTCTGCAACATTTCTAAGTCTTCCGTTTTCAAACATAGTTTTCATTACAATTTCACCCTGGCAATCAGGACAAATGAATTTCTGTGTAGCTACGGTTGTACGAGAGTTTTTAGATGCTCCGGCCATACTTAACCTCCAATATATTGGTTTTTCTATATTACTGATTATAGGTTCTAATGTCAATAAGAAGTAATGCTAATAACTGAAAATTATTCTACTGAATGTGCCAAGATGATCTGTTGAATATTGACAAAAGCTTTAATTTATTGATAATATAACTAATAGTTTTTAATGGGGGGTCATCCTTTGGCTAAGAAACAGACATCCGCTCAGAAAGCACACAAGCAGAGCGAAGTAAGAAGATTACACAACAAAGCTATCAAGAGTACATGCCGTACAGTTGTTAAACAGTTTGTAGAAGCTGTTCAGGCAAAAGACCAGGCAGCTGCAGAAGCAAAACTTAAGGCAGTTGTAAGCACTCTTGATTCTGCACGCACTAAGGGCGTTTTGACACGCAATGCAGTTGCACGCAAGAAGTCTCGTATGACTAAGCTTTACAATGTTTCATTTGCTGCACCAGCAAAATAATATAATACAAAAAGTCAGAATGTTTTAAATATTCTGGCTTTTGTATTGTATAAACTGGTATTTGTGGGGTAAATATGGCTGGCAAAAAAATTACTAAATATGATTTGGTTGAAGCAGTTTACCTTAATGCAAATAAACAGTTTGACAAAAATCAGGTTCAGAAAGTCGTTGAAATTTTTCTAGACCAGATTAAAGGTTCATTGGAAAATGGAAATACAATTGAACTGAGAGGTTTTGGTACTTTTGAACCGCGTCTTAGAAAGGGGCGTTCAAAAGCACGAAATCCCAGAACAGGAGCTTCTTTAAGTGTGGCACCGCATTATGTTGCAGCTTTCCGAGCTGGCCAGGAATTAAAGAACTCTTTACTTGAATTACCCGTAACAGAAAAAGAATAGATCAATGGAAAACGGAAAAAGAAACTTTACAGTATTAGGCTCAGAAACAGAATTTGACGGTCGTCTTGAATTTACAGATGATCTTAAAATTAACGGTCGTTTTAACGGATCTATTGTTGCAGAAGGTAATCTCGAAATTGACAAGGATGCTGTTTGTACTGTAGACAAAATGGCAGCTAAGTCTATTATTATTTCCGGAAATGTTACAGGCAACATTGAAGCTGAAGAAAGAGTGGAAATGTGCAGTGGAAGCAAAGTAAAAGGTAATGTTGTTACACCAAGAATCCGTATTGGTGACAATGTTGATTTTGAAGGTCAGGTAACAATGCTTGATAAAGAACCTGATGTAGACCTTTTCTCTGTTGCTTCTGATGAATTTAAACAGTCTTTGATTTTGAAATCAGATACAGAAAACTAATTTTTTATTTGCAATTTTGTTTTTATAATGTATAATATTAATAACTGCTGAATGTGGGAGTTTTGTAGTTAATTTCTTTTTTTAATTTTCAATTTTATTTGTAATCTTTTCTTTTATTTTTTTAATCAGAATTTTTTAAATTATTATTTATATTTTATGGAGAATTTAAATGGCCGCATTTAAACGCCGCAAGACTTCAGATGAAACACAGGAACAGGTTCAGTCTGAAGAACAGTCAGTACAGGAAACACCAGAAACAGAAACTGTACAGGCAACAACAGATAGTTCAGCCGGAGATACTAATTCGGAAAACCCGGCAGAAGCTGCACCTAAGAAAAGACGTGTAGCTATTAAAAAGCCTGCTGAAAAAAAAGATCAGCCTAAAGATCAGGCTCAGCCTGCAGCTCAGGCAAAAGATAAAAATAACAATTCTAATCAGAACAATCAGAATAACCAGAACAATAAAAAGAACTTTACACAGAATAAATTTCCTAAGGGACCAGCTCCTGTTCATGAATCAATCAATATGGCTGATACACATATTCCTGAAAACACAGAAATGGTTGAAGGAAAACCACGCCTTGAAATTAATGAACTTACTAAAAAGAGCATGATGGAACTTCGTGAGCTTGCCATTCAATACGGATTTGCAGCTGATGATCTTGCTCCAATGAAAAAACAGGATTTGATTTTTGTAATCCTTAAAGCACATACAGAACACGGTGGAATCATTTTTGCTTCTGGTGCACTTGAAATTCTTCCTGACGGATACGGATTCCTTCGTTCTCCACAGAACAATTACCTTCCTGGTCCAGATGATATTTATATCAGCCCAAGTCAGATTCGTCTGTTCAACCTTAAAACAGGTGATACAGTTTATGGACAGACACGTTCTCCAAAAGAAGGAGAAAAGTTCTTTGCACTTCTTAGAATTGAAACAATTAACGGTGATGAACCTCGTGTAGCACAGACACGTGTTCCTTTTGAAAACCTTACAGCACTTTATCCAAACGAAAAATTCCGTCTTGAAACTGTTTCTACTGAACTTTCAACACGAATTGTTGATCTTTTCAGCCCGATCGGTAAAGGCCAGCGTCTTTTGATTGTAGCTCCGCCAAAAGCCGGTAAAACAACTTTGATGCAGAAGGTTGCCAATGCTATTACAGCAAACAACCCTGAAGTTTATATGATCGTACTTCTGATTGATGAACGTCCTGAAGAAGTTACAGAAATGGAACGTTCTATCAAAGCAGAAGTTATTTCTTCAACTTTTGATGAACAGGCAACACGTCACGTTCAGGTAGCAGAAATGGTACTTGAAAAGGCTAAGAGACTTGTTGAACATAAGCGTGATGTTGTAATTATTCTTGACTCAATTACACGTCTTGCCCGTGCTTACAACCAGACAGTTCCTACATCAGGAAAAGTACTTTCTGGTGGTGTTGATTCAAATGCATTGCATAAGCCTAAGAGATTCTTTGGTGCTGCACGTAATGTAGAAGAAGGCGGTTCTTTGACCATTATTTCTACAGCTTTGATCGAAACCGGAAGCCGCATGGACGAAGTTATTTTTGAAGAGTTCAAAGGTACTGGTAACTCTGAAATTGACCTTGACCGTAAACTTGCAGAACGACGTCTGTTCCCTGCAATCAATATCAAGAAGTCTGGTACTCGTAAAGAAGAACTTCTTCTTACAGAAGCCGAGCTCCAGAAACTTTGGGTATTGCGTAAAGTTCTTAATCCTATGGAAGACAACGAAATACTTGAACTTTTGCTTCACCGCATGAAGAAATCAAAGGACAATGATGCATTCCTTGCTTCGATGAATACAGGCAGTGCAGCAATGTAAAAATTAATGGGTTTTTACTCATTGTTATATTGAATAAAATTATATTATCTAATATAATGAATTAAATGTTTATTTTGAATTTGCCGGTATTGTGATAGTGGCTTGATTGTCAAAGACTTTCCGCACTATAGGGCAATGCCTGTCAAATATATGGAGGACCAAATGAAAAAAGACATTCATCCAGAGTACACTTTAACAAAAATTACTTGCGTATGCGGTAATGTAATCGAAACACGTTCAACAGTAAAAGATATCAACGTTGAAATTTGTTCAGCTTGCCATCCATTCTATACTGGTAAGCAGAAACTCGTTGACACAGCAGGACGTATCGATCGCTTTAACAAACGCTACGGAATTAAAGACGCTAAATAACTTTGATTATGTGTTAAAAAAGAGCCGGCTCGTAAGAACCGGCTTTTTTTTATTTCTGTCTGTTTAGGACATACTTGAATTATTTTGCAGTTTTTAATTCCCAGGCTCTGTGGCATTTTGTGCCTTCAAAGTCTTTAGGAATTGATTCTGTGGTAATGTCTGTAATCATTACGGCTTTACCAGTCTTTGTGGTTTTGGGAATAAGGTTAACATCGAATTTAAGTCTTGTACTGTTTGTAGAAAAGTAAAGAATGCCGCCTGGTTCAAGGATATTTAAGGCGTTTTCGATAAGTTTTGGATAATCCTGATTGATGTCCAGAACGTTAAAAGTATTTTTGCTGTTTGAGAAAGTAGGCGGATCAAGAATGATTAAATCATACTTCTTTTTGTTTTCTTTTGCAGTTTCTTCCAGAAAATTGATGACATCGGCTCGTGTAAACTGATATTTTTTTGAATCAGTAAAATTATTCAGTGCCATATTTTCTTTTGCCCATGCAAGATAAGTATTTGAAAGATCAACAGATTCAACATAACTTGCATTGCCTTCTGCAGCGTAAACAGAAAAACTTCCTGTATAACAGAAAAGGTTAAGTACTTTTTTACCTGAACTGATTTCGCGGACTTTTGAACGCAATGGTCTGTGGTCAAAGAAAAGTCCTGTATCAAGGTAAGAAGTAAGATTAATTTTGAATAACTGGTTTTGTTCTGTTGTAAGGCCGGTAAGATTAACGGCTGTATTAGATTTTTCGTACTGATCAAGACCTTTCTGCTGCTTACGTTCTTTTTTAATTATGTGAAGTTCGTTAATGCCAAGAACACCTGCAGCGCCTTTAGCCATAAGATTAAGCCACTGTTCTTCTTCTGCAGGATCTTTTTCGTAAGGGCGTTCGTAAAGGTAAAGAACTGCAAAGCGGTTAAGGGAAGATTCTTTTTCGGCTGATAAGTCGTTCTGGGAAAGCCGGTCGTTAAGGTTAGTGTGGTAACGAACAGCTTCCAGTTTGGAATCGATTCCATCGGGGAGAAATTCATAAAGGTCAAGACTTAAAGGAATTTCCGGAATGTCTTTGTCATAAAGTCTGTAACAATAGATTTTATTTTTTCGAGCCCATTTTCGAAGTTCTTTGTATTTTTTCTTAAGGCGGTTTGTGAATAATTCCTGTTGATATAAATTTTTATCCTGCATGAAATTATTTATATATGAATTATTCAGAATTTTCAAGCAAGCTGGGAAATAATACTATTGCCGTAAATAAGGATCCGATTGTTCCCCAGAAAGTAAAGAACGCAAGCTGTCTTGAAAATGATGAAGCGGCAAGAAAAATCATCGGTAATGCACTTAAAATTGTGGTCAGGGAAGTTATGAGGATGCAGTCCAGTTTTGATTTTACTTTTTCGATTGCATCTGCAGATGAACTTTGACTTATGTAAATTGCATTGTTAATACAGGAGCCGCTTAGGATTACCATGGCAATTATGTCGCCGGATTCAATTGAGGAAAATGTTACAATTTTAAGTAATAGTGGTAAAAACAGGGATAATGGAATTGAAATAATTATTTTTAGAGTTGTTTTTATTTTTTGATTTGCTGCGCCTATAAACAGGAATATCAGTGCAATGCTTACTATAAGAGAAACAGATAAACAAATGTAATTGTATTTTAAATCAGAAATGTATGCCGGAAGATAAAAAATGTAATTGTCATTGGTGTCATTGAATGCCTTTTCTGAAACGGTTTGAAGTATTTTTTTTATCTTTTTTACTTGTTTTAATAAATTATCTTTAGGAATTTCAATTGTGAATTCGGCGCAACGTTTCATGTTTTTGTGAAAAATTCTTGGAGGTGTGTTTTCTTCTGTTAATTTAAAGGCTTTGGATGTCATTATGTTTCCAGGCAGTGTTGTATTTAGAATTTCAGTTTTGCCTGGTTTTATGGCAGTTGAACTGATTTTGATATCAGTTTCTTTACCATTGATTATTTTTTTTGAAATTACGGGATTAAAATAATTCCATCTTAGTATTGATGACAGCTCATAAATATCCAGGGAATTTAATGTAATGTATTCAAGGTCTGAAATGAGTTTATATGTTTTTTCATTCTGTTTAAAATTTAAGATGCCTTGCAGTGCAAGATTCTGGTTTAGTAATTCTTTGCAGGCGGTTTTCGCATATTCTTGACAAAGATAATTTTCATTTCCACATACTGCAATTTTAACCGGCATTGTCTTTGTATCAGGTTGGATTTCCGGAATATAAAGATTACCGGTTGAGATAAGATATTTGTTTTCGTTTAGGAATTTTATTATCTTTGCTTTAGTATTTTTGTATAGAATTTTAATTTCTGCCTGACCTCGTTTTGAATCTGAAATTACGTTAATGATATTTTTATTTTTTAGAATTGTGTTAATGAATTCCTGAATATCATTATCTATGCTTTGTGCAGATTGCTCTGGTTTATATTCAGCTGAAAGATAAAGAATTTTTTCAGGACTATTATATTCTATTGATTTAGGAAGAATTAAAAGAAATAAAACAGGAAGAACTGTAAATATTACAATTATTTTTACTGACAATTTTTTGTGACTGATGAAAAACTTTGTACAGTTAAGTAGTTTTGAAAGCTGGATATTTGATTGCGGTAGAGGAGTGACTTTTGTTTTATAAATGATTACGGGACAAAAAACAAAAGATAAAAAGAAAGAAACAATCAGCATTATTAAAACAGGTATTACAAGTGAAGAAATACCAGAAGCAGAAAACTCTAGAAAAAATACTGGTACAAGCGAAAGACAGGAGGTGAGAGTGGAAAGAATGCTTTCTGGTATGACAGATCTGATTTTGGTGAAGAATAATTTATGAGGCGTAACGGCGTTTGTATGTAAAACCAGCAGTAAATTGTCGATTACCAGCCCAATACTTATAATAATGCCTGACATAGTATTAGGAGAAACTGGAATTTTACAAAATACCATGATACAGATTGTAAAAATAATATCAGTAATTACAAAAACTAGACTTACTGTGATGTAATAAAAGGATTTATAAAAATAGTAGATAATCGTACAATTAATAATAAAACATAGAATTAAAGAGATGCACAGATTTGTAATTGATGAAATATAGCTTGAAGAGGAATCATAAAGAATTACAGGGCTGCTTTTTTCAGGAAGTTTCTTTAAAATCTTTTTAATCTGTCCTGATATTGAATAAGAAAGTGCCTGGCTTGAAGTTTTAATATCAATACAGATACATTCCTTGCCATTAACTTTAACTATCGAAGACGGCTGGTTATGCTGTTTTTTTAGTGAAAAATAATTTTTAAGAACCAAATGATTAATAGAATCTGATTTCAGGCTTGTTTTATCAAAATCCTCAATTGAAAAGTTGTTTTTGATTAATACGCTCTGCATAAAATTATAATTATTTTGAATCAGATAATCATTTAAACTGTATTCTGCTATATATTCTGCTATTATCATGGGATTAAAATTAAATGATTGAGCCATAACAGGTTCAAACCGTAATTCAATATGATTTTCTTTATTTCCACTTAATATGACTTGAGATACGCCATCAATTGATTCAATTTTGGGTTGTAAATCTTTTTTGATCCATTCCATGTCTGCATCAATTGTGAATGAAAAAATCGGTTTGTCATCATCTGCAGCTGAAAGAATTAATGGTTTGTGAATATCCTGCGGTAATAGAGGTTCAATTTCTTTACAACACCTGCTGATACTTAAATAAAGATTTCTGGGATTTAGATTAACCGGAAAATATAAATAAAAAGTTGCCCTGTCATTTTCTGAGACTGATAATATGTCAGAAAGATTTGTAATTGAAGATAATCGGGATTCAATAATGTCCGTAATATGATTTTCAATATAAGTTGCATCATAGCCTGGATAATCATATATGACTGAGAAAATTATTTCAGATCGTGAATTATCATTTTGAAAAATGAAATATTTCAGATTCAGTAAAAGAATCAAACTTACAATAACGAATACAAAAAATGTTTTGATTTTACTGCTGTACATATTCATTTTTCTCCTGTTTAAAGATTAAAGATAAAAGTCCAGGAATAATCAAACATTGAACTGTAAGGCTGAATATTAAACCGCCGGTTAGTGCAATGGATAAAGGAGCCTGGGCATTCATTCCATTAAATGAAAATATAAAAGGAAATAAACCTGCAATTGATGTGATGTTAGTAATGATTACCGCAGGTAATTTTTGCGTACAGGAATCAATGACAGAAAAGAATTTATCTTTGTATGAATTAAGACAAGATTCATACATTAAGATACAGTTGTTAATGCTGATTCCACCCAGGCTGATAATTCCAATAAGAGCTGTAATATCAAGAGTTGATCTGGTTAATAACAAAAATATCATTGCTCCACATAATGCCGGTAAAATAGAAATAAGAAGAATAAAAGGTAATCGAAATGATTCGAATTGTGCACCTGTCAGACAATAAAGTAAAATCATTGTTATTAAAAATAATTCTAATGCCTGCAATAAAATCTGTAAGACTTCATCTTTCGACGGATCAGTAACTTTTTGATTAAAATCTTCTGGAACTGAATCTATTATAAGACAGTCTTTTTTGTTATTACGATAATATATTCCTTTAACAGATTCTGGGCTGAAATTACCAAGTGATTTTAATGGAATCTGTTTAGACTGAGTGTAAACTGTTTTGTCAAACAGTCCTGCAAGTTGTGTATTTTTTTGCGGTATAAGTTTAATAGGAATTTTCTGATCTTTATTTATAAATGATGTTATATAAATACCGTTAATCTGATAATCAACATACTGGCAGATTTGCGACGGCTGAATATTATAAAAACTGCAGTTTATAAGATCCGGACTAAAAACAGTAATTTTGTTCTGATAATCGGGCAGGTAAGCTGTGGAAAAACTGGAGAAGTTTTCAAGTTCTTCTTGAGTATCGAACTGTATTAATTTCTTTGACGAAATATTAAAAATTGAATTAAAAATTCCTGAAGGGTATGAAATGTCATAACTACCATAGTTTTCTTGTATATATTTTGATAATATTTCTTTTTGTTTTTTGTTTAATTTAGAATGAAATTTTAATGTTACGGTTTTGGGTGAATATTTACAGTCATAAGTTTTTTCTGAATCATCATAATTAATTCCTGCCTGAACTGTAAAATTGCAATCACCTGAATTTGTTTTAATGTAATCGCAAAGTTTTTGAACATTCTGTTTTATGCAATCAATATTTGATTCGCAATTGTAATTAATTGTAATAACTGGCTGTAATTCCACAGTACTGTATAATTTCTTTGGAATTATAATTGTGGATATTGCAGTAATTAAAAAGACAGCAACTGAAATTATTAAACATAAATTTTTTGAGCCAGCTTTGTTTAATATACCCTGATAGAATTTTTTAGAAATAGAAAATGATCTTGCATTTATAATTAATGAATGTTTTGTATATAAATAATTTATGAAAGAAGGAATAATTGTAAAGGAATAAATCTGTGAAAAAATAATGGAACTTATAACACAGACAGCAAGTTCACAAAATATCTGGCCGTAAATTCCCGGGACAAAAATTAATGGAATGAAAACAATGACTGTTGTTAAACTTGAGCATAGATTAGATTTATGTACCTGACTTGTTTTATCGAGGATGATTTTGGTATTTAATGATAATGAACTTGCAATTATATTTTCTGCTGTTACAATGCTGCTGTCTACAACCATTCCAAGGCTTACAGCAATTCCCATGATGGAAAAAAGATTTAGTGATTTACCAGTAATTGAAAGTATTATAATAGAAAATAAAATTGAAAACGGAATACAAAGACTGATGATAAGACAAATCCATTTGGATTTAAAGAAAATGTAAATTAAAATAACTGTAAAAAGAATCCCGGTAATAATATTAATGAGTAATAGTATTAATGATGATTTTAATTCCTTACTTGGATCTTGAATTAATTGAAGATGAATTCTTGACTGATAATTTTCGTTTGAAGCTGAAATCAATTTCTGGATTTTATCTGCAATAATAAGAGGATTACTATTTGTGTCCGGTTTTACGAAAATTCCCAGAGATTCACAATTGTTTGTAAAAAAGAAATCTGTTTGTTTTGCAGGTTCAATGTATACTCGGGCAATATCCGATAATTTAATAATATTGTTTTCAAGTGGTATAATTGTTTTTGAAATTGAATTTATAGTTGAAAAAATACCGGATGTTTTAATCTGATATTCCATATCATTTTCATAAATTTTTCCTACTGGAGTTTCATAATTTGTTTTTCCGATAGCACAGCAGATCTGTTCATTAGAAATGCCGTAGTTAATCGCTTTTGAATCCTGACATTCAATTATAATTTCTTCATTTATAGAACCATAAATGTAAAGTTCTGAAATTCCATTTATTTTTTGAATCGAAGGAATTATTTCTTTACTGCAGATTGCTGACAATTGCGCTGGTGTATACTGGTCAGATGTGACGCCTATAATATAATCAGAATTTTTTGCTGTGTTTGAAATAACAACTTTTGATTTTGGACAATTTTCCGGCAAAAGGTCAGCGTTTTTATCAAGGGCCTGCTGAACTTCAAATAATGCAACATCAATATCACAGCCAAAATGAAAGTCAAGGGTAATACAGCTTAAACCATCGCGGCTAACTGATTCGATGTTTTTAATTGATTTAACAGAAGAAACAGAATTTTCAATTGGAGATGTAATAAGATTTTTTATCTGCTGTGCAGGAAGATTTGAATAAACTGTTGTGATTAAGATTTTATGAGGCCTGATATGAGGTAAGAAATTCAATTCAATTTTAAAAATATTAACGATTCCTAAAATGACAAGAATAATTAATGACATTATAAGAGTAACAAAATGCGAAATACAAAACTGAATAATTTTTTTCATTAGAACCTCATTTTTTGTTAACAATAAAATTTACAGATGACTCGAGCTGATTGCCAGAAGAATCTGAAAGATATTTTTCAATGTTGAATATAATTAGTCCTGAGTTTTCAGTATTAGTGATATCAAGATTAAATTGTGCTGCAATATAATTTGAATCTGTGTAAAACGGAATGATGTTTTGTCTGATGATGTTATATAAATCTGATTCGATTTGATTCAATGGTATAATTTTGCATTCAGTTAACTGATTTTTAATACAGGAATTAGTTGTATTAATATTTATGTTTTCAAAAACTGAATATAAATCTAATGAATCAGCCTGAGGTGAAGTTTCAAAAATAAAATATATAGATGTATTTAATGTTTTTGATTTTGGGTATGTAATGGCATTAAAAATACAGTTTGAGGGATTATTGTTTGAGTTCAGTAAAAGATTCTGGTCAGGCAAGTGCCACAGAATACTATGAAACTTAATTGGTCTGTTCTTAGAATTATTGAACGATAGTTCAAACATTTTTGTTTTACTCTGCGAACTGCAATCTTTACTTTTAATTTTGTCATTGACAGTGATTGTAATATTAGAATTAAATTGAGGATTTTCATTAAATGTCAATTTGACATTCTTATTGCTTTCGTAATCGTATTCTGTTTTGTACAATAAGGCTGGAGTTATATTTATGTTTGAATTAAAATCTGAAAAATCGATTTCCTTTTCAAAGCAAAATAATAATTGGGAATTGCAGTTTATGTTTTCGTTTTGTAAATCTTTTGATAACTCGATTTTATTATTTTCATATACTGCATAAACTTTATATTCCAGAGCTTCTGTTAGTTTAATATCATTATTCAAATAATATATCTGTTTGTCTTTTAAATTATTGTTATAAATATCTGTAAGATCACCTGAGATTGTGATTTTGTATCTGGTATTGATTTCAGGATTTTTTGTAAATTTTATTGTTACTGTGTCATTAGAATTATTCCAGATAATTTTGTTAGGCAAGCTAGGCTCAATATTAAAATTTTTATAAAATGAATAAGGTTCAACAGGGGAATTAAATTTAAATTTCAGTTCATGAATATTCGCAGTTGAATCAATAATCTCTAAAGGCGAAGTTTTGATTTTTGTATTTCGGGTTTGGACGAATTCATTTTCTATGAAAGTTCCGTGTATGTTTTTACAGGTCGAAAGAATTCTTATTTCATATTCATGATAAGGTTCAAGAACTTCCTGAGGAGTAAAAATACATTTTTTATTATTAATTGTAAATGTTCCGTTAATTTGAGTTTTATCTTTACTGAAAATTATTGACTGAGTTAATGAATTAAATTCAGGTTCATGGGAAAATGCAATCACAACGGATCTGTCTTCGATATTACAGCTAAGGACTTTAAAATTCATAAATACAAAATGGGAACATGAACTTGCAAATAAACTGATTAAGATCAAAAGCAAAAGTTTACGCATAATTCCTCCTTAAGATTTAATCTTGAATTGTTAAAAGTCAGTTTATAATATTGCCTGTCTGAATCTTTTTTTGTGCACCCGGAATAGAGAAGAGACAGTATGGTTCTGGTTGAGTCAAATTTTATTTCCATTAATTTAGGAACGAGCAAAGAATTTGGAAAAACTGGAGAAAGATTTACAGCCGAAAGAATTTTACTTTTAAATTCATCATCAACAGGTGTATCAAAATATGCAAGTATGCTGATTGTCTGATTATCCTGCGCTGTTTGAATATCATACAGTGAATCAGAATCTTCAGGATTTTCGATTACCTGACTGTTTATTAGTAATTTTGTTATTGTGTTATAGTTGCTGCATACTTTAATTCTAAAATTAATATCATTTCCAAGTTTACTTTTATCAATATCAGTCAAAGAAGATAAAATTTTGATTTCAAAATCCTGCAGCTTATTTGAAACCATTTCTACAATTAAGAATTCATTTGTATAGTAATAATTTACATCCTGTAAGCAATTGATGATTTTTGTAAAATAATCTGTGTTAAGTTTTCTGTTAAATTCAAAAATAAGAAAATCATCTTTTTTTACATCTTCAATAACGCTTTCACAATTTTCATTATAAGAAATTGAATTTGACCACGTTAATTTTTTTGTTGTTTTATCATAAGAACCAGTTCCATAATTCAATAATTTGAAATCGGATTCTTCTGTAAAATATTCAAAGTGCTGTGTAAAATCATTTTTTAATAAACTGTTGTCCTGACTTATGCCGTTACAATAAGTTACTGTATACCAGTAATTACTGGCCCATTGATTTACAGGCTTTATTGTAACTGTTTTATAATCCTGAGAATAATATTTTACTGTCTGAATGAATGGTGAAATTGAAAATTTATTTTCAAAATCTGATTGTGATACTGGTTTTGAAAATGCTAATTTTATTTCCTGAGTATCGTTTACTTTTGAAGGAAACTCATATTGCAAAAGTTCAAATGAAATATCATTATTTTTGAAAATGAAACTTCGGTGTTCATAAATATCATAACTTCCTTCTGATTCAGTTATTATTCTGCCCTGGATTAAAAGTGAATAATGCTGGTCTGAAATAAACGGTGAATCAGGTGTAATTATTAAACTGTTGTCTTCCCAGTCAAAGTGAAGCGGTAAGGTATAATTGTTTTCCTTGAGCTGAATTAATTTTTCAACGCAGGAATGATTTACAGTTTTTGAAAAACCGATTTTAATGGTTTGTTCTTTATAGTAAGTATCATTTGAATTAATTGAAATTTTTGTCTCCAGATCTGAAAAACGAATGATTGCACATCCAGAAGAAATGAAGCTTATAATAAGAATAAAAGATTTACAAAACTTTGACATTTGAACCTTCTTTAAGTTGTGCACTTGGATTAACAATAATTTGTTTATTTTCAAGAGAATTGGTTTTAAGATAACAGTTACCGTCGGATTCATATTCAATTTCAACATCTTCTTTTACTGCAACATTGTTCAAAATAAGATAGCAGTAAGGATGTGCAGAATCTTTTGCAAGAACTGATGACCCGGGAATACAGATGTTTGAGTTGACCGATTTTGAATTAATTGTACATTTAATAAACATTCCCGGTTTAATGTTTTCTGTTTCCGTTAAATTTGCTTTGATTGTAAAATTACCGGTTGAACTGTCTGCAAAAGGTGAAATCTCATAAATTTTAGATTTGATTTCGTCACTGATAGACGGAAAACTGATTGAAATTTCCTGTCCGATACTGATGTCATGAATATTATTTTCATGAATATTGAAAACTGCTGAATATTCTTTAACATCCATTATTACGGCAACTGTTGTATTTTCAGTTACAAATTCACCGGCTTGAAAATTAGACTGGACAATTACACCGTCGCATGGGGATTTGATTTTAAGCCGTTCAATAAAATCTTCTATAAGAACAAGATTTTTTTCTGCGTTATCATATTCTGCTTCTTTTACGGCAATGCTTGCTTTGCTTGAACGGCAGTAAAATTCTATGAGCTGATTCTGTAATTCTTCGGGATTTTCTGAAGGAGTGATTCCGTTGTTTAATAAATCCTGGGCGGTTAATCCCAGGGTAGAACTCTGGATTTCTTTGGTAAGATATTCGATATTTGAAGCCAGTTCATCAAGATTATATTCCATCTGAATTAAAGCCTGTTCTGTAATGCCACCGATGTTAAAGATTTCTTTCTGTTTTTCTAATTCCTGGGATTTAAGTTCATATTCTTTTTTCAGCTGGTTTAATTTAAGTTTTTGATTTTCGATATTCAGTAACTTAGCTTTTGCAGAAAGTTTTGCATCATCATAATTTGTTTTTGTGTAATTTAATGCGGCTTTTGCGCTTAATAGATCGTTTTCGTACTGCGATTTTTTAATCAGAAGTTCCAGGTTGTCAAGTTCGTATAAAATCTGATTCTTTTTAACATATGAATAATCTGTAAAATTTTTTTTCCTGACTGTTCCATTTACAAATCCGGTTACTTCATATTTTGTTTTGTAATTAATTGTGCCAAAACTTTCTATTTGTCTGCAGTAATTTTCTGCTTTTGCAATAATTGTTTGAACCGGGATTTCTTTGTTCTGCACTTTGTGATTTTTACAGCTTAAAAGACTTAAAATAAAAAATGAAATTAAAATGATTTTACGCATGTTTTCTCCTGTTTTGATAGAAATTCAATTTTTTTAGTCAGCAGAATTATTTCAATCTGACATTGGGACAGTTCTTTTTTTAATTTTAAAAGTTTAACCTGATCGTTAAGGCAATCACTTACAGTTGATAATCCCTGTTCGTATCTGAGATTGGTAATAGTAATTTTGTTTTCAAGCATTGTAATTGTTTCTGTTAAAATCGAAATATCTTCATTCAGGTTCTGGTATTTTTCGATAAAGGAATCGATCTGGACTTCAAGTTCTTTTAAATATCTATTTTCTTCTTCAATTGATTTATCAAGCATAAGTTTTTGTTTTTTAAAATCAGAAAAGTATGTCAAATTACCGTTAATGTTCTGACTGTATGAATTAGTTAAATCCTGCAGCCGGCTTTTGTTAAATCCCCAGCCGTTATTCCAGTTGATGTTAGTAAATGGAAGGCTATCAAAATCTATAATGAATTTGAGGGAATATTCTGGTTGTGTTAAAGGATAATGAGTCCCAGAAAAGGAAATTTCACCTTCGACGCTTATGTTTGGAATGTAAACCCGTTTTGAATACTCATACTGTTTCTTTAAGAAAAGATTCTTTGTTTTTAATTTTTGAAATTCAAGATCATTATCAATCAGTTTTTGTTTTAAATTTTCATCGGACCAGACAGAATTATCTTTTGAAAGCAATAGATCATAATTAAAGTTGAAAACAATTTCTTCATCATCAGGAACAGAACATATAATCTTAAGTTTTTTATACAGATCTTCTTTTTGATTATTTAAGTTTTTAAGTTCTTTTTTGTATTCCTGATTATTGATTTTAATTTCATATAAATCAGTTTTTATTCCAAGACCTTCACGAAATTTTGTATCAGCGATCTGTTCAAGTAAAGAATTCTGTTTTAGAATTTCTTCCTGAATTTTAATTTCGCTGTCTATAAGCAGATAAGAATAAAAAGTACTTAAAACTTCGATTATAAAAGAATTTTCTTCCTGGTTATTTTCCAGAACTGTAAAACGGGAATTTGCTTTATTCATGGAATAACTTAAAAGTCTTTTACCGCCATCAGTTAATTTCTGTCGTATTGAAAGTGTGATAACTTTTGTTCTTGAAGTATTAAAATCCGTGGACTTATCAAATTCATACCAGTTCAAATTTATAGCTGGAAGAAAATCCTTAATATTCATTTTTGAACTTTTAACAGCTTCGGATGCATATAGCTTTTCAATATTAAGAATTTTCGAATTATTAACTGCATATTCAATCAGTTCATTTTCATTTGTGAATTCAATTGCAAATCCATTACTTATAATTAAAAAAAGTATAATCAGTTTTTTCATGCTATTTATCCTTTTTTAATGTGTTATATTTGTTAAGATAATTTTCTGATTTTTCTTTTAATCCTAAATCTGCATACAATGAACTTAAATCAAGATAGATATATGCTGCGTCATAAATATAATTTTCACTTTTTGTAATCGAAATAAAATAATTTTCAAAATCTCCCAGGTATCTGTAACAGACAGCTTTCCAGTAAAAAATTCTGTAATCCTGGCTTGAAATCTTTTCAAGATTATTAAGAAGGAGAAGGGCACTTTCATATTTTTGATTCATAATCAAAGTTTTGATGTACCAGATAGAAAGATCAAAATCGGATTTATTCTTTTTATAAAGTTCACGAAAACTTTTTTCCGCGGCTTCAAAATCTTTTTTATAAAATTGAATTTTTGCTTTAAGAATTTTTGCCTGTCTAAAATTAAAATTCTTTTTAAGACTTTGATCTGTAAAATCAAGAGCTCTGTCCAGGTCCTGGGATTCAAAGGCCTTAACTGCTTCAAGATAAAATGAAATTGCTTTTGAAGAATTACTGCAGGAAAAAAGCAGCAGTGTTAAAATAAGTGATGTTATTAATCTGAATGTTTTCATATGACACCTTAAAAATAAGTTTCATATATATCATTCAAATTAGTTGATTAAAGATGCATTAATTTTTGAAAAAATAAATAAAAAAACGGCATCAGGATTAAACCTTAATGCCGTTTGTGATTATTCATAAGTCAGGACTTAAAGATTTTCCATAAGCCATTTTTTGAATGTTTCGTAATCGTTTTCCATTGGGATTGCACGATCTTCAAGCATCATAACTTTCTGAAGTCTTTCCGGAATTACAGGATCTGTTCCGATTGCATCTTTTACGATAGAACCGAATTTTGCAGGGTCTGCAGTTTCAAGAATAATACCAACAGCTTTTTTATCTGCAACAGTTCCAGCCCATTCAGGAACATTTGCTGTAAGGCCAGGTTTTGTGTAATCATTTTTTTCACCGGCATTGATTTTATCAAATCCGCCGTTTTTAACTGCCTGCCATGCTTTGTAACCAACTGCACCGTGCGGGTCAATTGTGTAACCAGTATTTGCATGACATTCTTTGATTCCTTCTGTAATGCCGGCATTGTCTGTCCAGTAAGAACCGAACATTTTCTTAACTTCGTCAAGGCTGTACATTGCAGCAATGCGTTCATAGTTAGAAGGTGCGCCAACATCCATTGCGTTTGCAAGAGTTTCAACGCTAGGACGAGCTTCGTATTTTCCTGTTGCAATCCAGTCAGGAATTGTTCTGTTTGAGTTTGTAGCTGCAACAAATCCGGCAATTGGAGCGCCCATTTTCTGAGCAATAAGTCCAGAAGTAAGGTTACCAAAGTTTCCAGATGGAACTGTCATAATGATTGCAGGATTGTCAATTCCAGTTTTTGCAAAGCTTGAATTCTTAAGTACAAGAGAACTGTACATGTAGTAGAATCCCTGTGGCAAAAGACGGGAAATGTTGATTGAGTTGGCACTTGAAAGCTTGAACTTATTGCGAAGCTGTTCATCTGTGAATGCAGTTTTTACAAGTTTCTGACAGTCATCGAAAGTTCCGTTGATTTTAATTGCGCGGACATTTCCTGTAAAAGTAGAAAGCTGTTTTTCCTGAATCTTTGAAATCTTTCCTTCTGGATAAAGAATTGTTACATCGATTCCTTCAACGTTGTGGAAAGCGCTTCCAACTGCAGAACCTGTGTCACCAGAAGTAGCAACAAGAATATGAAGGTTTTCGCCTGAACCTCTGTTAAAGTAAGACATTACGCGTGCCATAAAACGTGCACCAAAATCTTTGAATGCACATGTAGGTCCGTGGAACAATTCGAGGATGAATGTGTTCTTGTCAATCTGAGCAAGTTCAGGTGAGAATGGATAAGCATCAGCAATAATTGCTTCAAGGTCAGCGTCAGGAATTTCTCCGTCAACAAATGGTTTTGCCATTTCAAAAGCAACTTTTCTGAAAGAAGGTTCAACATTTGAATTGAGGATTTCTTCGTTCATGCGGGGAAATTCTACAGGAATGTAAAGACCACCTGTTTTTGAATTCATACCGTTAACAACAGCTGTCTTAAAATCAACTTTTACTGAGCTGTCTCTTGTATCTGTATAAATCATTTTTTTCGTCCTTTAATTTATATTAGAATACACAGATCAATTCGTCTGTGATTTTTTTCGAAAGTTCAATCTGGCAGGCTTTAAGTGCTTCCCACTGATTCTTTGTTACAACTGTTGCTGTCTTAGTCATTTCGTGAACGATTTTTCCTGTTTCAAGATTAAGAACGTAAACTGTTGTTTTCAATGTAAGGCTGTAACCGTCTTCAACTTTTTCAATAGGATTAACATATTCAACTTTACCATAAGTGATATCCTTGAAACGTTTGCTTCCCATGATAAGTTTCTGAACTGTATCGTAAACCTGTTTTGGATTGTTAGCATCAACTGCATCATGACAGTCAAAGTTCTGTGCACAGTACTGAACGCCTGAAGTTTTCCAGACCTGAACAAGAAGGTTCGAAGAAGTTGTAATAGGCGCATTCAAAACCATTTTGCCTTTTTCGTCATAGTCAACCATATCGATAAGGTGAATGCCCTTGTTGTTTACAAAGTCATATGAAACCATGAATTTTGCAGAAACAGATTTCTGTTCGCAAAGTTTTGCAAGAGAAGCGTTTTCCTGTGCAGAAGGAGCAAAGGTGATTGTTGTATACATGCTTGTCTTGTAAACATTTTCCGGTTTAAAAACTGCAATGCCTTCTTCGTTTGTTGTAATATCAACTGTTTCTGTTTTATAGCCGTCTGCAGTTTTTTCTACAGGATAGGTTACTGTGATTACGAAATCTGCACGAGCTTTATTGTGTTTGTCTTTTGCAGAAACTGTATATCCGCTTTTAAATGCTTTTCCTGCTACTGGAATTTCAGGAACTGATTCCACTGCAAGAGTTGTATCTGTAATGATTTTTTTCAGATTTGGATTTGTTTCCTGACCGTCTTTTGCAAGAGCGACTTCAGTAACTGTAAGATTTTCTGTTGAAACATGTTCCTGGGCAGTAGATTCACAGGAAGCGAAAGCAAGAAGCCCGTAACAGGCCATTAAGCTGATTGATTTTGATAATTTGTTTAACTTGTTTTCCATATTATTATTTTTCCTTTTATCCCTATAATGTAACATATTATGAACTTTTCCTCAATAGTATTGCAATTTTCATTTTTTTGACTAAAATTAGGTTTTATGAGACGTACACAAGCAGAAATTTACCTCGAAAATTTCAGAAATAACATAAATCAGATAAAAAAACAGTTAAAACCCGGCGTAAAAACCTGTGTTGCAGTAAAAGCAAATGCATATGGACATGGGGCCGTACGCATTTCCAGAGAATGTAAGGAACTTGGCGTTGACTTTTTAGCAGTTGCAGCAGTTTCAGAAGCAGAAGAACTTCGCAATAACGGCGTTGATCTTCCGATTCTTGCATTGAGTATCTGCAGTCCTGCCGAAATTCCCGAACTTGTAAAGAATAAGACAATTCCTCTTGTCTGCGATGCAGAATTCATTACTTTACTGGATCACATTCTTGATTCATATACACCGGAAGAACTTGAAAACTATCACGAAAATAAAGGCCGTTTTACAGTTCATCTTGCAGTTGATACAGGAATGGGACGAATCGGCTGCTTCCCTGAAAACGCACTTGAACTTGCAAAGCTCATTTCAGGTTCAAAGCATCTTGTTCTTGGCGGAATGTGTACTCATTTTGCAGTAAGCGACAGTACACAGGAATTTGACCGTGAATACACCGACAGACAGTTTGAACGTTTTAACTTTGCAGTTGATTCAGTTAAGAATGCAGGCATTAATCCTGGAATCCGTCACTGCTGTGCAAGTGCAGCTTTAGTTGATCATCCTCAGTGGCAGATGGATATGGTTCGTCCCGGAATTATTGCATACGGCTATTACGCAGATCAGATTAACAGAGAATATCTTGCTTCAAAAGGAATTGAATTTAATCTTAAACCTGTAATGGCTCTTGTAAGTGCAGTTTGTGCTGTTCGTCCTTTTGATAAAGGAATGAGTGTTTCTTACGGACATACATGGACAGCGCAAAAAGATACAGAAATTGCAGTAATTACTGCCGGTTATGGTGATGGACTTTTGCGCCGTTTTGCACCGTTTATTAAGGCATCAATCAATTCAAAGGAATATACAATTTCCGGAAGAATCTGTATGGACCAGTGCATGATTGAAATCGGTAAAAATAATCCTGATGTAAAACGCTGGGATAAAGTTGTTCTTTTTGGACCTGAAGAAAGCGGTGCTCTTTGTGATGCTCAGTATCTTGCAGACAAAACCGGAACAATTTCTTATGAAATCTTAACCGGAATTACAAGCCGTGTTCCAAGAGTTTATTTATAAGAGAGCGCAAAGGTAGAATGAACCGGTTACCAGAAGATTCATTTTGTGTTCTTTTGCGTAACTGACTGAATCATTTATTGCCTTTGAAAAATCTTCTTCATAAGTAAAGGAAATTCCTGCCTGACTGAAAGCCTGTGTCATTTTTTCTGTGTCACAGGCTTTTGTATTTCCAGGGCGTGTGAGAATTACATGAGTAAAAGTTCCGGTGAATTTTTTTGCAATTTCAAAAACATCTTTGTCTTTTGCACATGCAAATAAAAGGCATGAAGGTTGTGAACCGAAAAAATCATGCCAGGTATTAACAGTTCCTGTAATGCTTTTGACTGTATGAGCACCGTCTGTTACCAGGAAGTTTTTTGTGCCTTTGATTGAACGGACTTCAAAACGGGCAGGAAGAATTACTTTGTTCAATGCCTTTTCAATTGTTTTTTGTTTAAGCGAAGGTTCTGCAATTTTTGCTGTGATTGCGGCAAGGGCTGCGTTTTCTGCCTGGAAAGTTCCGCAAAGTTTAAGATCCAGTTTTACAGTTTTTTCAAAAAGAGGACTTGTAAAAGAAACTTTCATTGCTGGAAAGCCTTTTTTGTTTGTGTAAAGACTGTATTCAAGATTCTTAACATAATCATCAAAAAGATATAAAGTAGCTTCTTTTTCTGAAGCGACATTTTTGAAAACCTCAGTTACTGCGGAAATCTGTTTTGCAATTACAACAGGAATTCCTTTCTTGATGATTCCGCCTTTTTCTGCTGCAATTTTTTCTTCTGTATCTCCAAGAAATTCTGTGTGTTCAAGTTCGATGGAATTTATGACACATACTTTAGGACTACAGACATTTGTTGCATCAAGTCTTCCGCCAAGACCGACTTCGAGTACATTCCAGTCAGTGCCTGCGTTGCGGTAACATAAAAAGCCGTAAAGTGTTACAAGTTCAAACCAGGTGATTGCACGTTTTTTTTCAACATCCTGTCTGTTTTTTTCAACGCAATCAAAAAGTTCCTGTGCAGATTTTGAATAGATTTTTTTTGAAAAGAATTTTCTGTTGCGGGTGATTCGTTCTTTAAAATCCTTAAGGTGAGGGGAAGAATACAGTCCGGTTTTATAACCGGAACTTTCAAGAATCTGACAGAGCATTGCACTTACTGAACCTTTGCCTTTTGAACCTGCAACATGGATAGTCCTGCGGTTTTGTGGATTGCCCAGTTCATTACAGAAGTATTCCATGGTATCAAGCCAGAAAATATTTTTTTGAGGAAGTTTTTCAAAATTAAGGAATGAATCTACCCATTCAAGAAATCGGGATACGCTGTTGGTCTGCATGGCGTGCATTATAATCAGTAATAGTAAATTAGAAAAGGGGATGAAAATTTCTTGAAATGCAAAAAAAAATTATTTTACAAATGAAATTACCTAATTTATAATTTATTAATAATGAAATTTTATTTTTTTGAGGAAAAATAGGGATGAGAGTTAACTTACGTTTTAAAATACTTATCATGGTTTTGGGAATAACTGTAGCCGCAAATATTATGCTTGGAATTGTTGCCTACAGAACTTCTACAAAAGCGCTTCAGAAAGCAGTAAATACTAATCTGTCTGAAATTTCAGAACGCGTTGCACTTCAGATCGAAGAAATGAACGAAAAGGAATTCAACCTTTTGCGTTGTATTGCTAACCTGCCTATGCTTAAAGATCAAAGTGTTCCCCTGCAGGAAAAAGTTACCCAGCTGAATAAGATGGTTAACGGGGATAAATCAAAATATGAAAATATTTCTTATTACAATAAGGAAGGTAACAGCTATAGTGCTGCCGGGGTATTCCACAGTTCTGCCAATAAAGATTACTTTCAGGCAGCTATAAGTGGAAAAGAATTTGTCTGTGATCCTTTCTACAGTGATGTAGGTAAGAAAGTTCTTCAGATATATTCTGTACCTGTCTATACTGAAAAGGAAATTACAGGTGTTGTAGTTGCAATCCTTTACGGAGACAGAATTACAGAAGTTGTAAAAAACATTGATATCGGTGGCGGATTCCATCCTGCAATCATCAATAGAAATACATCTATGACAATTGCAAATGCCAACGAACAGGTTGACGATGGATCTACAGGAACCCAGATGGATCCTGACAGCGAAATGGGAAGAGTCATTCAGGATCTGGTTGCAGGAAACACAAACTCTGCATCATTTACCGATCCGTCCATCAATATGGAAATGCTTGTAAGCTATCGTCCTGTTGGAAGAACAGCTCCATGGTCGGTATTCTGTGTAGTTCCTGCAGTATTCTTTTACCGCGATCTTCATGGTATAAGAATTGCAATTGTATTAGCCGTTGTATTTGTTGTTGTTCTTGGATTAGTTATTGGAATGATTCTCAGCAGTCTTCTTTTCAAGCCTCTTAAGAGCGTTAAGAATGCAATCGTTGAAATCGGCAGTGGAAACGCAGACCTTTCAAAACGGCTTCCAAAAGCTACAGAAGATGAAATCGGTGATATTGTTGAAGGATTCAATGGATTTGCTGCAAATCTTCAGAATATCGTACAGAACATTCAGTCTTCAAACCGTACACTTGAGAATGCCGGTGAAAACCTGAATGCAAGTACAGAAGATACAGCCGCTGCTATCCATCAGATCATTGCTAATATTGATTCAATCAACAATCAGATCGTAACACAGGGAGCAAGTGTTACTCAGACAGCAGGTGCTGTAAACGAAATTGCGTCAAATATTGATTCCCTTGAAAAGATGATTGCAAACCAGAGCAACAGTGTAGCTGAAGCAAGCTCTGCAGTTGAAGAAATGGTAGGCAACATCAATTCTGTAAGCGGCTCTGTAGATAAGATGACTGTATCCTTTGAAAGTCTTGCTGACAGTGTCCGTGAAGGTTCAACTCTGCAATCAAATGCAAATGCCAGAATTGATTCCATCAGGGATCAGAGTGAAACTCTCGTTGAGGCTAACCTTGCAATTGCTGCCATTGCAGAGCAGACAAACCTTCTTGCTATGAATGCTGCTATTGAGGCCGCTCATGCAGGCGATGCCGGAAAAGGATTCTCAGTTGTTGCAGATGAAATCAGAAAACTTTCTGAAACTTCAGGAGAACAGTCAAAGACAATCGGTGTACAGCTTAATGATATCCGTCAGGCCATTGAAGAAATGGTTGATGCTTCAGAAAAATCAAGCCGTGCGTTCCAGGATGTAACAAGCAAGATTGCAGAAACAGAACAGCTTGTTCACCAGATCAAGGGCGCAATGGAAGAACAGGCAATCGGTTCTCAGCAGATCACAAATGCTTTGCACTCAATGAATGACAGCACGCTTGAAGTCAGAACTGCTTCAAAAGAAATGGCTGAAGGAAACAAAGCTATCCTTGAAGAAGTTAAAAATCTTCAGAATGCTACAAGCGCAATGGAAGACAGTATGACTGAAATGTCTGATGGTGCTAAGAAGATCAATGAAACAGGTTCAGCATTAAGAAATATTTCTGCTGAGATGGAACAGAGTATCAGTGGAATCGGAAAACAGATAAATCAGTTTACAGTTTAGGGAATTTTTTATATAGTAACGAAATCTATATAAAAATTGAGGAAAGTTATGGCAGAAATCGAATATTCAGACATCAATAAGAGTTTTGAGGCAGCCCTTGAACGCAGCCGTAAAATCGAAGCTGACATTCAGGTAAATCCAAAAAAATACAGAGTACTTACCGGTGACCGTCCTACAGGACAGCTGCATATCGGGCATTATTTCGGTTCACTTCAGAATCGCGTACGCCTTGCAAACATGGGCGTTCCTACAATGATTCTTATTGCTGACTATCAGGTTCTTACAGACCATGATGCTTTTGACAAAATCAGTCAGAATACAAAACAGCTTGTAATTGATTACCTTGCTGCAGGAATTGATCCTTCAAAACAGGATGTTGTTATCTATCCTCACAGTTATGTTCCTGAATGTAACCAGCTCATGCTTCCATTTTTGACACTTGTTTCAAATGCCGAACTCAGCCGTAACCCGACTGTAAAAGAAGAAATCGAAAACGCAGGTCTTAAAAATGTAAATGCGGGAATGTACACTTATCCTGTTCATCAGGCATGTGACATTCTTTTCTGTAAAGGAAACGTTGTCCCTGTCGGAAAAGATCAGCTTCCGCACCTTGAAATGACACGCACAATTGCAAGCCGCTTTAACAATAAATTCTGTCAGGGTAAAGATCCTGTATTCCCGGAACCACAGGCTCTTCTTTCAAAGACACCTATGATTCTTGGCCTTGACGGAAGCCAGAAAATGTCTAAGTCACGCAACAATGCAGTAATGCTTTCCTGGTCAGAAGATGAAACAGCAAAAGCAATCAAAAAAGCAAAGACTGATGCTGACCGCAACATTACATACGATCCTGTAAACCGTCCGGAAGTTGCAAACCTTCTTATGCTTATTTCTCTTTGTACTGGTGAAGATCCTGCACAGATTGCAAGCCGCATTGGAGAAGGCGGCGGCGGTATGCTTAAGTCAACATTGTCAGAAGCTCTTAATGAAAAACTTCGTCCTTTGCGCGCAGAAAGAGCACGCCTTGAAGCTGATCCTGCTTACATCCGTCAGGTTCTTCTTGATGGTGCACAGAAAGCACGTGAAATCGGTATCAAGACACTTGAAGAAGTTCGCCGTGTAATGAACATGGAAATTTAATTAAATCATCTGAGATCTTAATTATTTATCCGACAAAAAACCCGTTCTTTTTGAAAGAACGGGTTTTGCATTTTATGGCAGTTAACCGATTGTTTCTTTTAATTTTTGCGCAACTTCAAGTAATTTTTCCCGGTCATTCATGGCAGGAGAATCAATTACAGTTTCAAAAAGTCTGTTCAAAATTATACCTATCTGTTTACCTGCAGGAATTCCAATATTCATTAAGTCCTTGCCGTTAACTTTAAGGTCTTTAAGACTCAAAGCATTCTGTGCATCAGATATTTCTTTAATTCTGTCTTTTAATTCAACTAAATTATCAACTGTCAGCGAATTTTTGAATGCTACAGGATTGTTATGCATTCCGTAAATGTCTGCAACTCTAAGATCAAAAAGATCATTGAGGTTTTCATATCCTGCGCGGATTATGAAACGGCGGACTGCAGCATCGCTCCAGTTTGATTCATAATGGAACATATGTTCTTTAATAAGATGTGTTACTGCCTTGATTTCATCATTTGAAAACTTAAGGCGTTTCATAATTTTTTCTGTAATGTCAGTTCCGGCTGATTCGTGATTATAAAACGTGTAAATCTGGTTTGAATCTGCCTGTGTGCAAGGATCTTTTGAGATTTCCTGTTTTGTCTGTGCATCAAGAATGCGTTTTACTGCCGGCTTTCCGATGTCATGAAAAAGGGCAGCAATGCGTACAATTGAATTATCTTTTGGAGCGCCGTCACATGCGTAGAAAAGGTGGTCAAGAACATCAAAGTCATGAAAGCCGCGTTCATCACCCTGAATGCATCCACGGCAGATTTCAAATTCCGGAATGAAAAGTTTAAGGATCCCGGTTTCTTCCATGAGCTTAAGTCCGGCGCTTGGTTTTTCACTTTTAAGCATTTTGACAAATTCATCATGGAACCGTTCAATTGAGATTGAAAGAATTTTGTTTTGAATTTCAGGTTTGAAAATTTCTTTGTAAGTATTTTCTTCGATAGAGAATTTCAACTGGGCTGCAAAACGGAGAGCTCTTATCGGCCTAAGTCCGTCTTCCATAAACCGTTCTCCTGGAATTCCTACAGTGCGGATTACTTTTGCTTTAATGTCATCCTGTCCGCCATAAGGGTCTACAATAACGCCGTCACTTAAACGCGCTGCAATTGCGTTCATCGTAAAGTCACGGCGGCTTAAGTCTTCTTCGATTTTTCCGGCATATTCAACTTTGTCAGGATGTCTTCCGTCTGAGTAGTCACTTTCTGTGCGGAAGGTTGTAACTTCAATCTGTTCACCTGCAAAAAGAACGGTTACAGTTCCGTGTTCAATTCCTGTGGGAATTACTTTCTTAAAAAGATCAGTTACCTGCTGTGGAGTTGCGTTTGTTGCAACATCATAGTCGTGAGCCGGAATTCCCATAATAGAATCACGGACAGCACCACCTACAAGGTGACTGTCAAATCCGGCATCAGTAAATATCTGAGACATTTTCTTTAAGTAATCAGGAATTTTTATATGTTTCATGTTATAATCTTTTTATGTACTTTCATTATAATTCAAAGGACTTGTTCTCGTCTATAAATACTCAAAAAGTTAAATACAGCAGTATTCTCGTTTTTACAGGCGGCCTGTGTGCAAAACCTCAGGATGCATGTACTTTTTTTGAAGGAAAAAATTTTGACTGTGTAATTGCTGCAGATTCCGGACTTGAATCTCTTGATGAATATAATGAATTTTTTAACCAGGCGGATTTTACTCCTGATTATATTCTTGGAGACATGGATTCAATTCAAGACAAAAATCTGCTGGCAAAATATAAAAGCGCAGTTAACCTTAATTTCCCATGCGACAAAGATTTTACAGATACTGAACTTGCACTTGTTCTTGCACATAAAATTCTTGCAGAAGGCGGCCGTATAACTTTAGCGGGCGGTGACGGCGGAAGAACAGATCATCTGCTTGCTGTCTGGGATTTATTTTCAACTTCTATATCACCGGATTTCTGGATAACTTCTGTGCAGATTCTTGCAAAGCTTACAAAGGGACAAAAAGTGAACATACTGCCTGCCAAGGAAACTGATCCGGTTTCTGTTATTCGTCCTGACAGATTCAATTCAAAATATAAAAACCGTGCAAAATTCCGCGACATTAAATCCACCGGACTTGTCTGGGAATCAGATCTGTTTCGTAAATCAGGGTGCATAAGCCTTTCAAACCGCGTTAAACCGGAATTTATAGAAAACCGTAAAGGAGCTGAAATTTCAGTTAAAAACGGGGTCTTTGTCATTTGCACAATGCTTGATACACAGTTAAAATTTTTGTAGAATGCCTCTATTGTGTTATATAGATACGGAAAGGACGCTAAGGGCCGTCCTGTAAAAAAAGCCGTGGTTTATACCAGAGAAGAACACGGCATCCCTTTATACAAAATTGATCCAGATGCAATTAAAATAATTACTCGTCTTAAGGAATGCGGATACACAGCATATATTGTTGGCGGTGCAGTTCGTGATCTTATTGTAGGCAATACTCCAAAAGATTTTGATATTGTAACCGATGCAACACCTTCTAAAATCAAACGTATTTTCCGCAATTCAAGAATTATTGGCCGCAGATTCCGTCTTGTACATGTTATTTTTGGACAGAAAATTTTTGAAGTCAGCACATTCCGTTCAACAAGTGAAGGTTCTGTCGGAAACAGTTTTGGTACTATCGATGAAGATGTAATGCGCCGTGATTTTACTCTTAATGCTTTGTACTATGATCCTCTGCAGGAACATGTTATTGACTATGTAGGCGGTGTTCATGATATCAGACGGGGAATCTTAAAACCTGTAATTGACATCAATACAATCTTTGTTGAAGATCCTGTACGCATGCTTCGTGCAGTAAAATATTCAGCAACAACACACTGCAAGATGTCATGGGCATTAAGAAGAAAAATCCGTCACAGTGCACATCTTCTGTCGCCTGTAAGTCCATCACGCCTTACAGAAGAAATGCTCAAGATTATCAACAGTTCTCATTCATTTGAAATTGTTTCAGAAGCTCTTGCAACTGATCTGTACATGTATCTTCAGCCGTCAGCTACTGCAATGATGTACAATAATCCTGAGTTTGAAAAAAGTTATCTCATGCATCTTAAAGAGCTTGATGAACTTATTGCCCGCGACAAGGAAGTTCGTCTTGGCAAAAAACTTTCGTTCCTGATAAAAGATTTTATCCTTACACTTACTGACTGGCAGAAAGAAATAAAGCATGAATCTGCAGTTGGAGAAATCTACGTTAAGACATGGGCTGAATGCCGTAATTTTGTTCTTCCGATGAATCCTCAGCGAACAGAACTTGAATTTGCAATCCGCAGTGTTTTAAGGGATATCGGTGTGTCGATTAAAATTCCTAAAAAGGCAAAGGATACAGTTCCTGCAGCTCCTGCATCAAAACCCGTTGGCAAGAAAAAGCACGCTTCTGGAAAAAAGAATCGAAATAATGCTGACAGTCAGGGCAATAAGGAATAAAAAATAATACATCGCAACTTTTGCTGCTTTTCGTTTAACTGCAATCCAGGAAATTGTATTCAGTGCTATGCAGATAAGCGAAAAGATTATAAGTGCAGTTGAACTTATGAAAAGCAGGTTCAGCGTAATTCTCTGGTTACGGTCCAGTACTCCCTGAAAATTTCCAAATATATAAAAGAGAATCAATACGCCTGTTAAAAGGAACAGATACAGTTCTACACGGATTGTAATCTTAAAAAGAAGGTAGCTTAAGGATTCATCTTTAGTAAGTATTTTTGACTTGAAGTCGTTTTTATTATTCTGTATCATATTAGTATTATTGCCGTTGTTTTTTTACGGGTCAAGGGGATTTTATGAAAAAAAGAGGCGCTCAGGTAATCTGGTCATTAATCATTATAATTCTTGCAGCTGGAGCAGTATTTGGTCTTGGCTATACAAATTTCCGCGTTCCTTCAGATTCTGTGGGAATTGTTGTTTCTAAAACCGGCGGCGTAAACAGTAAGCCTGTTACTGCAGGAACTTTCTGCTGGAACTGGGAATTCCTTTTACCAACAAATGCATCAGTAAAAGTATTTCCTGCTAAATCATACAGCGCAACAAAAGTACTTTCCGGGGAATTGCCTTCCGGTAAACTTTATTCACAGCAGCTTAAGGATAATCCTGATTTTAATTACAGTGCAGAATTTTCAGTTACTGTTAAAGCAGATTCGTCTAAAATCGTTGAACTTCTAAAAGCCTCAAGAATTACTGAAAGTGCTGACCTGGACAAATGGTATGAAAGTCAGGCAGAAGAAATCATCAACAGCGCAATGGATGAAATCTTAAAAGCTGTAAATGACAGTTCAGTTGAAAAACTTGATTTTGCTGCAATTTCTGAAAATGTAAAAACTAAAAATACTAAAGACGGCCTTGAAGTTGTTTCATTTGGAATTTCAAAGACAAAGTTTCCTGATGCTGAACTTTACCGTTACTGCAAAAAAACTTATTCAGAATATAATGCAATCGTAGACAGAAAAATTGAAGAACTTGCATCTGTTCAGGCACAGGATATTGCTGCCAATAACCGCAACCTCCGTAAACTTGAAGCATTTGCAAAAGTACTAAAGGAACATCCGGAACTTTCTGAGTTTCTGAAGAATTCCAAAGATATGAACGAAACCCTTAAGGCAATAAGTTCATTCAATTAAGTTTTAACCGGGTGGGGTAAGTTAATGAATATCTGGATGGTCGCAAGGGAATATGCAGGAATTGCAGAAGCCGGTGGCGTAAAAAATGTTGTCTGTTCACTTTCTGAGGAACTTGCAAAACTTTCAAATCAGGTTACGATGTTTCTTCCGCTTTATGGCTGCACTGACCGTTCTTTACTGGAAAATTTTTCCCAGATTCCAGACCTTCATGCTGACATAAATATCTGCGGCACAACCCAGAAAGTTTCTTTTTGCCAGGCACAGTCAAACGGCGTTAATTTCATCTTTGCTGACCATAACTGCTTCAGCGAAAAATCAGACATCTATGTTTACAATTCAAAAGACCTTGAACGCTTTCCAGATGCATCATTAGGTCAGGGATACAAAGATGCTCTGTTCATGAATACACTTTTTGAACAGGCTGTCTGCCAGTACGGAAAAATTACAGGAATTGCTCCGGACATAATTCACTGTCATGATGCATGTACTGCAGCTTTGCCTGCATTCGCAAAAACACAGTATGATGATTTTTACAAAGACACAAAAATTGTAGTTTCCATTCATAATGCAGGGCCGGCTTACCATCATGAATTTCCAAGCCCGCAGTCGGCTGCAGAACATACAGGCCTTGGCATGGACATCATTATGGAAAACCTTAACGGTTACCGCTGTGAACCATATCTGCTTGCAAGCCGTTATTCCACACTGACAACCGTTTCCGTTGATTATGCAAAAGAACTTCTTGATCCGGAAAATCCCAACACAGACGGTTTGTCAGAAATTTTTCATCGTAACGGGACAAAAATCATCGGTATTACAAACGGAATTGATACAGCCCGATATAATCCTGCAATTACAGAAATTTCAGGGCTTCCATATTCCTATGATCCGCGCAGCGCTGACCTTAACGGAAAATATAAGTGCCGCACTTTGTTCCTTAAAAATTATGCAGACAAAAATACTCCTGATGAGTACAAAAAATATATTCCCGACGGTAGTATTGTGCGCCACGGCTATCTTGATTTTGACCTGGATAATCCGGACCGTAATGTATATATTTCGTTCCACGGCCGTCTTGTTCACCAGAAAGGCATTCCTGTAATTGCTCAGTCAATGGACGATATCTGTCCAAAATATCCTGATGCAAAATTCATTATTAACGGGCAGGGGAATGCAGACCTTCAGGAACTGATGATTGAAAAGGCAAAAAAATATCCAGGGCAGGTAATTTATTTTAAGGGATATGATAAGGCATTCAGCAGACTTTGTACTGCATGCGGTGACTTTAGTCTTTATCCAAGTGATTTTGAACCATGCGGTCTTGAAGATTTTATTGCGCAGATTTACGGAACTATTCCTGTTGCCCATGCAACCGGCGGACTTAATAAAATCATTGACCGCAAAACGGGATTTACTTATAAACCGAATACGCCAAAAAATCTTACAGATGTTCTTGCTTTCCTTATTGAACAAAAACGTGAGAATTCCGACGCGTTCAGATACCTCATTCAATTTGCAGCTAATTTTGTAGAAGAAAACTATACCTGGAAAAATGTTGCAAAATTTCAATATATGCCTTTGTACAAAAACTTATGATTTACTGAATACATTCCCTCCCGGACATTAAGAGATTTTATGTTTAGAATTATATTTTGTCCGGGAGGGAATATTTTCAAAAAAATTATAAAAAATTAGTATTTTGTACTTGACCAAATTTTATAATTCATATATAGTTTACTTCATAACACGCCAATTTAGCTCAGCTGGTAGAGCACGTGATTTGTAATCTCGGGGTCCAGGGTTCGAGTCCCTGAGTTGGCTTTAGTTTGGGGAGTTCGCATAGTGGCAATTGCGGGAGACTGTAAATCTCTTCTCTCTGAGTTCGGGGGTTCGAGTCCCTCACTCCCCACAGAAACAGGACGTTAAAAGCTGATGCTTCTAACGTCTTTTTTTTTGTTTTGAGGTTTTTATGGATTCTTGCTTTTTTGAAAACGGACTTAATTTTGAATGCCAGCGCTGTTCTTCCTGCTGCAGGCTTTCTCCCGGAGTGGTTTATCTGTCCCAGAGGGATTTGACAAGTCTATGTGAATGGTTTAAAATCAGTGAGCAGGAATTCATTGACAAATATTGCAGATGGGTTGGTTATTACGGTGGACTTGAAGCACTTGCTTTACAGGAACTTAAGAACTACGACTGCATTTTATGGAAAGCAGGAACCGGTTGCGAAGCCTATGGAGCTCGGCCCGTACAGTGTTCAACTTTTCCATTTTGGACATGGGTTATCGAAAATAAAGAATCCTGGGAAGATATGTCAAAAGACTGCCCTGGAATCAATAAAGGTAAACACTGGTCAAAGGATGAAATCGGCATTCAGCAGATTGAATATGCCCACAACAAACCTATAACCAGGGAACCTTCAATTATATAAAAAAGTTTTTTTGGAGAGCGAATTGAATATCCATTTTTGGGGTGTCAGGGGGTCAATTCCAAGTCCTCTTACACCTGCACAGATACAGGCAAAAATCACTGCAGTAGTTCAGCGTATATCGCCAAAGGACCTTGAATCACTGGATGCAAGACAGAAATTCATTTCTTCTTTACCTCAGTGGCTTTACGGTACAATCGGCGGAAATACTCCTTGTGTTCAGCTTACAACTAAATCAGGTAAACAGATAATTCTTGACGCCGGTTCAGGAATCCGCGTGATGGGCAAGAACTGTCCGCCGCCTGCTGATAAACATTATTCAGTTTTCTTTTCACATTTTCACTGGGATCATATTCAGGGTTTTCCTTTTTTTGATTATGCATATTATCCGGACATGAACTTTGACATTTATTCACCTTTTGAAAAAGCAAAGGAATATCTGGTTAAGCAGATGGATAAACCAAATCTGTATCCTGTTGATTTTAACGCGTTCACAAAGAACATTGATTTTCACACTCTTGAACCTGCTCAGAAATATGAAATTGACGGCATTGAAGTTCAGTGCTGTATGATGAGCCATCCGGGTGATTCTTTTTCTTATTCATTTGTGGAAGACGGCAAAAAAATCGTTTATGCAACTGACGTTGAACTTACTGATATCGACAACCTTAACAAGGCAAACATCGACAAAGTATTCAGAGATGCAGACGTTGTAATCCTTGATTCACAGTATACACTTGAAGAAGCAAGCAAAAAAGAAAAGTGGGGACATTCTGCATTCTGTTATGCGATTGACTTTGCTGTTTCAATGAATATCAAGACAATCTATCTTTTCCATCATGAACCTACTTATGATGACAAAAAGATTGATTCAATTCTTCAGGCAGCCAGATGGTATGCCGCATATATTTCCGGCGGAAAAGTGCAGGTTAAGCTTGCAGTAGAAGGCCAGGAAATCGAACTTTAAGTTAAACTTTCTGGAGTTACAAATGAAGGCAAAAAGAATTGTTGCAATCGTTATTCCGGCTTTGATTATAGCAGCCGTCTGCAGTGTCTGGCTGTTTGTTAAAAATGCAGCTTCCCCTGTAAGCAATGCAGATAATGCAGAAGGTCTGACTTTTGAAATTGAAAGCGGAACAACAGTAAGACAGACAGCTGCTTTGCTCAAAAAAAGCGGAATCATTAAAAATGCTGATATCTTTTATCTTTTTGCCCGTAATCCAAAAATCGGAAAAATAATTACAGGAAAACCTGAATCAGTTTTTAAAATCAAAAAAGGTTTCTGCAATGTAAATTCTGCAATGGACCTTGGAGAAATTTTTGAAGAAGTTTCTGCTGGTAAACAGCAGATGATCAGTGTTTCAATTCCTGAAGGCCTTACAATTACAAAAGTTGCATCCCGCCTTGAAGCTGCAAAAATCTGCGATTCAAAGGAATTCCTTAAAGTCTGCACACATGAAGCAATGGATATTTTGAAACCTTATGGTTTTACACAGCAAGTGACTTCACTTGAAGGATTTTTGTATCCTGAAACCTATTACTTTGTAAAAGGTTCTTCTCCTCGTGAATGTGCAGAACTTATGGTAAAAACCTTCTTCAAGAAATTTTCTGAAATCAAGAATACTGATCTTAAAGATACACAGTCACTTTATAAACAGCTTGTTCTTGCTTCTGTTGTAGAACGAGAATATCGTGATGTAAGCGAAGCTCCTCTTATTGCAAGCGTTTTTAAGAACCGTATCAAAATCAATATGGGACTTGAATCCTGCGCAACAGTTGAATACATCATTACAGAAATCCGCAAAAAGCCTCATCCGGGCCGTATCTTCTTTTCTGATCTTGAATATGACAGCCCGTACAACACATACAAATATGCAGGGCTCCCGCCAACACCAATCTGTTCTCCGGGATTTACTGCCCTTGATGCAGTTTATAACAGCGCCGATACTGATTATCTTTACTTTACTTTGACTGATGCTTCAAAAGGCCGTCACACCTTTACAAGTACTCTTGCAGCACACGAAAAGGCAACACAGGAATTCAGAACTAAAAAAGCTGCAGGCGAGTAATGGCAGGCTCGATTTCCAAAGCTACAATTGATGCCGTAAGCAATACCGACATCGTCAGCATCGTTAATGAATATGTAACTCTCACAAAAAAAGGCGGACAGTACTGGGGCTGCTGTCCTTTTCATAATGAAAAAACGCCGTCTTTTTCTGTAAATGCAGATGATAAATTCTTTTACTGTTTTGGATGTCATGCCCATGGAAATGTAATTAAATTCGTGATGGATGCAGATCATCTTACTTTCCCTGAAGCAGTTCTTCATATTGCAAAAAAACATGGAATAGAAGTTATTTATGACAGGGGATCTTATTCACAGGCAGATAAGGAACGGGACAATTCCAAGCAGGAAATGAAGGATCTGTATAACCGTACTGCTGCAATGTTCAATTATCTTCTGACACAGACACCTCAGGGAAAAACGGCTCTGGAATACATTACGGCACGAGGGATTACTCCTGAAACAATAGAAAAATTCAAGCTGGGATTTTCTCCGGAAGAACCCCGATGGCTTAAATCTTTTTTGAAAAAGAAAAATTATACAGATGAATTCTTAAAAAAATCCGGGCTTTTTAATCAGAAGTATCCGGATACAGCCTTTTTCCGCGGAAGATTCATGTTCCCGATTTTTGATAAAAACGGTGATGTAGTAGCTTTTGGCGGAAGAGCTTTGCAGCCGGGACAGGAACCAAAATACCTTAACTCCGGAGAACTTGCACATTACCATAAACGCGAAACACTGTATGCATTCAATTTTGCAAAGAAAGCAATTTCTGACAATAAAAAAGTAATTCTTTGTGAAGGCTACATGGATGCAATTGCTTACCACCAGTGCGGCATAGGTTATGCAGTTGCACCGCTGGGAACTGCATTCACCGAAGACCAGCTGAAACTTGTATCACGCTGGGCAGATACCGTACTTTTATCCTTTGACTCAGACGGTGCAGGTCAGACTGCTACTCAAAAAGCCATCTACATGTGCCGCAAAATGAATCTTACTGTAAAGGTTATCATCCTCAAAGGTGCAAAAGATCCTGCGGAAATTATGGTGAATTTTGGGCCGCAAACCTTGACTACATACGTTGACCATGCTATATTAGACAATGATTTTCTGTTGTCAAAATTATTAGCCAAGTATTCCAAGGATTCTCCGGAGGGCAAAATAAAAGCCGCCTTAGAATTCTTTCCTTATGTTGACTCAATCAATTCGTACACACAGAAAGATGCAGTACTTGAGCAGTTCGCTCAGGTCTTTAATACAAAAGTGGAGGCCGTAAAGAAAGATTATCTTAATCGAGCACAGGCGCAGGAAAGGTTAGAGAAATCAAGCCCTGATAATGGCACTCCGGTGATACGGGATATAAAGTTAAACGCAGAATTGCGTACTATCCTGGCAGTAATATCAAATCTGGAACAATTTTCAACTCTACAATCCCAGCTTTCTGTAAACGATTTTGAAGATCCTCTGGCCCGACAATTATTCATCATTCTTGAAGAATGCTTTGCAGCTCAGGAATTTACGATTCAGTCTGTACTGGAACACTGCCAGCAGGAAGAAGTGCGTGCAATGATTACAAAGGTTATCATGACACGGGAATTTGGCGAGAATGCCAGCGAGTATGTGCAGGACAGTATAGCGATGATCAAACGTAACAGTCTGGAAAGGCGGCGTGAAAAGTTAATGGAAAGAATACGAACATTCCTTCCTATAACGCCTGATGACCAGAAAACGCTTGAGGGCATGATTCAGCAGAAGATGGAAATTGACCAGCAGTTAAAGTAGTAAATGAAAAAGAAAGAACAAGTAAAAGAAACAAAAGCACAGTCAGAACAGACAACTGATCCGGAAGTAGAAAAATTATTAGCCTTTATTAAGGGCAAGAAAGAAATTACCTGGGATGAATTAACTGACGTCCTTGGACAGGATTTCGTAAACTCTCCAAAAATGGAAGAAATCCTTTCTATGCTGGAAAAGAAAGTTACTCTTCGTTCAGAAGTAGAACCTGATTTTTCAGAAGATGATGAAGATGACGTTATTCCGGAAGCAGAAGACGATGACGAAATTGAACAGGATCAGGACGCAAAGATTGCTGAACAGGCAGAAAAAGAAAAATCACGCCGTCTTGTAAAATCAGATAAAGATTCTGCAAGTGATGATCCTATCCGTCTTTACCTCAGAGAAATCGGTAAATCAGACCTTCTTAAGGCAGAAGAAGAAGTTACTCTTTCTAAGAAAATGGAAGAAGGTGAAAATATTATCAAGGCTGTAATCAAGCGCTCTGGTATTATTCTTCCTGAATTCATCAATATTGCAACTAAAGCTTTTTCAAGAATTGATATTCATGATGGTCGTCCTCGTAAGGAAATCAACGAAGAAATGGCAGATAAACGCCGTCTTCGCAGTGCTTACGGAGAATACCTTAAACCTGTACTTCCAGAAATGAAGCAGTACAAGCAGCTTAAATCAAGCCTTTCAGAAATTGAACAGAATTATTCAGTTTTTGAAAACGCAGAAATCATTAAGCTTCGTAAAAAGATTATTCCTCAGCTTCAGAATGCAGATCTTCTTTCAGAAGAAATTGATACTTTCAGCGGAAAATTCCAGGATGTTACAAGAGCAATCGTTAACTTCCACCGTATTAAAGAAAAGAAACTTAAGGAACTTAGAATTTCTGATTCTGCACAGCTGCGTGGTCTTGGTCGCAAACTTTCAAAGACAGTAGACCGTATTAAGCTCGAAAAAGAACTTGGAATGAAGTCAGAAGAAATCCGCGAAGTATTTACAGAAATCCAGAAGATTGACCGTGAACTTGCAAAGATTGAATTTGACTTTGAAAATACAATCGAAGAAATCCAGGAAATGGCAAAAGAAATCGAACGCGGCGGAATCATGCTCAAGAAAGCAAAAGACAAGCTTATTGAATCAAACCTTCGTCTTGTTGTTTCTATTGCTAAAAAATATACAAACCGTGGTCTTCAGTTCTTTGATCTTGTTCAGGAAGGAAATATCGGTCTTATTAAGGCTGTTGAAAAATTTGAATACCGCAAGGGTTACAAATTTTCTACATATGCTACATGGTGGATTCGCCAGGCAATTACCCGTTCAATTTCTGATCAGGCACGAACAATCCGCGTTCCTGTTCACATGATTGAACAGATTAATAAAGTTGTCCGCGAAAGCCGTCAGCTCATGCAGAAACTTGGCCGTGAACCAACCGACGAAGAAATTGCACAGAACCTTGGATGGCCTGTTGCAAGAGTTAAGCAGGTTAAGAATGTTGCCCGTGAGCCAATTTCTCTTGAAACTCCTATCGGTGAAGAAGAAGATTCTTCTCTCGGCGATTTTATCGAAGACAAGGAAGTAGAAAATCCAGCAATCCAGACAGCATATACTTTGCTCAAGGAACATCTGGATCAGGTACTTTCTACTTTGCCGCCTCGTGAACAGGAAGTTCTTAAGATGCGTTTTGGTCTTGATGACGGTTATTCACTTACACTGGAAGAAGTTGGTCTTTACTTCAATGTTACCCGTGAACGAATCCGTCAGATCGAAGCTAAGGCTCTGCGCCGTCTGCGTCACCCTCGTCGTGCCAGCGGTTTAAGAGATTACATCGAAATCTAAACCAGAAAAAATGCAGGTTATGCCATAATAGACATAACTTGCTTTTTACTATATAGTTAACAAATACACCCATAAAAAGAGGTTTTTTTATTATGCAGATGTCAGAAGTTTTTGACAAACTTAAATCCCTTCAGGATATTCTTTCAGAAAAATACGAAATCGAGAACTCAATCAAAGAGTCTCCTAAAGAACTTGAGGCACAGGAAACACTCCTTGCCCGTCAGAAAAAGGAATACCTCGAAAAAAATGCAGTTTATGAAGAATGCAAAGAAAAAGTTGCTGCCCTTACTGCAGAACTCCAGGATGCTGTAAAACTTCGTGAAGAAGGTGAAAAAGGAATGGATAACATTTCTACACACCGCGAATATGAAGCACTCGATAAACAGATTACAGAAGCTACTGCAAAAGAAGAAGCTGTAAGAAAAGACCTTGATAAAGAAAAGAAACGCTGCAGCGAACTTTCTGAAGACCTCAAAATGGATGAAGGTTACATTAAAGATTCTGAAAACGATCTTAACGGAAGAAAAGCTTCTATCAACAAGCAGCTTGATAAATACAAGAAACAGCTTGATAAACTTTCTAAGAAAGAAGAATCAGTTTCTGAAGGACTTGATCAGGAAGTTGTATATAAATTCCAGAGAATCATTCAGCGTAACTCTAAGGGTATCGTTGCTGTTAAGGGAACAGTTTGTGACGGATGTCATATGATTCTTCCTGCACAGTTTGCAAACGAAGTTCGTGAAGGTGAAAAGATTCTTTTCTGTCCGTACTGTTCTCGTATCCTTTATTACGAACAGGCTCAGGAAGGCGAAGTTGACTTCTTCCTCGTTGATCCAGATGAACTTCAGTTTGAAGAAACAGAAGAAGAAACAAAGCACTACGAAGAAGAAATGGACCGTTATGCTTCTGACAGCGAAAGCTATGACGAAGACAGAGAAAGTTATAGCGAAGACAACAAACGCTTCAGCGATGACGGCGACTATTCTGACAAAGAAAAAGACGACGAAGACGATGATGAAGATTCTGAAGACGATGAAGAAGAACAGGACATCGTTGAAGAAGAGTAATTAGTTAAATAAACAAAGAAGAGATATAACCGCCTGAACGGTCAAAATGATTTGACAGTGTTCAGGAGGCCAAAGTCCGGGCTCCACCGGAAAAAATGCCGGATAAGAACCGGGCAGAACAGGGCAGTTACTTTTTTAAGTATAACCCCTGGTCTGACAGAAAGTGCAACAGAAAATAACCGCATCGGAAACGGTGTAAGGGTGAAAAGGCGGGGTAAGAGCCCACCGGATTTGTGGTAACACAGATTGCTGGTAAACCTCATTTGGAGCAAGGTCAAGTATGCAGTTTTGCTTTTCCGGGCTTATGACTGCGGGTAGATCGCTAAAGATTCAGGGTAATCTGAATTTCGGATAGATGGTTATGCGGACTGTTATGGTTTTCTGTAGCAGTCCAGAACAGAACCCGGCTTACAGTCTCTTTTTTGTTTTTTTTATATGGGTGGGGATCTATGAATAAAACTGACGAAAACAGTTCTCTCGTAAAACGCAAAAGTAAATTAATTCCCATAGTTTCTATTATTGCAGCCGGACTTGCGGTTTTGACTGCTGCTACAATTTTTACCGTAAAAAAAGTTTCTTACAGAATTCACAATACACCTTCTATTACGATGCTTCAGGATAAATGGGCTGAATTTGATTATCAGAGCGTTTATGACGTAAGTTCCATTCTTCTTGAAAAAAACATGTCTAATAACACAATCCTTACATACCGCGGATATTCTGCATTCTACCTTGCTGTTTCTCAGACAGAAAGTGACAGTGCTCATTCTTATATTGACGAATCAATCAGATGTCTGCGAATTGCATTGCAGGATTCAAAACAGAAAACAATTCCTCAGATTTCTTATATTCTCGGGAAAGCTTATTATTTTAAGAATACAATCTGTTCATATTATTACTATGCTGACCTTGCAGTTAAATACCTTGAGGCTGCAAGATCTGCCGGATATAAAGCTGACGACATTCCTGAATATCTTGGTTTGAGTTATGCAAATCTTGGCATGACATATGAAAGCATCCGCGCCTTCAGCGAGGCCCTTCTTGTGCGTGAATCGGATTCGCTTTTGCTTTCTATTGCAGAACAGTATTACAAACAGAAGAATCTTTCAGCTGCAAAACAGTATCTTTTTCAGGTTAGAAACAATACAAAAGATAATGCACTTATGATTCGTGCAAGTATCCTGCTTGGACAGATTTATCTTGATGATAATGACACTGATCAGGCCGAAAAAGAGTTTTTATCGGTATTGAGCCTTGATAACAATATTGCAGATGCTCATTATTATATGGGAGAAATTTATGAACATCAGGGTGATAAAGTAAAAGCCAGAGCCGAATACAGAAATACCTTAAAAATTGATATAAATCATGAAAAAGCAATGAAAAAAATCTATCATTAACATATATATATGTTGAAAAATGATTAAAATAGAATTATGATATAAAGTAGATGGGGGAATCATGTTATTTAATAATTTTGTAACTGATATTGGTATTGATTTAGGAACTTGTAACACACTTATTTATGTACGTGGAAAGGGTATCGTAATTGACGAACCTTCAGTTGTTGCAGTTGAAAAAGGAACTAACACTGTTGTTGCAGTTGGTGCAGAAGCTAAAAGAATGCTCTGGAGAACTCCAACTAACATTACAGCAACTCGTCCGCTTGCCGACGGTGTAATCGCAGATATTGATTCCTGCGAAAGAATGATCAAATACTTTATTAATAAGATTCTTCCAAAACACAGAATTTTTAACACAACCCGTATGAAGATTGGTATTCCTTCTTGTATTACAGAAGTTGAACGCCGTGCTGTTATCGAAGCTGCCCTTAAAGCAGGTGCAAAAGAAGTTGAAGTAATTCCAGAAAGCCTTGCTGCTGCTATCGGTGCAAAAATTCCTATTCATGAACCTGCTGGTCACATGGTATGTGATATTGGTGGTGGTACTGCTGAAATTTCTGTAATTTCTCTTGGCGGTATGGTTATTACATCTTCTATCCGCGTTGGTGGTAACAAGTTCGACGAAACAATCGTTAAATATATCGAGAATCATCATCACCTTATCATCGGTCAGCAGATGGCAGAAAAACTTAAGATCGAAATTGGTAACGTATGTCCTAACAAGAACATTGAAAAGATGGAAATTAAAGGACGTGATGCTACTAGTGGTCTTCCACGCCGTCTTGAAATTGATTCTGCTGATATCCGTGAAGCTCTTAAAGAACCAGTAAGTCAGATTATTGATGAAATCAAAAATACACTTAAACATACTCCACCAGAGCTTGCAGCCGATATCGTTGAACGCGGTATCGTAATGACAGGCGGTGGATCAATGCTTAAAGGCCTTACAACACTTGTTTCTCAGGAAGCAAAAGTACCTGTTATTCTTGCTGAAAATCCTCTTGCATGTGTTGCTCTTGGTGCTGGTGAAGCATTCGAATTGTTCAAAGATATGTCTACAGACAGAGCAGTTTACGATAACTTGAACTAATTCAGATGAAAAACCGAAACAAGTTTAAAATTTCAATTCGTCTCCCAGAAATTTTCTTTGTAGTATATCTCGTTGCTGCAGCCGTAATGATGTCTTTTAATGCAGGCGGATTTGTACTTAACTTTAAACAGATCGGTTTTACAATCTGTTCAACTGTTGAGAAAGGCATTGCAGCAGTAACCGGTTATGTAACTGATACTGTTGGTGCAATCAAAAAACTTACGACTTTAAGCCGCGAATATGATGCATTGCTTGAAAAACTTGCTGACTATGAATATATGCAGCGTACTAATGCATCTATCAGAAAAGAAAATGAACGCTTAAAGGAACTTCTTGGTTTTTCTGAAAGTCTTGTCAACAAAACAATTCCTGCTAATATTATTTCTCGTGGTGCTGATAACCTTCATGCTACAATTGTTGTAAATAAAGGAAGCAAGGATGGCGTTAAAAAGAACATGCCTGTAATTTCTGTACAGCACGGAACTGTTGGTGTTGTAGGAAAGGTTGTTACTGTTGGTTACGGTACCTGTCAGATTATGCCTATTTATGATTTTAACTGTTCTGTTTCTGCACGCGTACAGAATACCCGTAACCTGGGACTTATCAGCGGTAACGGTTCGGAAGATGTTCCTCTTATGTTAAAGCATATTAAGCGTAAGTCAATCGAAGAATTGAAGTACGGTGAACTTGTTGTAACATCAGGTGAAAACGAAAACTATCTTAAGGATATTCCAATTGGAACAATTTCAAAAGTATCGGTTGTCAGCTACGACAATAACCTTAACATTGAAATCATTCCTGTAATTGATTTTTCTAAACTTGAAAATGTAATCATTGTTTCTATGAAAGACTACAAGGCAGAAGGAGAAGAGAAAAAATGATAGTATCTTATCTGTTCTGTGCATTGATTCTTTTTATCGGCGTTCTGCTTGAAACTTCGATTCTTTCAAATATCATGTTTCTTCCTGCAATTCCGGATATTGTATTGATCTGTACAATGTACTTTTCAATTTACAACGGAAGAACTCAGGGCGAAACAATGGGCTTTATGTCAGGGCTTGTTCTTGACTTTTTAGGCGGAGCACCTTTCGGATTTAACAGTCTTATCAGAACTGTACTTGGTTATTTTACAGGTTATCTTAAAAAGATGATCAACCTTAAATCTGTTTTTGTAACAATGCTTTTTGGATGTATTGCAACGCTTGCAAAAGCACTTATGGTTTATCTTGTTTCTCTTTTCTATCCGAACTTTGTAAACAGTTATAATGTTTTTTCTCTGGTGTTCCTCGTTGAACTTATCTTGAACTCTTTACTTACACCGGTAATATTCAAATTGCTGGATTGTTTTTCTAACTTTATTATTATTGATAAAAATCAGCGGATTTAATTTTTAACTGAGGGTGGGGAATGGCTGATTATTTTAGAGGAAAACAGGTTAAACGCGACAAGAATATTGTAACAGGAGTACTTATAGCTTCTGCGGTTATAATGTTTTCTATTTTTATACTTAGACTTTTTTTGATGCAGGTTGTTAAAGGTTCTGACTACAAGATTGCATCAACAGAAATTACAACCCGTTTGACTGTAATTCCGGCTCAGCGCGGTGAAATCTATGACAGAAACAATAACTCTCCGCTGGTCATTAATACTGACTCATTCTCTGTATTAATGAATCCTGGTGAAATTCCAGAAGGTGATTATGATACTGTTGCCGCAAAGCTTGCTGATTTCCTTGGAATAAAAAAAGCTGCAATCGATAAAATCATTCCAGAAAAAGAAAGAACAAAGTTTAAGATTCATCAGATTAAAAAGAATGTTCCTTTTTCGATTGTTTCAAATATTGCAGAAAATATTAACGACCTGCCTGGCGTAAAATGGGTTAACAAGCCTTTAAGAAACTATATTGAATCCAATTCATTTTCTCATATTCTCGGCTATGTAGGAATTATGTATGAAAATGAATATTTCCTTTTGTCAAACAAAGGATATAAGCGAAATACAATCATCGGAAAAACCGGGATTGAAAAACAGTACGATGAACTGTTGCAGGGAAAAGACGGTTATGAAAGCCGTTTTGTTGACAGTCACGGACGATATCTTAATACTGAACCTCAGATTGTTCCTCCAGAAATGGGAAAGAAACTGGTTCTTACAATTGATGCCCGTGTTCAGACACTTGCAGAAAAAGCACTTGGAGAACGTTCTGGATCCATTGTTGTTCTTAAACCTACAACTGGTGAAGTTCTTGCGATGGTTTCTTATCCTTATTATAACTCAAACATCTTTAACTCTGAAAATCTTTCTGAAGAATATAGCAAACTTTTGTCTAATGACGCTCAGCCATTGATGAACCGTTCTATAGCAGCTACTTATCCACCGGCTTCGACATTTAAAATTGTTATGGAAACCGGTCTTCTTAATGAAGGCAAATTTTCAAGATATGAAAAAATTGAATGTAAGGGCGAAATGGAATACGGCGGTCAGTCTTTTCACTGCTGGGAACCAAAACCTGGACATGGTAAGCTGAATCTGCGTCAGGCACTTGGACATTCCTGCGACATTTATTTCTGGATTGCAGGCCGTGATCATCTTGGAATTACAAAAATTACAGAATATGCCCGCATGTTCGGATATGGTCAGAAAACCGGAATTGATCTTCCTGGTGAAGAAGAAGGTTTGTTCCCTAAGGATTATCCTGTTTACTGGGAACGACTTCCTTCTCACAGAACCTGGCTTGACGGTGATACAATGGCTGTTTCTATTGGACAGGGTGCTACAACAGCAACACCTTTACAGGTTGCAAATGTTATGGCAATGGTTGTTAATGAAGGTACTATCTATAAACCTCATGTTCTAAAAGAAGTTCGTGATCCTAATGATAATTCAATTATCAGGGAAATCAAACCTGAAGTTCTTTATCATAATGATATAAACCATGCTGTCTGGAAAGAAGTCAAAGAATCTTTGCGCTATGTAACAACTGACGGTACTGCAAAATATGCTTTGCGTAACCCAAGTGTTATTATTGCAGCAAAAACTGGTACTGCAGAAGTTACAGGATTTAAAGACAGCTGGCATTCATGGCTTTTGTCTTATGCACCTTATGACGGAAATCCAGAAGACATGATTGTTGTAAGTGCTATTGTTGAAGCCCGCAACGCCTGGCAGTGGTGGGCTACCTGGGCAACCAATATTGTAATGCAGGGATATTTTGCAAATCAGACTTTTGATGAAGCTGTAGATACCCTTGGTTTAAGATGGCTTGTTAATCAGCCTATAACGCGGGCTGTTGGCGGACGCGTCGATTAAGGAGAGAATATGAAGACAAAAATATTATCTGTTATTGATTACATTCTCCTTTTGACAATGATTGCGCTTACTATCATTGGAATTCTTTTTATTTATTCATCAAGCTTTAATTCCAATGGTGAAATGACTACTTTAAAATACAAAAGACAGATTGTCTTTGCACTTATTGGTCTTGTTCTGATGATTTTGTTTGCATGGTATGATTACCGCAAACTTGAACGATATATTTTCTGGATTGCAATTTTCATGCTTGCAGCTCTTATTGTTCTTGCAATGCCTACGATTGTCAGTCATATTTCAAAACAGAAAGCTAAAGACTGGTTTGAAGCTAATGGTGCAAGTTCATGGCTTAAAATCGGTATTTTTGGTATTCAGCCTTCAGAATTTTCTAAGATTGTTTTTATATTCTTTCTGGGCTGGTATTTTAATATTACGGATAACGAAACTCCGTTAAAAAGATTTATTGTTTCTCTGGTAATTCTTTTGATTCCTGTGGGAATTATTTTGATGCAGCCTGACCTTGGTACTGCGTCTGTATTTATTCCTGTTTACCTTATTATGTGTTTTGCCGCCGGAATTCCGCTGCGATATATTATGATGGTTCTGTTTGGCGGTGCGTTCTCTGTTATCTTTGCAATGCTGCCTTATTGGGAAGAAATTATTGTTCAGCATCCTGTTGCCTTTGTACAGATTTTTACTAACAGCAATTTAAGGCTTATTGTTACAAGCGGTCTTATAGCACTTACTATGATCTGTTTGCTGGGAAGATATTTTTATTCCAATAATAGGAGTTTTTTCTGGCTTAGTTATGTTTTTGGTATCCTTACATTCGGAATGCTTTTTTCGATTGTTATTGGAAAAACTTTCAAGCCTTACCAGGTTAACCGCCTTATTGTATTTTTGAATCCTTATGTTGATACAAAGAATTCCGGTTGGCAGATTATTAACTCAATGACTGCAATTGGTTCCGGTGGCCTTTGGGGCAAAGGATTCATGAAAGGTACACAGTCTTTGTTCGATTTCGTTCCGGAAAAATCTACTGACTTTATTTTCAGTATTATTTCTGAGGAATGGGGCTTTTTAGGCTGTACGTTCATCTTTTTGATTTATCTTGTATTTATGATTCGCATTATCCACATTATTAAGGATGTTCATAATCATTATGGATATTACTGTGCATGTGGAATTTTTGCCATGTTCTTTTTCCACTTTCTGGTAAATGTAGGAATGACAATCGGGCTTATGCCGATTACAGGTATTCCGCTTATCTTTTTGTCGTATGGTGGTTCTTCACTTTTGACAGGCATGATTTCTGTAGGGCTTTTGATGAGTATTCATTACAGAAAATATGACTTTATGGAAGAATCTTCTGCTCGCATTATCGGTTAAAAGACAAAGACTGGACAGGCGAGCAGACCTTGCATTTGTTTTGCGGTGCAAAACGTAATGCAGCTTGTGTTATAGTTTTTTGAACGCATTATCGGTTAAAAGACAAAAACTCGACTGGCGAGCAGA